>JBKOWY010000098.1:0-25034 GCA_046724655.1 Actinomycetota bacterium
GGTCTCTGGCACCTTCATCACCGGGGCGAGTGTGTTCGATGCTGCGGCGGATGACGGTGCCGGTGGGGCGGTCCATCCAGGTGAACAGGTCCAAATGGACGTCAAGAAGCTCGGGCGCATCCCACCCGGCGGCGGCTGGCGTGTGCACGGGCAGGGCAACTGCGCCCACCACAGCACCACGATGGTCGGCTATGGATTCATCCACACCGCGATCGACAGCTACAGCCGCCTCGCCTACAGCGAAGTCCTGGCCGACGAGAAAGCCACGACCGCGATCGGGTTCTGGGCACGCGCGCACCGTTGGTTTGCCGCACAGGCCATCACCGTCGAGGTCCTCCAGACCGATAACGGCTCGTGCTACCGGGCCCGCGTCTTCACACCGGCTGTCGAAGCCACGGGGGCTCGCCACCGACGCCTCCAGCCCCGCCGGCCCGCCTGGAACGGCAAGGTCGAGCGCTCAACCGAAGCCTCCTTGACGAATGGGCCTACGTGCGCGTCTACCGCTCCGATCACGCCCGCACCCGCGCCCTTGACCGATGGCTGCACCTCTACAACCATCACCGAGCCCACACCGCCCTCGGAGGCAGCCCGCCGATCACCAACGCGACCGGGCAGCACATCTAGCGCTCCTGGCGCTAGACGGTTCAAGTAGCAGCCGCCGAAGCGAAGCGAGCTCGGAGCAGAACGCGGAACCGCTATCGCCCGGCGTACCGGCGGGCGAGCTCGTCGTGGTATCGGCGCATGTCGTTCCAGGCGCGCTCGCGCGCCTCACCATCCGGATCGCTGAAAGGCGGTAGTGCCCGGATCGCCCTCGATAACCGATCGAACAACTCGGCGTCCGTGAGGCCCTTCAGGTCCTCCGTCACGGTTGTCATGGATCCAACGTAGGCCGGCACCAAGTCCAAGTCGCGGATGCACCGGTACGGTTGGGCTCGGTGGACCAGCACGGGTGGGAGTCGTACGACGCGGTCGCGTCCGAGTACGACCGCGTGTGGCGTCCGACCTTCGAGCCGGCCACCCGTGACCTCGTCGACCTCGCCGACGTTCGCGAGCTCCCGGACGACGCGGTCGTGCTCGACGTCGGCACCGGAAGCGGAGTCGCTGCGATCGAAGCGGCGCGCCATGTTCCTCACGGCGTCGTCGTCGGTGTCGATCCGTCGGTGCCGATGCTCCGCCTCGCACGCGGGAACGCACCGCTGACACCGGCGGCGGCCGAGTCTCCGGGGCTGCCGTTCCCGGGCGGTGTGTTCCACGCGGTGCTTGCCAGCTTCGTGCTGTCGCACTTCGAGCGGTACGACGCCGCGCTCGCCGACATGGTCCGTGTGCTGCGACCCGGAGGGAGGCTCGGCGTGACGGTGTGGGGCTCCCTGCATGACCAGCCGGTCGACGACGGCGAGCAGCGCGAGCTCGCCGGGATCTGGAAGTCGATTGCCGGGCGGTACGTCGACGCCGACGCCGCCGCCGACGCGCTCGAGAGCGCGATCCCGTGGGAAGGATGGTTCAGCGACCCGGCCCATCTCCGTGCCGCGTTGGAGGCCGGCGGACTGCACGGTGTCGCGCTCCACGCGCGGACTTACCGCACGGATGTCACGCAGGGCGACATGCTCGCCGGCTGTGAAACCAGCTTCTGGGGACGCTATGTGCACCATGCGCTCGGCGACAGCGGCTGGCAACGCTTCCAGCGCGACGTCACCGAGACGGTTCGGGCCGCCCTACCCGACGAGATCTCGCGCGTCGATCAGCTCCTGATAGCGACCGGAACAAGGTTCTAACAACACCGTAAACTGCTCGTTCGTGTCGGACGCCGAACGCCTCGTCGAGCTGCTGGAGTCGAAGCTCCGACCCGTCGAGACCGCGCTCGCCGAGGCATGGTGGGAAACGAACACGCACGCCTCGCCCGAAGCCGCGGCGCGACGCGAACGCCTCGAGCTCGAACGTCGTGAGCTCCTCGGCAATACGGACGCGTTCGCCGCGATCACGGCTGCCCGCCGCCAATCCGACCGGTTCGACCCGTTGATCGCGCGCCAGCTCGACGTGCTCCACGACGCCTTCGCCCCGCACCAGGTGCCGGCCGATCTGCGGCAGCGGCTCGTCGAGCTGGAGGTTGCGGTCGAGACCACGTTCAACACGTTCCGCGGGGAGATGGACGGGCGTCGCGTCGACGACAACGCCATCGCCGACGTGCTGCGCACGAGCGACGACTCCCGCGAACGGCGTGCCGCGTGGCAAGCAGCCAAGCAGGTCGGGGCCAAGGTCGCGGACCACGTCCGAGAGCTGGCGCGCCTCCGCAACGAGGCAGCGCGAGCCCTGGGCTACCGGGACCACTTCGCGCTCGCGCTCGCCACCAGCGAGCTCGACGAAGAGCGGCTGTTCGCCACCCTCGACGAGGTCGACCGGGCGACCACCGAGCCCTTCACGCGGTGGAAGGAATGGCTCGACGCCGCGTTGGCCGAGCGGTTCGGCTGCGAGGTCGCCGATCTCCGGCCGTGGCATCTCGACGATCCGTTCTTCCAGGATCCCCCCATCAGCGGCGCGGTGAATCTCGACCCGTTCTTCGCCGAAGCCGAGGTCGAAGCGCTCACCGTTCGCACGTACGACGGACTCGGGCTCGACATCCGGCCAGTGCTGGCCGGCAGTGACCTGTACTCCCGCGAGGGCAAGAGCCAGCACGCGTTCTGCATCCATATCGACCGTGAAGGCGACGTACGCGTTCTGTGCAACGTCGAGCCGAACGAGCGCTGGACCGAGACGATGCTGCACGAGTTCGGGCACGCCGTCTACGACCGCGAGCTCGACCCTTCCCTCCCGTGGCTACTGAGCGAGCCTGCGCATGCGCTCACCACCGAGGGTGTGGCGATGCTGTGCGGACGGCTCGCCCGCGAGCCACAGTGGCTCGTCGAAGTCGCCGGCGTCGATGCGGGCGAGGTCCAAGGACTCGCAAACCGCCTCGACGACGCGCGTCGCGCGGCTCTGCTCGTGTTCTCGCGCTGGGTGCTGGTGATGACCCACTTCGAACGTGGCCTCTACGCCGATCCCGACGCCGACCACGACACGCGCTGGTGGGACCTCGTCGAGCGCTTCCAGCGCGTGCGACGACCCGATGACCGCCACGCGCCCGATTGGGCGGCGAAGATCCATCTCACCGTGGCGCCCGTCTACTACCAGAACTACCTGTACGGCGAGCTCGTCGCCTCGCAGCTCCAAGCCACCCTCGAGGCGCGCGCCGGCGGCATGGTCGGCCGGCGCGAAGCCGGTCGCCTCCTGGTCGACGAGCTCTTCCGCCCCGGCGCCTCGCTGCGCTGGGACGAGCTCCTCGAGCGTGCCACCGGCGAGCCCCTCACCGCGACGCACCTCGCTCGCCAGCTCGCTGCCTGACGGGCCGATGCGTTCCTGATGCAACCTATTGATGCTTCAGGCACGCATCGATAGGAAGAAGGACGATGGACCTCGGGTTACGAGACCGGGCCGTGTGTATCGCCGGCGGGTCACACGGCATGGGGCGCGCCGCCGCCGACCTCCTTGCCGCCGAGGGCTGCCGCGTCGCCGTGCTCGGTCGTCACGAGGCCGACCTCCGCGTCGCCGAGGAGGAGCTCATGGCCGGCGGGGCGCCCGACGCGCTCGGCCTCCAGGTCGACCTCCTCGACACGGGCGAGGTCGAGGCCGCGTTCACGTTCCTCGACGAGCGGTGGGGTGAGTTGAACGGTCTCGTGAACGCGGCCGGTCCGTCGCGGGTCGGCGGGCTCGACGACCTCACCGAGAACGAATGGCTCGAGGATTTCGACGTCGGCGTCCTGACGATGATCCGCACCGTGCGGGCCGCGCTCCCGCTCTTGCGCAAGGCAACGTTCGCCCGGATCGTGAACCTCGCCGAGGCGTCCATCCGGCACCAGAGCCCGGGCCTGATCGCCCACACGGCGGCAAACGCGGCGACGGCGAGCGCGTCGAAGAACCTCGCCCGCGCGCTCGCCCCCGAAGGGATCCTCGTGAACACGGTGTGCCCCGGCACGGTGATGTCGCCGGCGTTGGAGGCGTACCTGACCGAGACCGACTCGGAGGGGCTCCCCGAGGGGCCGCTCGAAGCGGGCTACGCCGCGATCGAGCGCGACTTCGGTGTCACGAACGACCTCGGGCGCGTCGGCCTGCCCGATGAAGTCGCTGCCGTCACGGTGTTCCTGTGCTCCGAGGCCGTCAGCTTCGTCTCCGGTGCGACCATCCCGGTCGACGGCGGAACCGACTTCTGATGTGCGACACGTTGTGCGCCATCAGCGGCGGGCGCACGCTGTTCGCCAAGAACTCCGACCGTCCGGTCCGCGAACCGCAGGTGGTCGAGGCCTATCCGTTGCGCCGCGCGACGGGCGGGCTGCGTACTCAGTATCTCGAGCTCGAGGACGCCGGCGCGCACGCGCTCATGGGGTCGCGGCCGACGTGGCTCTGGGGCTTCGAGCACGGCGTCAACGACCACCGTGTCGCCATCGGCAACGAGAAGATCTGGACGATCGACGATCCGCACGAAGCTGAGCCTGCCCTCATCGGCATGGACCTCGTTCGCCTCGGCCTCGAGCGCGGCGCGACCGCCGACGACGCGCTCGATGCGATCAGTGACCTCTTGGAGACGCTCGGTCAGGGCGGCAGCGGTGAGGAGGATCCGCCCGACCCGTACTGGTCATCGTTCCTCATCGCAGACCCGAAGGGCGCGTGGGTGCTCGAGACCAGCGGTCGCACGTGGGCGGCGCGTCCGGTCGAGGACGGCGCTGCCATCTCGAACCGGGTCACGCTGAGCACCGATTGGACACGCGCCTCACGGGACGTACCCGCGGGGGCCGACTTCGACGGCTGGCGCAATCCGCGCACACCGACCGGCATCGCCGATCACCGCCTCACCGCCACACGCCAATGCCTCGCGACCGGCGCCGCCGGGCTCACCCCGGCCGATCTCGTCGCGGTGCTCCGGCATCACGGTGAGCGGCCGTGGGGTGCTCCGGGCTCGAACCCTGCCGACGTGTCCTTGCCACCGACTGAGGTGCACGAGGATTGGCGCGGCGTCACCGTGTGCATGCACGTGCGCGACTACCAGGTGACCAACGCGTCGATGGTGGCGGAGCTCCCAGCCGACGACGGGGCGCCGGTCCGGGCTTGGGTGGCGCTCGGCAGTCCGTGTGTGAGCGTCTACGTCCCCGTGTTCCCGCCGGCCGGCGTCCCGTCCGAGCTCGGTGATCCCGCCACGTGGGCGCGCTTCGCGCGTCTGCGCGAGCGGGTCGAGCACGACGCCGACGAGCTCGGCGAGATCCGTGGTGTGCTCGGGCCGATCGAGACCGAGTTGTGGGCGGAGTCCGACGACGCCTCGGCCGATCCCGACCGTCGGGCCCGGCTGCTAGCGAGCGGCTGGTCGCGCGTGGACGCCGGTCTCGTCAAGCTCGGCGTGTGACTTCAGCCCTTCCCGCCGTCCACTAGGTTCGCTCGCCGTGCACTACAACCTGGCCGACCTCTGGGAGAAGGTGGTCGACACCGTTCCCGACCACGAGTGCCTCGTCTGCGGCGACCGGCGCCTCAGCTACGCCGAGGTCGACGAGCGGGCGAACCGGCTCGCCCATCACCTGGCGGCACAGGGCATCGGCGCCGGCGATCACGTCGCTCTCTATCTCTATAACGGGGTCGAGTACATCGAGGGCATGCTCGCCGCGTTCAAGCTGCGGGCGGTCCCGATCAATGTGAACTACCGGTATGTCGAGGAGGAGCTCCGGTACCTCCTCGCTGATTCCGACGCCAGGGCGATCGTCTTCCATCGTGAGTTTGGCCCCAAGCTCGACGCCGTCCGCGCCGAGCTGCCGCTCCTCCGGGCGTTCGTGGCCGTCGACGACGGCACCGCCAGCGCGCTCGCGTCACTGCCCGCCGTCGAGTACGAGCAGGCACTCGCTGAGGCGTCACCCGATCGCGACTTCGGCGAACGCTCCCCCGACGACCTGTACATCCTCTACACGGGCGGGACGACCGGCATGCCGAAGGGTGTGATGTGGCGTGCCGAGGACGTCTTCTTCGGCGCCCTGGGCGGCGGCGGCATCGGCAACGAGATCTCGTACCCGGAGGAGATTGCGGACCGCGCTCGTGAAGGCCGCACCCGCTGCTTGCCGGCGTGTCCTTTCATGCACGGCACCGCGCACTGGATGGCGTTCAGCACGCTGTTCACGGGGGGGTGCGTGGTGATCTCGCCCGACCGACACCTCGAGCCGAAGCGACTCTGGGAGCTCATCGCCCGCGAGCAGGTGAACTTCCTCGTGATCGTGGGCGACGCGTTCGCCCGCCCGTTGGTCGAGGCGCTCGACGACCTGGACCCTTCGGTCGACGTGTCGTGCTGCACGGTGATGCTTTCCGGTGGCGCGATCCTGTCGCCGACGGTGAAGACGCGGCTGGCCGAGAAGTTCCCCGCCAGTCTCATCATCGACGGATACGGGGCGTCGGAGTCGGGCGGACAGGGCCAGTCGATCACGGTGGCGGGCGCACCGGTCAACGAGGTGCCGCGCTTCGCCGTGAACGACGAGACCACGGTCCTCGACGACGACCTGCGCCCCGCCGGGGTGGGTGTGGTCGGCAAGCTCGCCCGCCGCGGCCGAATCCCGCTCGGTTACTACAAGGACCCGGAGAAGACCGCAGCCACCTTCCCGGTGGTGGACGGCGTGCGCTGGTCGGTGCCCGGCGACCATGCCCGCATCGAAGAGGACGGGACGATCACCCTCCTGGGCCGGGGATCGGTGTCGATCAACACCGGCGGCGAGAAGGTCTACCCCGAAGAGGTCGAGGCGGCGTTGAAGGGACACGACGCGGTCTTCGACGCGGTCGTCGTGGGCGTGCCCGACCCACGCTGGGGTGAGAGGGTCGTCGCCGTCGTGCAGCCCCGTGAGGGCGTGACACCCGAGCTCGACGACCTGGACGCGTACGTTCGCGCGCACATCGCCGGGTACAAGGCGCCCCGCGAGCTCGTGCTCGTCGACGAGATCATGCGCTTTCCGTCGGGGAAGCCCGACTACAGGTGGGCGAAGACAACCGCCACCGAACGGCTTGGAATCGGCGCCACGAAGTAGCCGGTACCGTGGGCGCGGTGGCGACGGTGGCTTTGCCAGCCGTCGCCGCAGAGCCGGAGCTTGCGACGGCGCCAAAGGAGAGGAATGAATCGCCTCGCCGACGAGACGAGCCCGTACCTCCGCCAACACGCCGACAATCCCGTCGACTGGTACCCGTGGGGCGACGAGGCGTTCGAGAAGGCGCGCGCCGAAGACAAGCCGGTGCTGCTGTCGGTGGGCTACTCCTCGTGCCACTGGTGCCACGTCATGGCCCACGAGAGCTTCGAGGACCCGGACGTCGCCGCCGAGATGAACCGTTTGTTCGTCAACGTGAAGGTCGACCGCGAGGAACGCCCCGACGTCGACGGCATCTACATGCAGTCCGTGCAGGCCATGACTGGCCGGGGCGGCTGGCCGATGACCGTGTTCCTCACTCCGGAGGGCAGGCCCTTCTTGGGCGGAACCTACTTCCCCAAGGACGAGCGCCACGGCATGCCGGGGTTCCGGCGCGTGCTCGAAGCTGTCGACGACGCGTGGCGGAGCCGCCGGGACGACCTGCTCGAGCAGGCCGGGAAGCTCACGAACATGCTGGAGCGCACGGCCGACCTCGGCCGGGGCGACCTGCGTCCCGAGCCGTCGGCCCAGATCCTCGCCGGCGCCTACGAGTCGGTGCGGGCGCAGTACGACCCTCAGTTCGGCGGTTTCGGGCAAGCGCCGAAGTTCCCGCAGGCGATGACGCTCGACTTCCTGCTCCGCACGTACGTGCGCAACCAGGCCCCAGAGACGCTCGACATGGTGCGCGTGTCGCTCGACGCGATGGCGGCGGGCGGGATCTACGACCAGGTCGGAGGCGGCTTCCACCGCTATTCGACCGACGCGTACTGGCTCGTCCCCCACTTCGAGAAGATGCTGTACGACCAGGCGCTGCTCACGGCGGCGTACGTCCACGCCTTCCTGGTAACCGGCGAGTCGCGCTATCGCCGAATCGTCGAGGACACGATCGGCTACGTGCTGCGCGACCTGCGTCACCCCAAGGGCGGGTTCTTCTCCGCCGAAGACGCCGACTCCGAGGGCGTCGAGGGCAAGTTCTACTTGTGGTCGCGCCAGGAGATTGAGCGCATTTGCGGTGAAGACGCGGCCGAAGTCATCCGATATTTCGGTGTCACCGACGCCGGCAACTTCGAGGATCCACACACCGGGTACCGCGGCAACATCCTTCACGTCGTCGACCGAGGCGAGGAGCCGCCCGAAGCCCTGCGGCGTGCGCTGCCCAAGCTGTTCGCGGCCCGTGAGCAGCGGACGCGTCCCGGTCTCGACGACAAGGTGCTGCTTGCGTGGGACGCCTTGTTCCTGCGCGTGCTCGCCGAGGCGGCCGTTGCGCTCGAGCGCGAGGACTGGATGGAGGCGGCGCGTGCGAACGCGCGCTTCCTGCTCACGGAGCTGCGTCGCGACGACGGGCGGCTGCTGCGTTCGTGGCAGGACGGGCGAGCCCGTCACCTCGCGTACGCCGAGGACTATGCCGCGCTGCTCGAAGCTGTGGTCACGCTGGCCGAGGTCGACGACGTGGCGTGGCTCAAGGACGCGCGGGCGATCGCCGACGAGCTGTTGCGACTGTTCCACGACGAGGACCAGGGGGGGTTCTTCACGACCGGCGCCGACGCCGAATCGCTGATCGTGCGGCCCAAAGAGCTCCAGGACAACGCGACTCCGGCCGAGAACTCGCTCGCCGCCAACGGCCTACTTCGCCTGGCCGCGCTCACGGGTGAAGCGCGATACGAGGCGCCGGCGGCGGAGGTCCTGCGCGTGCTCGGTCCGGTGCTGTCCGAGCACGCGACCGCGTTCGCGTACCTGCTTGGCGCGCTGGAGCGGCTCGTCACGCCGCCGCTCGAGATCGCGATCGTGGCGGAAGGCGATGGCGCGGCGTTGCGTCGCGAGGTCTCGGGCCGTCTGCTACCGGCGTCGGTCACCGTCGCCGCGTCGCCGGGCACGGGCGCCGACGTCACGCCCCTCCTCGCCGACCGTGCGCTCGTCGACGGCAAGCCCACGGCGTACGTCTGCGAGCACTTCGCCTGCCGTCAGCCCGTCACGTCCCCTGAGGAGCTGCGCGCCCAGCTCGACGAGGCGCTGGCGGCGCGGCGGAGCTGAGAGGCGCTACTTCTTGCGCGGGGGCGCCAGGCCGTCGACGAGCGCCTCGGCGGTGGCCCAGCCGAAGGCGATGACTGCCTCGCCCTTGTGCGGGCGCACGGTGCCGACGAGATCGGCGGCGGCCTTCCCGCCGGCCTTCACCGTGCTCGCGTGCAGCACGGCCTCGGCGGCGCCGTTCGCCTTGAGGCGGAACTTGCGGTCGTCGTAGCGGCCGTCGCAGCCGAAGCGCCGGGCGAGGCGGCGACCCCACGCCCGCTCCTCGCCGGTCGGCGAGTACTTCGGGCGGGGACACACGTCGGTGAGCGCGTTGAGCAGCGCGTATGCCGAGGGGTGGGCGAACCGCCCGGCGACCAACACGTCCTCGTCGGGGAACGAGATCGCGGCCCGCCGGTACAGCTCGCCGACGAGCTGGTCGAGGGTGATGCGGGCCTGGCGGCCCCGGCGGATGGCCCCGAGCCCCCAGAGGATGCACGGCGTGCCGCCGATGCGCTCGAGGGAGCCGAACAGGAAGCCGTGGAGCTCGTCGTCGGCGGTGGAGCGGGTCACGAGCGGGAACTGCTCGACGTGCTGGTCGAGCTGCTCGTCCTTCAGCGGCAAGCCGACCGATCCGAGGAGCTGACCGAACTCGTCGAGCTCGGCCGGCTTCAGCGAGACGGAATCCCGAGATTCAACCCGCATGGTCGGAACATTCTTGCCTAACGGCGCGCCGCCCGACCAGTCGAGTTGACCATCCGGTCAAGGCCCAGGTCAGGCGAGCACTACGCCGTAGGGGGCCGGAGGCCGGCTCGGATTCCGGCGCCGTCAGGTCGCCAGGGTCGCCCGGCTCATGTCCCAGTACGCCTTCATCAGCGTGACCTTGCCGTCGTCGTCGACCTCGAAGATGTCGACGGCGTCGAGCACGATCCCGCTGTCGCCGCTCCCGGCGTGAATGCCGAACACCATGGCCGCCTCGTTGCCGCAGACTACGACGTCCTTCACGTTGAACGTGATCTTCTCGGTCAACTGGTGCACCGTGTCCCAGAACGCACCGCGTGCCTCGCGACCGGCATGCGCCGGCGTTCCGACCGGGTCGATGATCACGCCGTCATCGGCGAAGACGTCGAGGAACGCGTCCCGGTCGTTGTCGCGGTACGCGGCGGCGTACGCGTCGATCGCCGCACGGACCTGCTCGGGACTCGGCATCGGGCTCCTTTTCTCGCTTGCGATTGACCAGCTGAAGGGCTGGTAAAACGCTTCACAATATGCGGGTTCTCGTGTGCGGGGGCGGGTTCGTCGGCGTTTACGCCGCCCTCCATCTCGAGCGACACCTCCGCGGCCCGGACCACGAGATCGTGCTCGTGAACGCGGAGAACTACCTGCAGTACCAGCCGTTCCTGCCTGAGGCGGCGTCGGGCACGATCGAGCCCCGGCACGTCCTCGTCGCGTTGCGTCAGGTGCTGCGCCGCACCCGGCTCGTGGTCGGCGAGGCCGAGATCGTCGACCACGCCGCGCGCCGCGCTCACGTACGCACCCTCGACGGCGCATCGCTCGACCTGCCGTACGACGAAGTGGTCCTGGCCCCGGGGTCGGTGAGTCGCGTCCTGCCTGTCCCTGGCCTCGCCGATCGGGCCGTCGGCTTCAAGACGATCGAAGAGGCGATCCACCTCCGTAACGACGTCTTGGCGCGCCTCGAGGCCGCGGCCGAGACCGCCGATCCCGACCGTCGACGCGCCTTGCTCACGTTCCTCTTCGTGGGCGGCGGCTACGCCGGCGTGGAGGCGCTCGCCGAGCTCGAGGACCTCTGCCACGACGCGCTCAAGCGCTACCCGGAGCTCGCGAACGAGCGCACCCGGTGGGTCCTGGTCGAGGCGACCGGGCGCATCCTGCCCGAGACCGACGCCCGTCTCGCCGAGTACGCCCTGCGGCGCCTGGCGCGACGCGGGATCGAGATCCATCTCGAGACGCGCCTCGAGTCGGCCGAGGGCGGGATGATGCGCCTGTCGAACGGGGACACGTTCCCAGCCGCGACGCTCGTGTGGACGACCGGGGTGCGTCCCGACCCGCTTGCGGCGCGTTCGGGCTTCCCGGTCGACGAGCGCGGCCGGGTCACGTGCGACGAGTTCCTGCGCGTCTGCGACGCCGACCGCAGGGTCGTGCCCGGGGCGTGGGCGGCCGGTGATGCGGCGGCCGTGCCCGACCTCGCCACCGGCGGGCTGAGCCCGCCCACCGCGCAGCACGCGCTCCGACAAGCGAAGCGACTCGCTCGCAATCTCGAGGCGTCGAACCGGGGGCGTCGGCTGCGTCCGTTCAAGTACCGCAACCGGGGCCAGCTCGTGTCGCTTGGTCGTTATCGAGGGGTCGCCCAGCTCCCGGGACGCATCCGCCTGCGCGGCTTCCCCGCCTGGTGGCTGCACCGGTCGTACCACGTGGCGAAGATGCCGACGTTCAACCGCAAGGTCCGCATCAGCCTCGACTGGACGGTCGCGCTCTTCTTTCCGCGTGACATCGTTGCGCTGGGATCGCTCCAACGCCCGCGTGACGCCTTCTTGCGCGCCGTCGCCGAGGAGGAGCGCCGCGCCGGCTGACTAGCCCCGCGTCACTCCACCGTCAGGCCGTCGAGCCTCGGATCGGGCGGCGGGAACTGCGGGTCGAGACGCCGAAAGACATCGAGCAACAGTCTCCCCACGGCGACGTCGCGTACCCATTTGCGGTCGCTGGGCACGATCCACCATGGCGCGTTCTCCGTCGAGGTCTCGGTGATCGCGTCCTCATAGGCCGATTGGTAGGTGTCCCATTGCTTGCGGGTGTCGAGGTCTTCCGGCCTGAACTTCCAGCGCTTGGTCGGGTCATCGAGTCGAGCTTGCAACCGCTTGCGCTGCTCTTCGGACGAGATGTGCAGGAACACCTTGAGCAGCGTCGTGCCTTCGTCGGTCAGTATGTGCTCGAATTCGTTCACGTGTCGGTACCGGCGGCGGCAACGTGCCTCGTCGATGAAGCCGAGAACGGGCGCGGTCACCACGTCTTCGTAGTGAGAGCGATTGAAGACGCCGAGCTGGCCCCGCTTCGGACAGGCGAGGTGCACTCGCCACAAGTAGTCGTGCGCGAGCTCCGTCGTCGTGGGCGGCTTGAACCCGGTCACGGAGCAGCCCTGCGGGTTCAGGCCGCGCAGCACGCGGCGAATCACACCGTCCTTGCCGGCGGTATCCATCCCCTGGAGCACGAGCAGGACGCTGCGCTCGTCTTCGGCCCAGAGCCGCTCGTGTAGGTCCTGGAGCTCGTCGAGGAGCACGGCGCGCTCTTTCTGTGCCGCTTGTTTGTCGGCGATCCCGAGTCGGTCTGCAGTGCTCCGGTGCGCGAGGTTCGCTGGTCGGCCCGGTGCCACACGCAGGTCGGACATCAGGTCGGGTGGCATCGCGACACCGCTTCAGTAGCGCAACTCGGCGACGACGGCGTAATGGTCGGAAGGGTAGATGCCGTCGACGGAGTCGACCGCTGCTACGCGGGCGCCGACGACGTGCCCGGCGCCGCGCGCCTTGCGCCAACCGACGAGCACGTAATCGATGCGGCGGTCCGCCTCGAGGTCCCGGGCCGCGAAGGGATTGTCGTTCGACCACGTGTACCCGGGCCCGTCGCCGCCGACGTCCCAGGCGTCGATGAAGACCAGGCGGGGCACGGGCACGGCGCCGCGACCGGTCAGCATCCTGATCTCGTCAGAGTCGGGCTCGGCGTTGAAGTCTCCACAGAGGATGGGCGGAAAGCTACGCCCTTCGGACTCGGCCACGAACTCCGCCAGCGCGCGCACCTGCGCCTGGCGCACGTGGCTCTCGTCGTACCGCCAGTTCAGATGGGTCGTGTAGACCTCGAACCGCCCTCTCGGGCCGTCGACCTCGGCCTTGAGCGCGACCCGGAACTCCTGCGTCTCTGGCGTCGACGGCAGCTCACGTGTCGCGCTCGCTGTGATGGGCCAGCGGGAGAGGACTGCGTTCCCGAACATCGCTTCGCCGCCGTCGAACCCCGGCGCGAACACGTGGTGATATCCGAGTGCGACCGCCAGCGCCGCCGGCTGCCCGACCCCGTCGCGCCCGTCCCACACCTCCTGGAGGGCGATCACGTCGGCGTCGATGCGACGAAGGGTCTCGGCGATCGCGGGCTGCCGCTCCGCCCAGGGACCGAATCGCCACCACACGTTCCACGTCGCGACGCGCAGCCGCGTGTCGATGAGATCGAGTGGCTCCATAAGCGCGGGCCCATGGCTACCACGGTGCGTATCTGAGCCGCGCCAGGCGCGGTTGAGATACGCATCGGTGTCGGGGGTCGTAGGCTGGCGCTCGAGAGCACCGATCACCCGCAGCCCGGGAGCATCCGATGATCGACTACGGCACGTTCGAGGCGGCGATCGGCCAGAACTGGTACGAGCTCGACCCCGACCTCCAGGCTCGGGTCCGGCGCGACTGCCCGCCCGAGGACCTCGAGTGGGCCGACGCCAAGCTGCGCGAGTTCGGCGGCCTCGTGGGTGAGCAGGTGGCGCCGAACTCCGAGATCGTCGACGCCCATCCACCCGAGCTCGTCCGCTACGACCGGTGGGCCAACGAGGTCAACGAGATCGTCCATCACCCCGTCGCGCTGGAATCGAAGCGAGCTCTGTGGGCGAGCGGCTACGTCGGCGGCTTCCCGCGCGACGAGGCCGAGCGGGGCCGGGCCGTTCCGGGCGTCGTGCTCGCCGCCGCCAACTACCTCCTCTCACAAGCTGACACCGGCCTCGTGTGCAGCCTGGGCATGACGAGCGGCGTCGCCGGGCTCGTCGCCGCCTATGCGCCGCCCGATGTGCGCGACGCGCTGCTCCCGGGGTTGCGAAACGATGACTTCGACCACGGCATCGACGGCTCGATGTTCCTGACGGAGCGCGACGGCGGCTCCGACCTCGGCCGGACCGTGCACTGCAGCGCCCGCGATATCGGTGACGGCCGCGTGCTCATCAACGGCGAGAAGTGGTTCTGCTCCAACATCGACGGGGCCGCCATCGTGATGCTCGCCCGACCCGAGGGCGCGCCCGACGGTCCCGCCGGCCTCGGCCTGTACCTCGTTCCCAAGTACCGCGAGGACGGCTCCCGCAACGGCATCTCGATGCGCAGGCTCAAGCCCAAGCTGGGCACCAAGAGCGTCCCCACCGGCGAGGTGGAGTTCCACGACGCGCTCGGTTACGCGCTGCGCGCTGCACCCGCCGGCGATGGTGGCAGCTCCGACTCGGATGCGGGCGGGCTCGGCCGCATGATGGAGATGGTCAACGGCTCGCGCTTCGGCGTCGCGATCATGGGCCTCGGCATCGCCAGGCGTTCGTTCCTCGAAGCCACGATCTGGGCTCACCATCGTCGGGCGAAGGGCCGGGCGCTCGTCGACCTGCCGCTGATCCGCGAGCAGCTCGTCGACCTGCTCGTCGAGCTCGAGGCCGCGTTCGCGCTCGGCTTCGAGTGCGCGGCCGCGGCCCGCGCGGCGAACGGTGGCCGGCTCCGACGCATCCTCGTCCCGGCGGCGAAGGTGCGCCTGTGCCGTTTCGGCGTCGAGGCTGCGAGCCAAGCTGTCGAGATCCACGGTGGCAACGGCTACTGCGAGGACTGGCCGCTCACTCGTCAGCTGCGCGACGCGCAGTGCCATCCGATCTGGGAGGGCACCGAGCAGATCTGCCAGCTCGACGTGCTCCGGGCGATCCGGCGCGACAACGCGCACGAGGCCGCGCTTTCCCGCATCGATCGGGCGCTCGACGCACCCGTCCCCGACTACTTGGCCGAGGCGGTCAAGGCGGTTGCCGCGGCGCGCAACGAGCTCGAGCGGCGCGTCGAGGAGCTGCCGCTGCGCGACGCCGACCTCGCCGAAGCCCGAGCGGCGCGGATCACCGACTCCCTGGTGCGCACGGTTGCGGCCGCGCTGCTGCTGGAGCAGGCGGACGATCCGCACAAGGCGCTGGTCAGCCTGCGCTACGCGCGCCGGAACCTGTCGCCGGGAACCGCCTGGGAAGACCGCATCGCGGCGACGGCCGGTCGCGAGCTCCTCGCTTTCGACGACCTCGACCACGTCACCGCCGAGAAAGCCGCCGCCTGACCGACGTCCGTGGTGCGCTCCTCAACTTCGCATAGCGAAGTCGAGGAGCGCATCGATGAGGGCAGGGCAAGGAGGTGATCGACGTGGACACGACGTACCCGATCTCGGGCGCGATCGGGGTCGTGACCGGCGCGTCGTCCGGACTCGGCCGGCGCATCGCCCTCGACCTGGCGGCCAATGGCGCCGTGGTCACCGGGATCGCCCGCCGGGAGGAGCCGCTCCGGGCGCTCGCTGCCAAGATGCAGCGTTTGACGCCCGCGTCCGGATACGTCGTGTGCGACGTGAGCGACACCGATCGCTTCGCCGGTGTGCTCGCCGACATCGAGACGCGCCATGGCCGTATCGACCTGCTGATCAACGACGCCGGCATCGGCGAGCCCGCCGAAGACGGCATCGCCAAGTACCGGACCGTCATGGAAACGAACTTCTTCGCCAAGGCCGCGTTGAGCGCGTTCACCGAGAGCCTGTCCTACGAGGTCGACGAGCGCGGCGTCCACCTGCACGTCCTCTACCCCGGGTTCGTCCCCACGCCCGATGACCGAGGGCGCCGACCCCGACAAGGTCCCGAAGTTCGTGCGCCGCACCGAGGAGCAGGTGTCACAGACCGTGCTGCGCGGCCTCGGCCGGTCACGGGTCGAGATCGACGCGACACGTATCGCTCGGCTCGCGCCGGTTGCGCGTGCTCTCCTCCCGGGCGCCTACCGCCGAGGGGTGCAGTCGTTCAGCCCCGACGCACCTCAGTAGCCGTAGCCACCACCGCCGCCGCCCGAGCTGGTGGACGGCGTCGTGGTGGCCGGCGCGGCCCCCGTCGTGGCGGTTGCTGCCGCCGCGCCACCACCGGTGGACAGCGATTCACCCTTCTTGGAGAAAAAGGCACCCTGCATCCCCTGGTTCGAGGCCCCCGGCGCCGATGTGGTCGGTCCGTGGAAGCGGCAGTAGAAGGGCAGCGCCCCGTCAGTCGGGAGCGTGACCTCGACGGTGGCCTTCTGGTCCGGATCGAGCGTCTGGTCGATTCCTAGGCTCGGGATCGTGAACGTGTGTTGGGTGTTGCCCTCGTTCTCGAGCTTGACGGTGACCTTGGAGCCGAGCTTGGCCTTGTCGAAGGTGGGCTTGAAGTAGAAGTCGTCGGCCTCGACGGTGATCTTGCCCTTCTTCACCGTCTTCTCGCCCTTGTTGTTCACCTTGCCCTCGAGCGTCACGGGGGGTTTCTTCGCGGGCACGGTGGCGAGCGCGGAGCCGCCGGCGAGGGCGGTGGCGGCGATCGCCGCCCCGATCAGGGCGAAGAGCTTGCGCATGGGGCCTCCCGTCTCGTCTCGCTTCCATGTCATACGACCCGCCGGCCGGGATGGATTGCCGCCAGCACAACAACAGCCGACCCGTAGCATCGGGCACTCCGACCCGAAAGGGCAGACGAATGGCTTGGGACAGCACGCGGAAGGTCCATCCGATCTGGCTCTTCGTCGAGTTCGGAACCTGCGTCGGCGTGTGGAGCGTGGTCACGCTCGCCGTCGGGCGCGCCATCAGCGGCGCCGGCTTCATCGGCGCAGTAGTCACGGGAGGCGTCTTGGCCGGCATCACGTGGGCGACGGTGAAGCTCGGCTGGCGCGAGGGACCTCGACCGCCCGGCGCGCCGAAGAGCGCCTCATGATTTTGGCGTCGCTGCGCCGGGATATAGGCGGTGCAGCGACGCCAAAGCCTGGAGAGCTAGCGGGGGTCGATGCGGTCGAGGTTCCAGTGCCGGACAACGGTGCACATCCATTCCGACTCGTCGCGCGGCATGATCCCGAAACGGCTGATCGCCCGCTGCCCACCTTCGTGATCGCTGTAGAGCAGGTCGATCGTCAGGCGCTGCCGGCTTTCGATGGCGCCCACGATGGGAAGGTACGAGGCGTCATCGCGATCACGAATGGCCCCTTGCCAGAGGCCGATGTCCCCGGGCGGAACGTAGAGATCCCTCGTCTGACGGCGGAAGGCGTCTGGGTCGGCGTGTGGGCGTGACGAATCGAGCAGCTGGCCGGACGGGTCCCACCCCTGCAGCACCGCGATGCCGTTCCCCACATTGCGCAGCGACATCGCGAGATAGATGTTTCCGTTGGCCATCTCCGCGTGCGCGCCGGCGCCCGAGATCGTCGCCCAATGGTCGTCGATCCACCCGATCCGGTCCGGCGGGTCCTCGAACCGTGACGACATGAGGACCGGTCGCAGACCCAACTCGAGCGACTGCTCGGCGATGCGGGCGGAGCGGTTCGCCGAGCGCACGGCGGAGTACGTGGCCGCCGCCAACACGAGCGTGCCGCCGGCGGTCGCAAACGACGAGATCGTCGCCCAATCAGCCATTACCAGAAAACACTAGGAGAAGATTTCACGGTGTATGTGCGGCAGACTGTCGGCGCTGGCAACTGACGGAACGACGCGGAGGCAAAGTCATCGCGAGCCACGACGAGCCTGTTGGCGGGAGCCGCGACCATGGTCGGCTCGACCGCCTTCTCGGGCTCATGCCCATCAACGCCGTCGTCGAGCAGGTCGACGTGCAGGCGGTCATCGAGCGCGTCGACATCAATGAGATCCTCACCCGCGTCGACATCGACGCCCTCATCGCACGCATCGACATCAACAAGATCGTCGAGCACGTTGACCTGAATCGCGTGCTCGACCGCGTCGACATCAACACGATCGTCTCGCGCATCGATGTCGAACAGCTCGTCGCCCGCACCGAAATCGGCGGCATCGTGATCCAGTCGACGACCGGCCTCTTCGAGCGGGCGCTCGACACGCTGCGAGCACAATTCGTGCGGCTCGACCAGTTCACCAACCGTGTCGTCAATCGCGTGCTCCGGCGTAGCCAGGCTGACCTTCCGCTCGGGCCGCCCCGCCTCGTCGGACGGGACGCCGCGTGACCGACGTAGCGGGCGAACAGGTCCCCGACCCCGGGGCCGTCGGTCACTACGCCGGCTCGTTCTCGCGGCTCGCCGCGTACGCGCTCGATGCCGTGCTCGTGAGCGCGCTCTACTCGGTCGTCACCGCCGCCGTCGTGTGGATCCTCGAGCTGATCGTTTCCGAAAACGTCGACGCCTCTGACCTCGGCACCGGCGCGTCTTCGGCGCTCCTCACCATTTGGGCCTTCCTCTACTTCGCCGTCCCCTGGGCGGTGTCGGGGCGAACACCCGGGATGCTGCTGCTCGGGCTCCGGGTCGTCCGGCGCGACGGCTCGCCGCTCGACGTCGGTCACGCCTTCCTGCGCGCCCTCGTGTTTCCGCTTTCGTTCATCCTGCTCGGGCTCGGTCTCATCGGCATCCTCATCGGCCGCGAGCACCGGGCCCTACACGACGTGCTTGCCAACACGACGGTCGTGTACGCCTGGGATGCACAGAGGGCTCGTCTGCGGCGCCTCGCTCGCGCTCGCGCCTCGGGAGCCCGTGCCTGACGTCGTCGTCGGCGCGGGGCACAACGGCCTCGTCGCGGCGTGTTACCTCGCGCGTGCCGGGCGGGAGGTGCTGGTCCTCGAAGCGCTCGACGGCCCCGGCGGCGGTTCCCGGACCGCGGAGACGGTCCCCGGCTTCCGGTTCGATCTTCACTCCGTCGCCCACAACATGATCAACATGACGTCGATCCCCGACGAGCTCGACCTCGCCGGGGCCGGGCTCCTGTACCAGGAGATGGATCCGTTCACTGTCGCCATCCACGAGGACGGACGCCGGGTCCGGTTCCATCGGTCCGTCGACGCAACGGTCGAGTCGATCGCCGAGGTGAGCTCGGACGAGGCGCTGGCCTACCGCCGCTTCATCGACAAGGCCATGCCGATCATCCGCACCGTGCTGCCCGCGGTGCGCGGTCACGTGCCGTTCCGTGACGTGCCGACCAGGTTGGCGAACGTCGTGCGCGCGCTGCGTTCGGAGCCCCTCGCAACCGTCCGCGACCTGCTCGGCCCGTACGACTCGCTGCTGCGCCGCTGGCTGACGAGCGACCTGACGCGCGGCCCCGTCGCCGCCTACGCCGCCCACGGCGGCGTCGGGCCGTCGGCTCCGGCCGGCTCGCTGTTCGCGTTCTGGCAGGCGGCGTTCCACATCTTCGGTCAGTGGCACGCCCGCGGCGGCGCGCAATCGCTCACCGACGCCCTCGTGCGCCGGCTGACGTCGCTCGGAGGTGAGTTGCAGTGCTCGATGCCCGTCGCTCGCATCGAGACCGCCGGCAGTCAGGTGCGCGCCGTCATGACCGAAGGCGGCGACCGGATCGCGACGTCGAACGTGATCACCGCCATCGATCCGAAGCGCGCGTTGCTCGACCTGCTCCAGCCGCCACTGGGTGGGCGGGACGGCGCCGACCTCGCTGCCACCCGACGCGGCAACGTCGTGCAGGCGCTCGTGCACGTGGCGGCCGATCGACTCCCGGAGTACCCCGCCGCCCGACCCGGTGACTGGAACGGGCTCCAAAGCTACGTGGACGACCTCGGCGACCTCACGCGCGCGTGGAACGAAGCCGAGGTCGGACTGCTGCCCGATCCCCCGCCGTTGTACGCGTTCACCAGCTCCGCCCTGGACGACACGCTGGCGCCGCCGGGACGGCACACGATCTACCTGGCGTCGCCGGCGGCGCCGGCAGAGGTGGCAGGTGGATGGGAGGCGCGGCGCGACGAGTTCGTCGACGCTTGTCTCGCGGTCGTCGAATCTCGCGCCCCCGGCTGCAAACGCTCCATCCTCGGGACGTACGCGTGGACGCCGGACCTGATGCAGGAGAACGAGCGGTGGCCCGGCGCCCACCCCATGCATCTGGACATCACGCCCGACCAGCTCGGGTTCTTCCGGCCGACGCGGCGCCTCGGCGATCACCGCACACCAGTGGACGGCCTGTACGTGTCAGGAGCTGGTACGAACCCGTCGGGCGGCATCCTCGGAACACCGGGACGAATGGCGGCACTGGCGCTGTTGCACGATCGTCGGCGGCGGTAGCTGTTACCGCGCTGATGTTCCGAGGCTCGTCATGGACACGAGCTCGACCGGCCGCCGACCCGCGAGGAAGAGGAAGCCGCGGAAGAGCAGGCCGAGGATGGGGAGGTCGCCGAGCACGAAAAGGAGATGCTCGAGCGCGGCGCACACCAGAAGGGCGAAGGCCGGCTTCCCTGGGCGGGTCGAGGGTCAGGAGCTCGGCTCGGGCGACTGCGGCTTGTGCTGGTCGAGGAAACGCACGTCGACGCGTTCCTCCGGCCGGCGCTCCTCCCGCTGCGCAATTTCGCGGAGCGCGGCGCGGTCCGATTCCGTCAGCGGCGGTTGCACGATGCTGCGGGGCCAGAGGCGGCGAGCGCGTACGACGTTGACCTCAGCCGCGTAGATCGTGAGCTGGGCGCCGATCGACAGGAACAACAGCAAGCCGAGCACGATCGCGAAGAAGCCGTAGACCTCACTCGTCTGCCGGAGTTGATGGGCGACGAGATATCCGCCGATCGCTTGCATCGCGGTCCAACCGACGGCTGCGATCAGCGTGCCAGGCAGGAGATCGCGAGTCGCGACCACCTTCGGAGTCAGCAGCCTGTACCCGAGGAAGAACACCCCGGAGTTGATGCCTACCGTCGCAACAAGCGTCAGGACGCGCCAGTACAAGGCTGGCCCCACCGCCGTCCCGATGCCGCTCAGCGCGGTCGTCGCCACGAGGCCGGTTGCGAGGACGGCCAGGATCGACACGCTGCGGCCAAGCCGCGGGAAGAATCCGGGCCTTTCGCGGCCGGGAACGTTCCAGACCTCGGCCATGGCGTGCTGCGCCGCCTGGCTCACGCCGAGCGAGCCCCACACGAGACCAATCAGACCGACGACCAACGCGAGCCCACTGCCGCGGAGCGCGTGCACGCTTTTGCCGAGCTGCTCCCCGATGATCGGGAACTCGGAGAGCACCGAGTCGACGACTCGGCGCTCGAGGTCGGGATTGTGGCCGATCACGAAGCCGAGGCCCGTGACGAGCAGCAGAAGCAGCGGGAACAACGAAAGAAACGCGTAGTAGGTGAGCAGCGCGCCGAGGGCGCCGCCCCGGTCGTCCCCGAACTTCTTCACCACCGCGAAGGCGAACGCGGTTGGGCGATGGCGCTGCTGGAAGGCGTCGAGCCGTCGCAGCGCCCGCTCCAACCGGTTCACCGTTCACACCCCCGAAGTTCGGGAGTTCTCCTACCCGTTTGCGCGCTGGACCATGAGCCGTATCCGCAGCCGCGATGGGTCAGGACGCCGCCACGCGAGCGCGGAAGAGCTCCAATGCCTTTTCGCAGAACGCCGGGAGATCGGCCGGCTTACGGCTGGTGACGAGGCCTCCGTCGACCTGCACCTCCTCGTCCACCCAGGTGCCCCCGGCGTTACGGATGTCGGTCTGGAGGCTCGGCCACGACGTGAGCGTTCGGCCGCGCACGACGTCGGCCTCGACCAGCGTCCACGGCGCGTGGCAGATGGCTGCCACGGGTTTGCCGGTGTCGAAGAACGCTCGCGTCAGAGCCACGGCCGGCTTGTCCATCCGTAGTTCGTCTGCGTTGGCAACGCCACCGGGCAGTACGAGGGCGTCGTACTCGTCGACCCGCACCTCGCTGGTGGTGCGGCTCACCGGAAACGTGTCCGCCTTGTCGAGGTGGTGGAACGCCTGCGCCTCGCCGGGCTCGGGCGCGATCAGGTGCGCTTCGGCGCCTGCGTCGACGACGGCCTTCCACGGTTCCGTCAGCTCAGCCTGTTCGATGCCTTCGTTGGCGACGACGAAGGCGATCTTCTGACCTTCCAATTCACGTGCCATGGGACCTCCCTCGCCGGTCCCGCGGGCCGTGATTCTCAGGACCGGCTTCGCTTCTTCGTCGTGACTGCCCCTGACTTCTTCTGCGCGCCCTTCTTCGCCCTGCCGGCGGTCTTCTTCGCCGACTTCTTGGTGGAAGACGCACCCTTCTTGGCCGTGCGGCGCGCCTTCTTGGTTGTCCGTGCGGTCGATTTCTTGGCCTTCTTCGCCACGGTGCCGGCGCGCTTCTTCACCTGCCTGCCGGCCTTCGTCGCCGCCTTCTTGGCCGACTTCTGCCGCTTCGCCAATGCTTTCTTGCGCCGCTTGACGGTCGCCTTGCCCTTCTGTCGGGCCTGCTTGATTGCCTCCTCGGCCTTGTCGATCACCTCGCGCACTCCGCGGGTCACGCGTTCAAGGCCGCCGTCTTCACGCCCCTCTTGCGTCTCCATCGAATCCTCTCCTCAGGAACCAACGATCGACGTCGCGATTCTGACCGTTGTTGCTTCAGCCGACCAGGGGTATCCGCACGCTCACTTGCCGAGTGCACCGCGTAGCTCGCGCACGTGATCCTGGGTCTGCTCGAGCAGCGGCCGAAGCGCCTCGGCAACGTCCGGCAATCCGAGCTCCTCGGCCTGCTCGAATCGCTCCCGGTAGTGTGCCAGCTGTCGCTCTTCGAGTTCGAGGTCGGCGGCGAGCGCTCGTGCGGGATCGGTCTCGCCGGGCACCTCGGGCACGCGCGTCGTCGGCACGCCACCGAGGAAGTCGATCTGGGTGGCAAGGACGGTCGCGTGCTCGAGCTCCTGACGCAGGTGAGGCCGGATCATGTCGACGACGGGCTGGAACTCGATGCCCTTCACGGTCGCGAGGTGCTGCGTGTACTGCACGATCGAGCGGAACTCGAGCTCGAGATCACCGTTCAGCAGATCAACCAGCTTGTCCTTGTCCATACGTGCTCCCGTCAGGTCGATCGTTCCTCGGACTCAGGCGGCAATGTCGCCACGCGCGGAATCGACTGAGTCGGAGGGGCCGTGAACGTCCGCGTCCTCTCCCAACAACTGGGATTCCATTCCGACCGCCGCAACGATGCCGCCGCACACGCTCATGAATGCGCCGAGGACGACAAAGAGCGACCCGAGCACCAGCGCCATGGTCAGTCCGGTGATGACGAGCACGCCCCCTACACGTATTGACATCGAGAGACCCTCCGCCCGTGAGTGGAACCGTTGAGACTGTCGCTGTTCTGCTCGATTCGGACCCGGCTCAAACCCCCGGCCTCGCGCTCCTCCCCCAGCTCGAGTGTCGTTCGGCCTCGAAACGCCACCCCCGAGGGAGTGAAGATAAAGGTGGCGCCGGTCCGTACAATCGATCCGCAGCGATGACGACGCTCCGACCGGCCGACCTCCGGCCCCGGAATCTCCACGACGATCCACCGATCACGCCTGCGGGCGTGCTCCTGCGGTATCCCTGGACGCTTCCGGCCATCGTTCTCCTGTTCGCCGGCATGGCGGTCGCAGCCTCCGTCGCGAACGGCGCACTGCTCCGCGTCTGGGACGAGCCCATCCGTGCGTGGGTCACGGACCATCGCACCGACGCCCTCAACAGGTTCTTCACCAACGTCGCGGATCTCGGGAGCTGGCAGGTCGTGGTCATCGGGCTGGCCCTGTTGCTCGCGCTCGCGTGGCGAAAGTGCGCGCCGCTGGCCGGGCTGCTCATCGTGGCCACGCTGGCGCGACCTGCGTGCGAATGGATGATGAAGGCGGCCATCGGTCGCGAGCGTCCTTCGGTGGGTGCGCTCGTCGAAGCACACGGCCCGTCGTTCCCGAGCGGGCACGCGATGGCGGCGATCGCCCTCTGGGGCCTGGTGCCGCCGGTCGTCGCGCTGGTCACCCATCGGCGCGCCATCTGGTGGGCGGCCACGATCGTCTCTGTAATCATCATCCTCCTGGTCGGCGCGAGCCGTGTGTACATGGGCGTCCACTGGTTCTCTGATGTGATCGGCGCCTTCCTTTTCGGCACCGTGTTCCTCCTCGTCATCGAGAAATTGGGGGACTACAGCCACCGCCGGAACCCGTGCTCGGTGTTCTTCGAGTCGCCGACTCCGAGTCGAACCTGATGGCGACGACCGCCACCGGGCACGCGCCTCCCGACCGCTCACCATTCGAACCGGTACATCGCCGCCCCAGCTGGCCGCGTCGGATCGGGATCACGGTGCTTGCTCTGCTCGTGGTGACCACCGGGACGTTGATCCAGGGCAACCTCGCGCTCGTCGGCATGAGCTGGTTGGCGCGAAGTACAACCGATCTCGAGGGCGCAGTTGACATCGACGGGGTGCGGAAGGTCTACGCCCTCGATGACAAGGTGTTGCGGGGCGCGCAACCGGGGATAACGGGATATCGATCACTGGCTGCGCGCGGCGTGACGACGATCGTCGACCTGCGCCCCGGGGAAGCCGCCCACAAGGAGGATCCGGCCCTCGGCGCCCTCGGATTGGAGGTCGTCCACGTGCCGATCACCGACGGTCGGCCGCCGTCGCCGAGTCAGGTCCGGCGGTTCGTCGACATTGCCCGTGCGAGCGACGGGCTCGTGTTCGTCCACTGCGGTGAGGGCGTCGGGCGCGCGGGCACGATGGCGGCTGCGTACAAGGTGACGACAGGCAAGACGAGTTCCTCCGACGCCGTCCGGGAGAGTCTCGCCGTCGGGGTGCTGACGCTCGAGCAGGTCGCGTTCATCAACTCGCTCGACCGGGGCGGAGCGCACGATCCGCCTGCTCCGGTTGCCGCCCTCAGCCGGTTCCTCGACGGTCCCCGCCAGCTGTTCAACCGGCTCGTCTGAGGCTCGGCGGCGCGGGCGACGGGCGAGGACCCCCGTCCGAGGCGGATACCTTCAAAGGCAGCATGGCCACCGACACCGACCGGAAGCCGGTCCTGCTCACCGTCGACGACGACCCGGGGGTCTCGCGGGCGGTCGCCCGGGACCTCCGCCGTCAATACGGCGAGGACTACCGAGTGGTACGGACCGAATCCGGCC
>JBKOWY010000003.1:0-6477 GCA_046724655.1 Actinomycetota bacterium
CCGTGGACGAAGTCGAGCATGCGCGGTCCGAGCGCCGCGAGTACGCGTCGTGGAGGCGGCACCGCATCGAGCTCGTCGAGATAGGTGGCCAAGGTGTCCAACGGCTTCGCGCCGTGGGCGCCGCCCAGGCCGACGATGAACCGTCCGGGATCGGTCGTTTCCAGCTCCGCGTAGAGCCCGGCAACATCGGCGGATGGGAATCGGTCGACGGAGAGGATCGCGCTCCCAACGCGTATCTCGCGCGTGGCGCGTACGACGTCGGCCAGCTGTTGCAGGTCCTCGAGCGGGCCGCCGGTTACCCAGATCGCCGCGTACCCCAGCCCTTCCAGCTCAGCAACCGCACCGAGAAACGCGTCGCCGCGCCCGGGGTTCACCACCACACCAATGCCACCGAAATCGAGTTGTGCCACCGGCACCTCTCTTCACGTCTGGTCGGACACCCTCCAACCGTCCCAGTAACGCAGCCACCGACGCGATTCTTCCTGAGCGCCACAACGCCTGGCTTGAGCTGCGTCGCGAGTGAGCCCGTCTGCGGCTCAAGTCGATCCCGAGTATGAGTGCCGTCGGGCGACCTCGCGGTTTCAAGTCTTAAAGGAACCACGATTTGACCGCGGGTCTACGTTGAGATGAGTAGAGCGCAGGCGGCGAATCACTCCTTATTTGTCTATGCCTCGGTATTCACGCCTGGTGCGTAAACGCCATGGCTGCCCGCGTGCGTGGACGATGCCACGAGGGCACGAAACCAAGTCCGGCTCTGACGAAGGTAAGGACGGGCTGCAGTCGGATTTGGGCTAGGACTTGATCGTGGGGTTTGGCAACCACCCACGACCGCGCCGCCGGGAAAGTCCGTTTTTTGGCGTAGTGCGCGAGGTTGCTGCGTTTATGCGCGCCTTTCGTGTATTCGGCGCCTTGTGGGTAGGTAGATGATGGTGAGTGGGTGGCGGCCGCTGCGGGCCTACACGTTTGGCTTGACATCGCGTCGAGCCAATTCAATGAGCGAGACGGACACGTGCTTGTGACAGGCACTGTGAAATGGTTCAACAGCGAGAAGGGCTATGGGTTCATTAGCTGTGAGGCGGGTGCCGACGTCTTCGTCCACTACTCCGCGATCCAAGGCGAGGGGTACCGCAACCTCGAAGAGGGCCAAAGCGTGGAGTTCGACGTCGGCCCGGGCCGTAAGGGCGAAGAAGCACTAAACGTGCGGGCCTCCACCTAGTCCACCGGCGGAGCGCAGCGATCACGGCCCCGGGCGAGCGCCCCGGGGCAGCACACCGGCCGAAGGTCCGGCTGTGTTCGTGTCCTCCAGGGCCGCTGGCCTCAGCGCCCGCGACCGGGCGCGGGTCATCGCCAGATCGCGCCGCGGCCCCGAGCACTGGGCAGTACCTCGTTCAGCTGTATGTCGATGACATCGGACGCCATGGCGTGTTGAACCATTGCGACAAGCTGGCCCAGGGCACAGACGAAGGGGCACACCAGAGCTTCAGGTAGAGAAGACGGCGGAGGAGTCCGGGGCAGGGTCGGACCCCTCACGCCGTGTCATCACTTTACGCCTGCCCCGAAACCGACTCACTACCGACGACGAGTGGCGGCGGCTTTCTGATCGCGAGGACGGCGGGGCTCACGATCACACGCGTTCACTCCCGAAACCTGCGCTGGAGGGTGAAGTCCTCCACGCGGTGGAAGACCAACGCCCACCGGATCACCGGGCTGAATGGCGGCGGTCGATCTCGTTCATCGTGCCGCGGGGCGTCTCGACAAGGTCCTGACGAACCGCAGCGTCGGGGTCCTGCTCGAGCCCCGGACGCGCTCGGTAGCAGAGGACGCCGGACCGCTACGAGTTCTCGTCGCCGGCGCACTCCTTGAGTCCGAGCTTCTTCGCCTGCTTGTTCGCGGCCGCGAACGGGTCGTGCTTCTCGTCAGCCAGCAGTGATGGGTCGGCCTCGGCCTTGGCGACCGCGGCCCGTGCCGTCTTGACGAGCTTCTTGACCTTGGTCTTGAGGCTCTTGGGCGGTTCGAGCGCGGCGACGCCTTCGACCTGCTGCTTGACGTTCGGGATCAGCACGGCGGCGAATGCAGCGAACTGCTCGGGCGAGGGCTCCTGGCCCTCGGGAAGGTCGCCGAAGGCCTGCTGCGCCGCCGCTTCGATCTGCTGGTTGCCCTGGGCGCAGATCGCGTTCGCTTGCTTCTTGAACTCTCTACTGCTGAGCGGGTCCGCGAATGCCGCCACGGCCGTGCCGGCCACGAACGTCCCCGCCAGCGCGAGCGATGCGAGCCCTGCCCCGATACGACGGTCCATTGCTGTGACTCCCTGCCCGATGTTCGCGACCACCGAGTGGCGGCCGGCCGCCGAAATGTAGCGCGTCGACGGTCGCCACACCGCGGTCGGCGGCCTCGGGGCATGGTGAGCGCATCACTCGGAACGCAGGGCAGCGTCAACTGAAGGGGGCAGCCCCCAGCCACTCTCGGCTCGGGTGAGCAGGGAAAGGATGGAGAAGAAGGAAGGAAGGAAAGGAGAGGGGATCGTCGAGGGGGCGAGCGAACCGCGACTCGACGCCGTCTAGCGGCGGCGCGGCCCAAGTCCGTCTCAGGTCCGTGACATAGCGAAACCGACGGCCATCGAACGGACTCACAGGTCGCGTGCTTGCAGGTCACCCCTTTTGAGACGTTGACCAGGACCTTCAGAAGCGCCCCGTCCGCTCTTACCAGGCGGAGGTCGCATTCGAGTCCTGGGGCGCCAGAAGCGTTGCGATCTGCCGCGGGGCACAGGCCCGCCGCGCACTCGCTTAGTACCGAGTTGTGTGGAGCTCGATCTGGGCCGACCGCTTGGACTTGCGGGTCGTGTTCGATATCGAGCCGGCGATTGGCGGATCCTCGGTGACCTGGACGCTCCTGAGTCCACAGGTGTTCGAGATGACGATGTGCAGCAGCGCCGTTACCGCCTCAACCAACTCATCAACGGACAGTTGCAAAACATCCTCTTCGACAACTGAGTGCGAGAATTGTCGCGCGGCGCCAGCCGCCGCTGCCTGCGCTTCAGCAAAGAGGTATCTGGATCGGGAAAGCCTCCAAGAAGGTCTCGCTCGACCGTCCGTGCTCGTCGACAATCACCGACGTGTGCTTGGGTGAATCGGTGAGAACGACATCGCCGTTCGGGCAAACCGTCGTCGGGTTTGTTGTGTTCACCTCGACAGGTTGCGCCGTGTATGTACAGACAGCAACGAAGTGACCCCGCGGAAGGCGATCCCAAGGACCGACATCGATGTCTTGAACATCGCCGAGCTGCGCGACAGCCCCTGCCGTTGCAGGACTGTAGGAAACCGGATCCGCAAACCCGATCTCGTGGTCACGCTGGTAGCGGTCGCACAGGTGCTGCGCCCGGCGAAGTAGAGCTCCGTGTGGTCGCGGCACCTCTGTTTGACCGCCGCACCCGACTAGCCCAACTGCGCTCACCACCACCGCAAGACCGATGGAACGCATCGTGCCCACGATGCCAAGGGTAGGTGCCGACCCCCAGGGCGACTCTCGCTGCACTGGCCTTCATTTTCTGCACCGCGCAGTGAGCGCGACGCGGCGTCAGCGCAGCTGCTCGGCCAGGGCGACGATGATACCGCTGGGGCCGCGGAGATAGCACAGCAGGAAGATGTCCTCGTACTGCGCAATGTCGCCAAGGAGCTCAGCGCCGTGGGTCTGCAAGCGGGCAACGGTGTCCCCGATGTCGTCAACGGCGAACATGACCCGATGTAGGCCCAACGTGTTCGGCGGTGCGATCTCCGGTGCAGCACTGAGCGCCGTCGGCCGGTGGTACTTCGTCAGCTCGAGCCGGCCCTGGCCGTCGGGGGTCCGCATCATCGCGATCTCGGATCGCATGTCGTCGAGCCCGACGACACGCTCCGCCCAACGTCCCTCGATCGATTGCCGGCCCTCCAGCTCCATGCCGAGCTCGACGAAGAACGCGATCGCCGCCTCGAGGTCGTCGACCACGATGGCGACGTTGTCCATCCGCTGGATCGCCATGCGCCGAGCGTAGAGGCCGCATGGCTCGGCCGATCGCCGCTACACCGCGCTCAGCTGGACCGGCGAGGATTCGTTACGAGGTCGGACAGGTGCTGCAGCGAGTTGTCGAGGTGGTCCTGCCCGAACGGCGGGAACTGGAGGTACTCGCGCACGTGGGGCGGGACCGCTGACCAGTCGTACGTCAGCGTCACCGTCGTCCGCGACGGGCCGGCCGCCTTGAGGTCGTATCGCCAGATCCAGCCGCCGAAGCTGAGGTCCCCAGTCTCGGGCGACTCCGTCCCCGGCTGCCACGCGATGGCCCGCGGCTCGTCGAATACCTCGACCCGGTTGGCGATCTTGTAGTCCTTGTCCGGGTGGTTCGGGTGGTACATCGCCATCCGGAACACCTGGCCGGCGGCGGTAATGCGATCGCCGTCCAGGGACTCGCGCACCCAGCCGGTGCCGTCGATGTCGGCGTGGGCCGACGGGTCGGCCAGCACTGCGAACACCGCCTCCGGGGCGGCCCCGATCGTCGTGGACGCGGTAACGCGCTCGGTTTCCATACCAGTGAGACGGCTCGCCGGGCCCGAACTCATCGCCGCACGGGACACCGGCCGGTCGAGGATCGAACGTGTGGCGCCATCCGGAAACCTAGTCCTGCTCACGCCAGATCAGGAATCTCTCGCCTTCCAGCCACTTGAAGGTGGCGTGTCCATGGACGACGGTGTCCGGCACCGCTGGATGAGCCGACTCTGTCGTCCACTCCCCGGCGAGGGCACGCGTCAGACAGGCACGTCTGATGCGACGGGCACTTTCTTGGGCGATTCGTGGGCAGCGCGGACGAGTCGCCGACCACTCTCCCCGCTCAAGAGGTCAGATTCGCGATTCTTGGGCACTGTTGGGTAGCCGAAGAATGAGCACGACCGGTCGTTGTCAGAGGGGAGCAGGACGCGTATGAAGATCGTTCGGATTGTGCCGAACATCTCGTCGGAGCTCTTTGCGGCAAGCCGCGACTTCTATGTCGAGCTATTCGATCTCGTCGTCAGCGTTGAGCTCGATGACTGGTACCTGCAGCTCATGGCCCCTGAAGATCGGTCGTTGAACATCGGATTCGTGAAGCCCGCGCACGAGCTCTTTGCTGGACACGCCGCGCCTGCTGGCACGTACGGGGTTGTCCTCACAATCCACGTCGACGATGTCGACGCCGCGTACGGACGTGCGCAGAGGATGGGCGCGGAGATCGCCGAGGAGATCGGCAACGAGGACTACGGCCAGCGCCATTTTCTCGTCATCGATCCGAACGGCTTGCTACTCAACCGTTTCCCGCACTCACGGGTACCGCCGGTCGTATCGGCAAAAACGATGCGCGCGAGGGAACCTCCTCGGTTCCCCGCGTCGTCTCGAACGTCGGGTCGGCCTCGCGTTCGGCGAACCGCGCTCGATCTGGTTCGTGGCTCATGCTCCGCCTCCCGTCGCGTACGGACCGAGGTTGCGGCTCCACCAGTCGTCCCCGTCAGCGGTCACCCGGGAACCGTCACCGCGGATCAGCTCGTACGGCTCCGGGACGCCGAAGTCCACCCCGATCGTCCGCGCCGCCATGGTCACCGCGTACCCGCCACGCGACGGGGGTTGCTCCACCAGCGCGTGAGCGGCGAGCGCGAGCGCGATCGCACGGTCGTCGTGCTTATCCGGGTCGGGCTCCAGCGCCCTCGCGCCTGCGGGTGGAGCAATTTGCCAAAACGTTGCGCGCGCATCGTTTCGGCAGACGAACTGAGCGGCCCTCGCGCCTGAGGGTGAGGCCCAACGCCAGTGCGGCGCGTGGCCGGGCTCCAGCGAGCGGAGTACCGCGACGACCGCTTCCGCGACGGCCGACATCGGCGGCGCGACATCAGTCACGACGAAGCTCCTGGAGCGCACGCTCGCGGCGCGCCAGCTTGTCGATGAATAGCTGACCCCAACTCGGGGCGGTACCAGGTTCGCACCGTGCAGTCCGCCAGGTACGGAGTTAGTGCGGGATGTGGTGCCGCTCCCCCGCCGTCGTGCCGGCGGATCCGGCCCCGTCCACAACTGTCTGTGACCAAACCGTGACCGCCGTAGTCACGTGACGAATCGTCAGCCGGGCAGCGAGGCTCCACGCGGCCCGCTAGGGGTTTCTCGTCGGCCAGGCGGAGTTCGAACCCGTGACCTCCGGTCCCCCAGGACGCTCGCGCTCATATCCGGGGGTGCACGCGGCTGCACGCCACGCGCGTCTGTACTGGTCAGCGCTCCCGTGGGCGTCGCCGGCCGGATCTCCTGCTACCTGCGGCGGGAGGACAAGATCTACCTGACGTACTGGACGACCGCCCGGGGCGACGAGGTGATGAGTCCCTCGTTCGGGCTGCTCGACATGACCGCCTACGGGCGGCGGGAGGAGTGGGAGGACTCGCCCGAGGGGTGGCCGCAGTTCCCGACCCACTCCTTCTTGCGCACCGACGAGCACGGTGC
>JBKOWY010000168.1:0-4424 GCA_046724655.1 Actinomycetota bacterium
TCGGGTTCGACGCGCCGCACACGCAACTGGCCGTGCTCGGGGACGAGCGGCTCGCGTGCGACATCGCCGCCGGGCATGCGGGCATCGAGCCCGCAGGCGTATGGAAGCTCGGGCAGCGCCGCGGCCAGCGCCAGCCCGGCCGCGATGCCGACGGACGTCTCGCGCATCGACGAGACGATCGCAGGCACGGCGGCGGCCTCGGCGACGCGAAGCGCGGCGCGCACACCGCCGAGCGGCTGCACTTTGAGCACGACGACGTCGGCGGCGTCGAGCGCTGCCAGACGCCGGGCATCCGCGACGGAGCGGACGCTCTCGTCGGCGGCGACGGGCACATCGACGCGCCGGCGCAGCGCGGCGAGATCCTCGATGGTCGACACCGGCTGCTCGACCAGCTCGAGGTCGTAGGGGGCGAGGCGCGTGATCGCGGTGATCGCGGCGTCGTGGTCCCAGGCGCCGTTGGCGTCGATGCGCAGCGCGACCGATGGGCCTATCACATCGCGTACGGCGGCGACGAGTTCGGCGTCTTCTTCGATGTGGGGTCGTCCGGCCTTCACCTTCACGGCCGGGAAGCCGGCGAGCGCGCCGGGGTCGAAGGAGGGTGCGTCGACGAGCGCGTTGACGGGCACGACGTCTCGCCTCGGTTCGGGCCAGCCGTCGCAGGCCGCCTCGCGCGCCGCCTCCCACGCGGCGGACGGGTCGCACGGGTAGCCGGGAAACGGCGAGCACTCGCCCCATCCGGCCAGGCCCTGAAGCAGCGTCACCGTCCGGTCCCCGATGCGCAGCCGGTGCTCGTTCACGAGGTCATGAGCCCGGCCGCGAGCAGCACCGCGACGACGAGTTGCAAGCGGGCGGTTCCGATCAGCGCCGCGACGAGCGACGGCGGATCGCTCCGCGTCATCACGAGGCGGATGGGCGGCACGGCGAGGAGGATGGCGGCCAGCGCGACGAGAGCCGGCGGCTCCAGGACTCCGACAGCTGCGACAGCCACGAACGCCCCAGCGACGCAGGCGGCGAACAGTCGTCGAGCGGCGGGCGCGCCGACGCGGACGGCGAGCGTCCGCTTGCCGGCGACGCGGTCGGTGTCGACGTCGCGGATGTTGTTGGCGAGAAGGATGGCGCACGCGAGCAGTCCTACCGTGAGGCTGCCCCACCAGGCCGCTGCGGGTACGCGTTCGAGTTGCACGTATGCAGAGCCGGCGGTGGCTACGAACCCGAAGAACACCAGCACCGCGAGTTCCCCGAGGCCGGAGTAGCCATACGGGCGGGGACCGCCCGTGTAGAGCGCGGCGGCCGCGATCGCGGCGATCCCGACGATGAGGAGCCGGAGGTCGACGGCGATCGCAAGCGCGAGTCCGCACACAGCGGCGACGCCGAACGCCAGCACGGCGGCATTGCGGACCGCCGTCGGGGCGGCGACGCCCGATGCCGTGAGCCGCAACGGTCCGGCGCGGCGGGCGTCGGTACCGCGCACGCCGTCCGAGTAGTCGTTGGCGTAGTTCACGCCCACCTGGAGCGCCAGCGCGACCCCGAGCGCGGCTCCGGCGCGCCACCAGATCAGGCGCTCGGCCTCCGCGTACGCGGCCGCGGTCCCGACGAGCACCGGCGAGATCGCGGCCCCCAGAGTGCGCGGCCGGGCGCCCTGGAGCCACTCGGCGGCGGTCGTCATGCGCTCTCTCGTTTTGGCGTCGCTGCTCCGGGATATAGCCGGTGCAGCGACGCCAAAATCCTGAGGGGCAGCTTCACGGGCGCTTCGGGAAGCGGTCGAAGTCGGGGCGGCGGTGCTCGAGATACGCCTGCTTCCCTTCCTGGGCTTCCTCGCTCATGTAGTAGAGGAGCGTGGCGTCGCCGGCGAGCTGCTGGATGCCGGCGAGGCCGTCGTCGGCGGCGTTGAACGACGCCTTCAACATGCGCAGCGCCAGCGGGCTGTGCCGCAGCATCTTCCGGCACCATTCCACTGTTTCGATCTCGAGGCGCTCGAGCGGGACGACCGCGTTCACCAGGCCCATGTCGAGCGCCGCGTTCGCGTCGTACTGCTCGCACAGGAACCAGACCTCGCGCGCCTTCTTCTGCCCGACGCTGCGCGCCAGCAGGCCCGACCCGTAGCCGCCGTCGAACGAGCCGACCTTCGGACCGGTCTGCCCGAAGCGGGCGTTGTCTGCGGCGATCGTGAGATCGCAGACGACGTGCAGAACGTGCCCGCCGCCGATCGCGTACCCGGCCACCATGGCCACGACGGGCTTCGGGAGCCGGCGGATCTGGATCTGCAGGTCGAGCACGTTGAGCCGGCCGATCCCGTCATCACCGACGTACCCGTCGTCGCCCCGGATGCGCTGGTCCCCGCCGGAGCAGAACGCCTCCGGCCCTTCGCCCGTGAGCACGATCACTCCCATCGTCGGGTCGTTGCGGGCGCGCTCGAAGGCGTCCTGGAGCTCGAAGAGCGTCCGGGGCCGGAAGGCGTTGCGGACCTCGGGCCGGCAGATCGTGAGCTTGGCGATGCCCTCGGCGACCTCGTACCGGATGTCGCCGTATTCGACGTCGGCGCCCGGCTTCCACGCCACCGCCGGCTCGATCGTGCGGTTCATGGGCGTCTCCACTCTGGGAGCAGTTACTCCTACGAACAGCCACGGTAGCGCCGGACGCCCCGCGACGGCGAAGCCGGGGCCGCGTGCGAGATCGGCTGCGGGGACGCCGGATGGTGGCGCGGGCGTCAGCCGGCGATGTTGAACGCCGAGCTCAGACCGGTGATGTCGAAGATCTTGCGCGCCGCCGGCTTGAGGGACCTCAGCTCGAGCTCGCCCCCACCCTCGCGGGAGCGCTTCAGCGCCCCGACGAAGACCCCGAGCCCGGTCGAGTCGATGAACTCCATGCCGCCCAGATCGACCACGATCCGATTCGTGCCGCGCTCGATGAGCCGGTACAGCTCGTCACGGATGGCGGGGGCGGTGGCGACATCGACCTCCCCCTCGACGGTGACCGTCACCGCGTCCGCGTCGTCGCGAACGGAGATGCGAAAGTCCTCGGCCGCAGGTACGTCCGAGCCAGGAGAAACCACGACGGTCAGGTTACCCAGCTGCTACGCCCGGGCAACCAGCTCGAACCACACGACGTTGCCGTCGCGATCCGAGTGGTGCCCCCAGCGATCGGCCAGCGCGTCGACGATGTGCAGGCCGCGACCGTCGGTCCGGTTGGTGTCGAGCGGGCGAAGCTCGATTCCGCCGCCGCCCGTGTCTCGAACCTCGACACGGACGTGGTCGTGGTCGGAACGGATCGAGACACGCGTCTCGGAGTTCGCGTGGCGATACGCGTTCGTGACCAGCTCGCTGGTCAGCAGCATCACGCGCTCCACGAGCTCGTCCGGACAGCCCCACCGGTGCATGGCCCGGTCCACGAAGCGGCGGGCGCTCGCGACGCTCGGCGCTACCGACGGAAACACGGTCGAGATCTCGCCCATCATCGTTGGACGCGCAGTGTCTCCGTGCCGCTGCTGAGGAGCACGGCTGGCGGGCGCGCTCATGCCCTTGCTTCTGCCCGCAACATCTCCAAGCTCCGCGTCAGCAGACGCGAGACGTGCATCTGACTGACGCCCACCTGTTCGGCGATCTCGGACTGGGTCATGCCCTCGAAGAACCGCAGCTCGACGATCCTCCGCTCCCGATCGGGCAGTACGCCGAGGAGGTCGTCGAGCTCGGACCGGTGCTCGATCTGCTCGAACGCGGGGTCATCGTCGCCCAGGCACGCCACGAGCTCGCTCGTTTCCTCCTCGTCACGACTCGCGGGGGCGTCCAGCGACACGAGGCGATAGAGCGAACCGGCCTCCATCGCCTCGAGGACTTCCTCCTCCGAGACGCCGGCGCGACTCGCGACCTCGGCCGGGGTGGGTGACCGGCCCTGTTCCTGGCCCAGGGTGGCGATGATCCGCCCCAGCTGGAGGTGGAGCTCCTGGACGCGGCGCGGGACGCGAACCGCCCAGCCCCGGTCCCGGAAGTGTCGCTTGAGCTCTCCGAGGATCGTCGGGGTGGCGAACGTCGAGAACTGAAGCCCGCGCCCCGGGTCGAACCGCTCGACTGCCTTGAGCAGCCCGACGAGCGCGACCTGGACGAGGTCGTCGACAGGTTCACCGCGATTCGCGAACCGTCGAGCCAGGAAGTGCGCGAGGGGCGCGTGTTCCTCGACGAGGTCGTCACGAAGGCGGCGATCGCGCGTTTTGCGGTAGACGCCAAATCGCTCGTCCACCGCGCGTCCGGTCGTAGGGGCCTGCTCGTTCGTTGTCGGTTCGTCGATCACCGGCATCACGTCCACCCCGCACGCATGCTCGTCGCGTGCTTCACGAGGAGAAAACCGACCTCGTCCGGCCCGTCGGCGAGCTCGAACGACTCGGTGACCGAATCGACGATGAGCGCAGAGAGTTGCGGCATCTCGAGCGG
>JBKOWY010000108.1:0-12113 GCA_046724655.1 Actinomycetota bacterium
GATTTGAGCGTTGAATGCGGGCCAGTCGTATGACCGTGGGGCACGAAGCCGGGCATCGCCAGGAATGCCGGTAGCCCGTCGGTCGTCGCGATAAATCCGTCGACCGATATTCCCATGCGTGTGCGGATCTGCATGATGCTCTCCTTGGGCGGTGTGTGCCACCAGGCCCGAAGCCGCTGGCGTGATCGGCACTCAGTACGACCACTCCTGGACGCACATCTCATCGGCGCGCCGACTCGCCGCCGGCCGGTCGGTTCCGATGGCCCGGTGCCGGCGGATGAGGGGCTCGTAATCGGCAATGAGTTCCGCTGGGTCGCAGCGTCTACTCCCCGAAGACGAGCACGAACCCAAGTGAGCCGTCCATAGTCGGCGATTCGCGTCGATCCTGGTGTTTGATGCGTAGCACCGGGCTCGCGACACCGCACATCAGCATCGATGCCCGTCCGACGGGCATCGCGAGATAGCGCTAGAGCGACTTCGGGTTGCCGAACAGCTTGCGCAGGCGCGGCTCGAAGTGCTCGAGCGGCAGTGTGTCGTAGTCGGGGTCGAACGCGGCCTGGTCCCACTCGTCGGCGAACTGCTCGGCGAGCTCGTAGGCCGGGTGACCCTGGTACTGGTCACGGGCGTTCGGGTCACCGCCGAAATGGTGGTAGTAGTGCCGGCCCTGGAAGTCCTGGTGGACCAGGATCATCCAATACACGTCGTCGCGCACGTACGGCTTCAGGATCTCGGCCGCGATGCGCGGGTGGTTCGGGACGCTCACGGCCTTCCCGATGTCGTGGCACAGGCTCGCGATGACGACCTCGTCGTCGGCGCCGGCCCGCTCGGCGCGCGTCGCCGTCTGCAGGCAGTGCTCGAGCTGGTCCACGGCGAACCCGTCGGTGATGTCGGCGAGTGACCGCAGCATGCCGAGCACCCGGTCGGCGACCCGCCCCTGGTTGTTGAACGACTCCGTGCCGATCACCGCCCACTGCTCGGCGGTCGACTCGTCCATGCGGCGGAAGCTCTTCGTCTGCTTCTCCGGTTCCTGCGTCTGCGTCATGCCAGCATTCTCCCATAGGGTGCGGCGATGGACCTCCCGAAACTGGCTGACCTGGAGCTTCCCGACGCGACTGGGCAACCGCGCCGGCTCGGGGACTTCTGGGCCGAGCGCCCGGTGGTCCTGGTCTTCCTCCGCCATTTCGGCTGACTCCTCTGCCGTGAGCACGCCTCGCAGTTGCGGGGCATCTACGACGAGATCCAGCGGCGAGGCGCCGAGGTCGTCGCCATCGGCACGGGGAACGTGCGCTACGCAGCGGCGTTCGTGGCCGACGAAGACGTGCCGTTCCCGGTTCTCGTCGACGACGACGCCAAGGCAGCCCGAACGGCGTCGGTGCAGCGCGTCGGCTTCCTGCGGCTACTCACCGACCGGCGGAGCCACGACGGCGCCAAACGGGCTCGAGCAAGCGGGCATCGGATCCACAAAGCCGGGCGGCGCGTGACCCAGCTGGGCGCGACGTTCGTCGTCGGGCCGGGCGCCCACGTCCGGTACGAGCATCTCGACGACCACAGCGCCGACCACGCGCCGGTCGACGAGGTACTCGCTGCCTTGTAGGTCGCCGTGGCCACGCGCTCTGACGACCGATAACTTGCGCGCGCGTGCCGGACCCGTTCGCCCGGATCGACGCTACGGATGACGCCCGGTTCTACTCCCTGCCGCGCAAGGTCGTGCACCTCGAACCGGGAGCGATCGAGGCGCTCCGGAGTGTGTACGCGGAGCACTTCCGGCTGGGTTCGGTCGTGTTGGACCTCATGTCGTCCTGGCGGTCGCACCTTCCCGAGGGACTCGGCAAGGTCGTGGGCCTCGGCATGAGCGCCGAGGAGATGGCGGACAATCCGCAGCTCGACGAGTGGGTCGTCCACGACCTGAACCGGGACCCGCACCTGCCGTTCCCGGACGCCGCGTTCGACGCGGTCGCATGCGCGGTGAGCGTGCAGTACCTCGTGCGACCCATCGAGGTCTTCACCGACGTGCGCCGTGTGCTCGCACCGGACGGGGCGATCGTCGTTTCCTTCTCGAACCGGTGCTTCGCGACGAAGGCACTCCTCGCGTGGCTCGGGACCGATGATGCCGGTCACCGCGAGATCGTGCGCGGCTACCTCGAGCGCTCCGGATTCGACGACGTCGTCGACGCACAGATCCCGACGCCGGACGACCCTCTGTTCGTCGTCCGGTCGCGCCGCCGCTGAATCAGATAGCGTGCACCACGCGGACGGCGTTGCACGGGGGGATAGGCATGCCGAACGGAGTCGAGGATCTCCTCGCCGAAGCGCGGAGCTACCTGGATCGGCTCACGCCGCAGGCCGCCGCCGAAGCCCTCGCCTGCGGAGCGATCCTGGTCGACATCCGGCCGCTCGAGCAGCGCCGCGCCCAGGGTGACGTACCCGGCGCCGCGATCGTCGGCCGCAACGTCCTGGAGTGGCGGTTCGATCCCGGGCCGCACCGGATCCCAGAGGCGACCTTGCGCCGCGCCGTCATCGTGTTGTGCGCACAGGGGTTCGCGTCCAGCCTGGCCGCCCGCTCGCTCCAGTTGCTCGGTTGGCGTTACGCCACCGACGTGATCGGCGGCTTCGAGGCATGGATGGCCGCCGGCCTTCCGGTGCGGGACTGCACAGGGCCCACGCCGGAAGAGGCTGCTGCCACGGTCACTATTCGCGGCCGCGACTCAAGCAAGGAAGCTCTCGATCAGGCGGGCTAGCTCGACCGGGCGGTCGCCCTGGACGCTGTGCCCGGCTCCTTCGACCACCTCGACCCGCACGTTCGGCTGCCGGCGCCGCAGCTCGACGACGTCCTCGTCGCCCACGACGCCGGAGTCAGCGCCGCGCACCAGCATCAGCGGCATCGTGAGCTTCGACACGTCGTCCCAGAGCGGGCGGAAGTCCGGCACGTCCTCGCCCTCGGCCAGTCGCCAGCGGTCGTACCTCCACGTCCAGGTGCCGTCGTCGTGCTCGCGCGCGTTGTGCAAGATCCCTCGCCGCAACGACGACTCGGTGCGCGTCGGGTTGAACGCAACCGTGCGTTCCAGGATCTCGTCGAACGACGCGAACCGCTCCGGTCCGGCAACGAACGCCGTGATGGGCGCGGCCTTCTCGCGGTCGGTGCCCGGGGTGACGTCGACGAGCACCAGCCGCGGCACCAGCTCGGGATGTCTCGCCGCGAGCACAACCGAGGTCAATCCTCCGAGCGACATGCCGACGACGACACGCGGTGACGGCGCCAGGGCGCGCATCGTGGTCGCGACATCGACCGCGTTCTCGAGCGGCCAGTACTGACGGTCCGCACGCCAGTCGGAATGGCCGTGACCGGGCAGGTCGACCGCTACGAGCGGGCGGTCGAGCGCAAGGGCCACGGTGTCCCAGGTGTGCGCGTTCTGGGCGCCGCCGTGCACGAGCACGATCTCGGGATCGTCGTCGTCCCACACCAGCGCGCTCACCCGGCGGCCCTCGTCGACCTCGACGAACTCGCGCCGCACCTTTGGCGGACCGTCCCACGGGATGCCGTATTCGTCCGCGTTCTCGTGGAAGAGCCCGAACTCGTCGTACTCCACGGGCGGCACGCGCGGAAGGCTAGCGGGACGCGATCGGGAGCCCCGAAGAGGGCCCGCCTACCATGCGCGGCGATGCGCGTACTCCGCCTCAGTCCGGTGCAGTACCGCCGCGTGACCGTCGTCGCCGCGTTCTTGCTGGCCGTGATCATCGTGACCGGCGCCGCGGTGCGGCTGACCGGCTCCGGGCTCGGCTGCCCCGACTGGCCCAACTGCGAACCGGGGCGGCTCACGCCGTACGCGGCCAACGACTTCCACGCCATGGTCGAGTTCGTGAACCGGATGGTGACCGGGCTCGTGTCGCTGGCCGTCGTCGTGGCGGTGCTCGGGTCGCTGGTGCGGACGCCGCGCCGCCGTGACCTCGTCCTCCTCTCGCTCGGGCTCGTCGCCGGGGTCATCGTCCAGATCGTGCTCGGGAAACTCGTCGTCGAGAAGCTGCTGTCGCCACCGTGGGTCATGAGCCACTTCCTGGTGTCGATGTTGCTGCTCGCCAACGCGCTCGTGCTGTGCCGGAGGGCCGGGCAGCCCGACGACGCGTTCGACCGGCGTCCGGTGCCGATCGCGGCGACACCGGTCGTGTGGATGAGCCGCGTTCTGCTCGCGGCGGCGGCCGTGGTGGTGGTCACGGGCACGGTGGTCACCGGGTCGGGCCCCCACTCGGGTGACGTGCCCGGCACCAACCAACGGGCGACGCGCCTCGACCTGTACATCCCCGACGTGGCCCGTCTCCACGGGACAGCGGCGATGGTGTTGCTCGCGCTCGTCCTCGTGACGCTCGCGCTCGTCTACCGCACACGAGCGCCGCACGCAGTCGCGCGACGGCTCACGGTGCTGCTCGCCGTCCTGGTCGCGCAGGCGGGCATCGGGTACGCGCAGTACTTCACGGGCATCCCCGCGCTGCTCGTCGGCATCCACGTCGCCGGTGCCACAGCGTTGTGGGCGGCGACGGTGTGGTTCGCGCTCGGCGTCACCGAGCGCCGGCGCGCCGCCGAGACGGTGGCGGACGTCACCCCGGCGCCCGTGCTGGCCGGCGCGGGCGAACAGCTTCGGTAGCCGCTCGCGAAACCCCGACAGGGTGTTGTCGGCGCGCCTACGCATGCTCTGTCGATGAGTTCTCGGCAGCTCGAGCGTCCAAGTCACGTCTACACCCCAGGGAGTCGCGATGTCGGTAGGTTGGCCCGCTGTGACCGACACGGCGGTGCGGACCGAAGGTCTTCGGCGCTTCTTCGGTGAGACCCGCGCCGTCGACGGCGTCGACCTCGACGTCAAGACGGGCGAGATCTACGGGTTCCTCGGGCCGAATGGCGCCGGGAAGTCGACGTTGGTGCACGTGCTCTGCACGCTGTTGCTGCCGACGTCCGGTCGTGCCGAGGTCGCCGGGTTCGACGTCGCTCGGCAACCCCTCGACGTGCGGCTCCGTATCGGCGTCGCGCTCCAGGAAGCGTCACTGGACCCCGCACAGAGCGGCATCGAGCTCCTGCGGCTCCAGGGCCGGCTCTACGGGCTGAGCAAGGACGAGGTCGAGACGCGGCTGCGCGACCTCACGCGCCTCGTCGACATCGGGCCCGCGCTCGGACACCGCGTCAGCACGTACTCGGGAGGCATGCGCCGGCGACTCGACCTGGCCGTCGCGCTCGTCCACAACCCCCAGGTGCTCTTCCTCGACGAGCCGACCACCGGCCTGGATCCTGCCAGCCGGGTGCGCGTGTGGGACGAGGTCCGCCGGCTCAACGAAGAGGGGATCACCATCTTCCTCACCACCCAGTACCTGGAGGAAGCCGACGAGCTTGCGCACCGCGTCGGCATCATCAACAACGGTCACCTGATCACCGAGGGCACCCCCGCGGAGCTGAAGCACTCGCTGGGCTCTGATGTGATCATCGCCCGCGTCGACGACGGCGCCGAACGGGCCTGCAACGCCGTGCGCGAAGTCGCGGGGGTCTCACAGGTCGACATCCACGGCGAGGAGCTGACGATCCGGGCCGCAGACGGCTCCGCCGTCCTGAGCCCGGTGGCGATCGCACTCGACGGATGCGGCGTCAGAGTGCGCGACCTCACCCTGCGCGAGCCCACGCTCGACGACGTGTTCCTCGAACTCACGGGAGAGCACATTCAGGAAGGCGACGACCTCACCGCAACCCAGGCCCAGAGCGAGGAGGACGAATGACGACGGCGACGATCGAGCAGCCCGCGGTCCGGGCGCGACCGGCCGGGTTTCTCGCCGACTGCTTCTCGATCGCGACGCGGTCGGTTCGGGCTGTCCCGCGGGAGATCGAGTTCGTGGTACCCGCGTTGGTGGTGCCGGTGTTCTTCTACGCGATCAACATCGGCGCGCTGGAGCCACTCGCGGAAGCGGGCACGGGCGTCGACTTCAAGGCCTTCCAGTTGCCCGTGGCGATCATCTTCGCGGTCACCGGCTTGTCGCGCGCCAGCGCGCTCGTGACCGACATCCAGAACGGATACTTCGACCGCCTGCTGATGACTCCGATCCGGCGCCTGTCGCTGCTGCTCGGGTTGATGGCGGCCGATCTCTTCCTCATCACCACGCTGTCGATCCCCGTGGTCGTGATGGGCTTCATCGTCGGCGTCCGCTTCGAGACGGGCATCCTCGGTGTTCTCCTCTTCATCCTGATGGCCGGCTTGTGGGGCCTCGCGTTCACGGGGTTCCCCTACGCGATCGCGCTCAAGACCGGCAACCCCGCCGCCGTGAACACGAGCTTCATCCTCTTCTTCCCGTTCGCGTTCCTGACGACGTCGTTTCTTCCGCTTGATGTCCTCAGCGGCTGGCTGCAGACCATCGCCCGCTGGAACCCGGTCACATATCTCCTCGCCGGGATGCGGTCGTTGCTGTACGGCGGCTGGGACTTCTACGACATCGCCGTCGGGCTCCTGGCGATCGCCATCGTCGGCGCGGTGAGCATGACCCTGGCCTTCACGGCGTTACGCGGGCGATTGAAGCGGGGCTGACGGCCTGGTGCCCGAGCCCTTCCATTACGACCAGCGGTTCGAATTCGCCGTCTCGCCCGAGACGTTCTGGAAGACGATCTCGAGTACGGAGAGCTACCCGGAGTGGTGGAGCTGGTTACGGAGGTTTGATAGCGAGGGGTTGCACGACGGCGGCCACACCGAATGCGTGATCCAGGCGCCGCTGCCGTACGCGTTGCGCGTCGCGATCGACGTCGAGCAGGCGGTGGCACCAGCCCGGGTGCAGACGCGCGTTTCCGGTGACCTCGAAGGCCCGGCTCGGTTGGAGATCACACCGACCCCGTCGGGTTGCGAGGCGCGGCTCATCTGGTCGCTGGAGCTGCGCGAGCGCTGGCTTCGACGGTTCGCGCGCGTCGGCAGGCCGATCCTGGGGTGGGCGCACGATCGGATCATCAGCGTGGGCGTGCGCCAGTTCGAGCGGGTGGCGCTGCCGGATGCGCTGCCCGGCTGAGCACCGCGCCGACGAGCGCGCCGTATGCGACGTGGTCGGCGATCTGGGGGAGCAGCGGTAGCGCGCGAATGCGAGGCCAGCGGCGCCCCAGGACGCCCAGATCGATGCCGGCGATGACGAGCCCCGCGAACGCGCCCCAGAGCGCCGGCCGGCGGCGGGGAAGGAGCGCGGCGAGGGCGACGCCCCATGCGAGCGAGATCGCACCGTGGGCCCCCACGCCGGCGACCGCGAGCCGGCTGCCGGGCGCGTGCTCGGGGAGCAGCAGGGTCCCGGCGGCGCGGACAGAGTCGAGGGGCGACCGGCCAGTCGCCAGCGCATGCATCGTCGACGGCAGGCCGCTCAGTGCGCCCGCGACCACACCCGCTCGGAGCCCGGCTCGGAGATCACCGCTGCGCATGGACGACAATGATGCGCCGACGACCGAGGAGCCCCCGTGCCCTTCCTGCTGCCGGATCAACCTCTGACCTCGCTCGACGAGTACATCGACGGCTTCGACGGCGGGCAAGGCCTCGTGCAGGCGCGAGAGCTCGGCCCCGACGCGATCGTCGAGACCATCAGCCGGTCGGGGTTGCGGGGCCGGGGCGGCGCCGGTTTCCCAACCGGGCGCAAGTGGGCGTCGATCCTGGGGGGCGGCCCCGAGGTCGGTGACCATTTCGCGGTCGGCAACGGCGCCGAGGGCGAACCGGGAACGTTCAAGGACCGCATGCTCATGGGCCGCAACCCCTACCAGGTGATCGAAGGCCTCGCGATCGCAGCCGGCACCGTGGACGCGATCGGCGTGTACCTCGGGGTCAAGGCGTCGTTCGAGCCCGAGATCGAGGCGCTGACCCGGGCGCTCGGCGAAATGACCGACGCCGGCCTCGTCGGCGACGTGCCGATCACGTTGGTCACCGGTCCCGAGGAATACCTCTTCGGTGAGGAGACCGCGCTCCTCGAGGTGATCGAAGGCGAGGACCCCCTCCCGCGGCTGTTCCCGCCCTATATCCACGGCTTGTTCACGGCCATGCCACAAATGGGTTGGTCGGCCGGCATCGACCTGTCGTCCGACGGAGTCGAGGTGCCGAGCTCGAACCCGACGCTCGTGAACAACGTCGAGACGCTCGCCAACGTGGTGCCGATACTCGGACGGGGCGCAGACTGGTACCGCACCATGGGCACGTCGGAGTCGCCCGGAGTCGCGCTCGCGACCGTGGTCGGCGACGTGCAGCACGCGGGCGTGGCCGAGGTCGAGCTGGGCACCCCGCTGCGCGAAGTCATCGACCGCGTCAGCGGAGGTCCGCGCCCGGGTCGCACCATCAAAGCGGTGCTCCCGGGCGTGGCGAACGGCGTGGTCACCGCGGAGAACCTGGACGCGCCGATGAGCTATGAGGGGCTGGCGAAGGTCGACAGCGGCCTGGGCGCGGTCGGCTTCATCGTCTACGACGACACCGCGGACATGGTCGCGGTGGCGCGCTCGGTCTCGCGGTTCCTGTACGTCGAGTCCTGCGGACAGTGCCCGGCGTGCAAGTTCGGAACGGGTGACGTGACCGAGTACCTGGACCGCATCGCGGCCGGCGAGGCAACCGATCGTGACGTCACGGTCATCGGCGCCCGGCTCGACACGGTCACCGACGCCAACCGCTGCTACCTCGGCGCGCAGGAGCAGATCGTGATCAGCAGCCTCCTGCGACACTTTCCGGAAGAGTTCGCGGCCCACCTCGAGGACGGCGAGCCCTCGCCGGAGATACAGATTCCGAAGCTCGTCGACATCCGCGACGGCGTCGCCATCTACGACGAGCACCAGGCGCGCAAGCGGCCCGACTGGACCTACGAGGAGTGAAGGGCCGCGCGCAGTAGCTTCCCCATTGTGCGCGTGCACCTCGTCGACGGGACCTACGAGCTGTTCCGGTACTACTTCGCGCTACCCGGCCATCTCGACGACGACGGCGTCGAAGTAGACGCGGTACGCGGTGTCCTCGGGTCCGTCCTCGCGCTGCTGGAAGAGGGAGCCACGCACCTCGGTGTGGCCACCGACCACGTGATCGAATCGTTCCGCAACGACCTGTGGCCCGGCTACAAGACCAGCGCCGGCATCGACCCGGCGCTGCTGGCACAGTTCCCGCTGCTCGAGGACGCCCTGCGGGCGCTGGGTGTGACGGTGTGGGCGATGGTCGAGCTCGAAGCGGACGACGCCCTCGCCGCCGCGACGCGGGTCGCGGCGGATGACCCGCGTGTCGAGCAGGTGATCATCTGCACGCCCGACAAGGACCTCGCGCAGTGCGTCGCCGACCCGAAAGTCGTGCAGCTCGACCGCCGGCAGCAGCGCGTGTTCGACGAGGCGGCGGTGAAGGAGAAGTTCGGCGTCGAGCCGAAGTCGATTCCCGACTGGCTCGCGCTGGTCGGGGACAACGCCGATGGGTTTCCGGGACTGCCGGGGTGGGGGGCGAAATCCGCGTCCACGGTGCTGGCCCGGTACAAGCATCTCGACGCGATCCCGGAGGACGCCGGCGCGTGGGATGTTCCGGTGCGCGGCGCACCGAAATTGGCCTCGTCGCTCGTCGACGGGCGCAAGGACGTGGAGCTGTTCCACATGCTGGCGACGCTGCGAGTAGACGCGCCGGTCGGAACCGTGGACGACTGGCGGTGGCGCGGCCCGACCGCCGACCTCGAGCCCTGGTCGGAGCGTCTTGGCGCTCCTGACCTTCTGACCCGGGCCCGGAAGGCCGTCGAGGGGAGAGAGCCATGACCACCGTGCGCAGCGAGACCATCGACGAAGGCGTCACGCAGCTGACGCTCGACCGGCCCGAGCGCCTCAACGCGATGAGCCGCGAGCTCGTCCGGGATCTGCACGACGCGCTCGGCGCAGTCGGCGAGGACCGCGAGTGCCGGGTCGTGATCCTGACCGGAGCCGGACGCGGATTCTGCGCGGGCCTCGACCTCAAGGAGACCGGTGACCTCGCCACGGAGGTCGCCGATGGCGGTGGTGGGCCGCCGGCGGCGATGCGGGGCCAGCAACAGATCGCATCGCTCGTCACGAGGCTCCGCACGCTGCCCAAGCCGGTGATCGCGGCCGTGAACGGCGCGGCAACCGGTGGCGGGCTCGCCCTCGCACTCGCATGTGATGTCCGGGTCGCGTCGGAGAGCGCGCGGTTCAACGTCGCCTTCATCCGCGTCGGTCTGTCGGGCTGCGACATCGGCGTCAGCTACTTGCTGCCGCGCCTCGTTGGCGCGTCTCGGGCATTCGAGCTCATGCTCACGGGGCGGATGGTCGACGCGACAGAGGCCGACCGCATCGGGCTCGTGTCGAGAGTCGTGCCCGACGGCAAGGTCGTCGACGCCGCGCACGAGACCGCCGAGCTGATCCGGGCGAACAGCCCGTTCGGCGTGTGGATGACGAAAGAAGTGATGTGGGACAACCTGGAAGCGAGCAGCCTCCAGGCGGCGATCGACCTCGAGAACCGCACGCAGCTGCTGTCGAGCTACACGGGCGATATGAGCGAGGCGCTCGCCGCGTTCCTCGAGAAACGGCCGCCGCGGTTCTCCGGCCGTTAGAAGGGTCGACTGGGGGAGTACCGGATGGGACTCGAAGGCAGGGTGGCGCTCGTGACGGGAGGCGGCCGCGGCATCGGCCGCGCCGTCTCGCTCGCGCTGGCCGAGGACGGCGGCGACGTGGCGATCAACTACCGGCGCGACGAGCAGGCGGCGGACGAGACCGTGGCTGACATCGAGAAGCTGGGCCGCCGGGCCGCCAAGTACCACGCGTCGGTCGATTCGTGGGACCAGGACGAGGCGATGGTGAACGCGGTGCTGTCCGACTTCGGCGGCGTCGACATCCTGGTGAACAACGCCGGCATCGCAAGCCGGGGCCACTCGGTCGTCGATACCGATCCCGCCGAGTTCGAGCGCGTCTGGCGCACGCACACCCTCGGCGCGTTCGCGCTCAGCAAGCTCGTGCTGCCGAGCATGCGAGAGCGGCCTCGCGGCGACATCGTCATGGTTTCGAGCGCGGCGACCGTGCATTGGGGCGCGAACTCGTCGCCGTACAACGTCGCCAAGGCGGGCCTCGAGGCGCTGGCGCGGACGCTGGCGAAGGAGGAGCGTCGCCACGACATCCACGTCAACGTGGTGGCACCCGGCCTGGTGGAGACCGAGATGGGACGGCGCCTGGTGAAAGGGGCGATGGGTGTCGAGGACATCGGCACGCTCGACGCCGGGTCGCCGTTCGGGCACGTCTGCACGCCCGAGGAGGTCGCCGACGTCGTCCGCTTCCTCGTCTCCGACGCCGCCGGCTACCTCACGGACCAGAAGCTCACCATCGACGGCGGCAGCTTCTGACATTCACGAGCACCGATGAGTTCGCGGGCTGCGGGACGTCGAAAGGAGAAGACGACTTCACAAGGAGCACACCGTGGGCAAGATCGAGGCCAACTTCTTCATCTCACTCGACGGCGTCGTCGAGCGACCCGACCAATGGCACTTCCCGTACTTCAACGACGAGATGGGCGCCGCCATCGACCGGGGCACCGAGAGATACGCCGCGTTCCTGATGGGCAGGGTGCTGTACGAGGAGTGGTCGGACTACTGGCCGAACCAGGGCGCCGAGCCGCCGCCGGGCGAACCCGAGGATGCAGCGAACTCGTTCGCTTCGTTCATCAACAACATCCCCAAGTACGTGGTCTCGAGCTCGCTCGACAAGGCGTCATGGAACAACACCACGATCGTGTCCGGCGACGTCGCCGGACAGCTCAGGAAGATCAAGGAAGAGACCGACGGCGACATCGGCATGTCGGGGAGCGCCACCTTGGTGCGCTGGTTACTGGCGAACGGCCTCCTCGACGAGCTGCACCTCATGGTCCATCCGATCGCGGTCGGGCACGGCGAGCGCCTCTTCGAGGACACGGAGACCTACCCGCTGGAGCTGCGGGATCACGAGGTGTTCAAGACCGGCGTGCTCAACCTCACCTACGCGCTCGCGACCCGATGAGAAAACTGATCTCGTTCATGGTCGTGACCCTCGACGGCTACTACGAGGGGCCGAACGGAGAATTCGACTGGCCGAACGTCGACGACGAGTTCATGGAGTTCTCCATCAACCAGTTGGACGACATCGACAC
>JBKOWY010000042.1:0-11550 GCA_046724655.1 Actinomycetota bacterium
GGAGCGGACGACGGGACTCGAACCCGCGACCCTCACCTTGGCAAGGTGATGCTCTACCAACTGAGCCACGTCCGCGCGAGGCATCGAGAATAGCGCCCCTCCCCTGGCGCACCCGAGGGCTGGATAGCCTGCGCCGCATGCGCATCGGGATCTTCGGCGGCGAGGTTGCGGGACAGGGCGGCATCGACGAGGTGGTGGCGTCGACCCGGCGAGCGGCCGACGAGGGGTTCGCGTCGTACTGGATGCCGCAGATCTTCGGCCTCGACGCGCTGACATCGCTGGCGGTGATCGGACGCGAAGTCCCACGCATCGAGCTCGGCACTGCAGTCGTCCCGACGTACCCGCGCCATCCGGTGATGCTCGCAGGCCAGGCGCTCACCACCCAGGCGATCAGCGGAGGGCGGCTGACCCTTGGCATCGGGCTCTCGCATCAACTGGTCATCGAGGGGATGTTCGGTCAGTCGTTCAACAAGCCGATTCGGCACATGCGGGAGTACCTCTCGATCCTGATGCCCCTCATCCACGACGGGACGGTGTCCTTTCAGGGCGAGACCCTCAGCGCGAACTGCACGCTCAACATCACCGGCGCCACGCCCGTGCCGGTGCTCATCGCCGCGCTCGGTCCGAAGATGCTCGAGCTCGCCGGGACGCTGGCCGACGGCACGATCACCTGGATGACGGGCCCGGCCACGCTCGAGAGTCACACGGTCCCCGTTCTCACGAAAGCCGCCGAGCAGGCGGGACGACCACCTCCGCGCGTGTGCGTCGGGCTTCCCGTGTGTGTCACCGATAACCCCGATGGCGCGCGCGAGCGCGCCGGGCGGGTGTTCGCGGTCTACGACTCGCTTCCGTCGTACAAGGCCATGCTCGACCGCGAACGGGCAACCGGCCCGGCCGACGTCGCCATCGTCGGCGACGAGGACACTGTCGCTGCGGCCGTACGCCGGCTCGCAGACGTCGGCACGACCGACTTTGCGGCAGTCGAGTACGGCTCGGTGTCCAAGGGCGACTGGGAGCGGACGCGCGAGCTGCTGCGTTCGCTGCTTTGAACCGGTGAGCGAGGCCCCGCGCTCACCGCTCCAAGCACTGCAGGCGCTCGCATCGCAGGAAGTTCAAGTCACGGACGGCATGCGTCACGTAGAGATCTACACGCTCGGTGGTCTGCTCACGCTGCTGTGGCACGGCGATCCGGAAGCCGAGCGCCTCGTCCTCGCGTGCGGCGGTGCCATGGGCGGGTTGCTCGGACCGGCGGAGGGCCTGTACCACGACCTCGGCGTTCGCTTCGCCGAGCAGGGCATCGGCCTCGTCCGTGTCGGCTACCGCAAGCCGAACGACCTAGGAGCCTGCGTCCACGACCTGGTGGCCGTGGCCGAACTCGGCGCGCGGCGCGGCGCCAAGCGCTTCGTCACGATGGGCCATTCCTTCGGTGGCGCGGTCGCGATCCGCGCCGCCATCGTCATCGGCGACGACGCCGTCGGAGCCGTGACGCTGGCGACCCAATCAGCCGGATGCGAGGAAGCCGAACGGCTCGGCGAGACGCCGGTCATTCTCTTCCACGGCTCGCGAGACGAGCTCCTTCCGCCGCAGGCGAGCGAGCTCGTGCAGATGCTGACCGGCGGAGAGCTCGTCGTGTTCCCCGACACCGGACATCTGCTCAGCGAGGTGGCCGACGACCTACGCGAGCGGCTGGGCCACTGGATCCCGGCGCGCTTCTGCTAAGGCAGCGGCGCTCCGAAAAGCGCGGCGACGGCGCCGACCACACCGGCGACGATCAGTGTCGTCACAACACCGCGACGCAGCACGAGCAGCGCGACGCCCGCTGCGGCCAGCACGCCGAACTGCCACACCTCGTCGAGCGCGAGCGCGAGCGGAACCGCGGCCCCGATGATGGCGCCAATCGCAGCAGGCCCGGCGCCGTCGAGAAACGCGCGCACGTATGCGTTCTCACGCACAGCCCCAAAGCGCTTGGCGCCGAGCAGTACGAACGAGAACGAGGGCGCGAACGCGACCAGTGATGCGAGCAACCCGCCGCCCACGCCGTACGCGGCGTAACCGACAACAGCGACCGTCTGCGTGACCGGGCCCGGAGTGATCTGCCCGAGTGCCACGGCGTTCAGGAACTCGGTACTCGTCATCCAGCGGTAGGTATCGACGGCGTCCGCCTGCATCAGCGGGATGATCACGAACCCGCCGCCGTACGCGAGCGCACCAACCTTGAAGGCGACCCAGACCAGGGCGAGGACACCGCCGGTCGCTGTGGCGGTGGTCGCCGCAAGTGGCCAGAGCTGCACATCGACGCGTCCGTCACGACCCGCCGACTGGCACGCCACCTCGATCACACCGCAGCCAAGGAGGACGAGGACAAGCCACGGTCCAACCGTCGCCGCTGCGACGCCGCCGGCCAGGGCGTAGACGACCCACCGCCTGTGCGCCGGCGAGCGCCTCCAACTCTCCGGCGCGAGCCCGGTACCCGCGCGCACGGCGACGGCGGCCACGGCCGCACCCGCGCCCGCGCCGGCGCCCCGGACCCAGTCCGGTGGCGATCCCGCAAGGAACACGGCCGCGAGCGCGAGGATGACGACCAGTCCCGGAAGGATGAATGCGGCGCCGCCCACGACGGCGCCGATCGGGCCGGCGACGCGCCATGCGCAGAAGATCGCCAGTTGCGTCGAAGCGGGCCCGGGGAGCAGGTTGCACGTCGCGACGGCGTCTTCGAACTCGCGCGCCGTGAGCCACCGTTTCCGATCGACGCAAAGCTCACGCAACAACGCGATGTGCGCGGGCGGGCCGCCGAAACCCGTGAGCCCGATGCGCCCCCACTGCGCGACGACATCGCGCAGGCCGGCCGAAGCTGTCACTCAGCTCTCGAGGCGAGGCACGATGAGGTCGGCCGCGGCGCGCTCAAGTCGCTTCGCCTCGTCATTGGAGACGGGGTGCAGGTCGTTCCCGGAGACGCCAATGGTCATCACGCGATCGCCAACCAACAGCTCTAGGAAGGGCACCCGAGCTGTTCCGAGAATGTAGAAGTACGCGCCATCCCCGAGGGCGCGCACCGTCTCGGGCTTCTTGGCGTTCCTCCTGCTGTCGAAGCTGTCGCGACGTTCGTCGGTGCTGGCTTCGTCGATGAAGATCGCGTACTCGGGGTTCTCCTGTTCCTCGCCCACGTAGTCCTTCGGGTGCCGCTCTCGCATGCGCCCACGCCAAGACCAGCTCCGAGCACGGCGACGACGAGGAGGGAACGACGTCGGCGATTCCTCACGTCCCTGCCAGCCGCGCAACAACGGGAGCAAACGCCTCGTACTCGTTGTCGCCGAACGCGATGTAGGAGGCGCCCCACTCCTCGCGCCGTTGTACGAGGAGGTCGCAACACTCGTCGACCGTTCCCACCAGGGCCACGCCCGACTGGAGCGCCTCGTCGGTGCTAATCCCGAACGCGGGCGCGGCGGCTTCGGCCAGTCCCCTGCGATCGTCAGTGATGGCGGCGAAGAAATAGCGGATCTGCAGCTCGAGGTCGTCGAAGCGCTCACCCGCGGCCTCGCGCACCCATTCGAATTTCTCGGTCCATGTCGCGGGCAGCGTCTCCCGGGCCTGCTCGGTCGTGATCTCGCCGGTGCGCGCGGCGGGCGTGAACCCGATGATGTCCGCCTCGCGGGCCGCGAGGGTCAGGAGCTTGCGGCCTCCGCCGCCGACCAAGATCGGAGGGTGTGGTTTCTGCACCGGCTTGGGGAGCCCCTCGTAGTTCGTGATCCGGTAGTGCTTCCCCTCGAACGAGAACGGCCCGTCGCCCCACGCGCCCTTCACGACCGCAAGCGCCTCCCCGAGGCGCTCGATGCGCGTGGCCGGCCGGTCGTACGCGAGACCGAGGGCCTCGTAGTCAACCCGCATCCAGCCGGCGCCGATGCCGGCCTCGACGCGCCCGTCGGAGAGCACGTCGAGGGTGGCGAACTCCTTGGCGACGACGGCCGGGTGCTTGTAGTCGTTGCCGAGAACCAATGTGCCGAACCGGAGCGACTCGGTTGCTTCGGCCGCCGTTGCGATCCCGACCATCGGAGCGAACGGCGTGTCGATGAAATGGTCGGGCATGAACAAGGTCGAGTACCCGAGGTCCTCGATCTTGCGCGCCTTTTCACGCCACTCGCGAGCCGAGCTCGCCCCGCCACTCTGAACGCCGAAGCGAAATTTCCGGTCGTGTGCCATCAGGTCCCCGCCAACTTCCCGACCGCGGGGGCGAACTGCTCGATCACGTCGACGCCGACGACCACGTAGCTCATCTGCCAGCGGTCGCGGCGGGCGTGCAGATCGTCGATCATCTGCTCGAGCGTGCCTGCCAGCACGACCGGGGTCTCGAGCGCCTCGTCGACCGTGACGCCGAACGCCCCCGCCATCATCTCGGCCAGTGAGCGGCGGTCGTCGGTGAAGTTCGTGAACCCGACGAACGACTGGATCTCGAGGTCGTCGAACCGGGGGCCGGCGGCGTCGCGGAGCCGAGCGAGTTTCTCGTCGGTGGCGGCGCCCGTCATGGACCGGGCTGTGTCGTCGCTTATCGCGACGCCGCCCCGCAGGTTGGCGTTGATTCCGACGATGTCGGCCTCGCGTGCGGCCAACCCGAGGATCTTCGGGCCACCGCCACCGATGATGAACGGCGGATGCGGCTGTTGCAGCGGTTTCGGTTGCCCGTCGAGATCGGTGACCGTGTAGTGCTTGCCGTGGAACGTGCATGGTTGGTCGGCCATCAAGCCCTTGAGGATCGCGACCGACTCCTCGAGGCGGTCGATGCGCACGCCGGGCCGGTCGAGCTCCAGACCGGCTTTCTCGTAATCGGCGGTCATCCAGCCCGCGCCGAGGCCGAGCTCCAGGCGGCCGTCCGACAGCAGGTCGAGCGTGGCGGCCTCGCGGGCGATCACGACGGGGTGCTTGTAGTCGTTGCCGAGCACGAGTGAGCCGATGCGGAGTGTGTCGGTGACGGCGGCGGCGGTCGCCATCGCCGGCATCGGCGCGAGCGGGTGGTCGATGAAGTGGTCCGGCACGAAGAGCGTTGAGTAGCCGAGCGCCTCGGCCTGGCGTGCTTTCTCACGAAAGTCGGCCGCCGACGCCGCGTGCGAGCACATGACCCCGAAGCGGAACCTCCGGTCGTGTGCCATGCGGCGGCAGGTTATCCGACGGTTCGATCAGCTCCCGGTCGAGCCGAAGCCGAACGTGTTGCGTTCGGTCGTGCCTAAGTCCTCGACCTCTTCCCACTCGATCATCTCGACCTTCAGCATCACGAGCTGCGCGATCCGGTCGCCGCGGTGCACCTCATAGGGGCGCGTCGGATCGGTGTTCACGAGAAGCACCTTGATCTCGCCCCGATAAAGCGGGTCGATGAGCCCGGGGGCGTTCAGACAAGTAACTCCGTGGTTGAGCGCGAGGCCGGAGCGCGGAAGCACGAATCCGGCATGGCCGGATGGGACCGCGATCGCGATGCCGGTCGGGACGAGGGCGCGGCCACCGGCGGGATCGATGTGCTCATCGACGGCCGCGTACAGGTCGTATCCCGCGTCGTCGGGATGCTGCGCGGCGGGAAGGTCGAGGTCATGATCGAGTCGCCGGACTCGGATGTGCACGCGGTCAGGCTATGCGGTCAGTTGCGCAGGTCTCCGAGGAGCTCCTGTCGCTGTTCATCGGTGAGCTCGACGACCGCGTTGTAGTGCGGATGGTCGACAACGATGCGCGCCGGCCCGGACGCGGACGCGTCGATCTGTTCGGGAGTGAACCGGAACTTGAGGTAGTGGACGGTCGTCGTCGTCTCCTCGCGGGTGAGACGTTCCTCGTCCTCCGGAATGCTCGGCACCGACGATCCGTCGTGCAACCAGATCGACACCGCCCGCTGGATGCCCACGAGCTTGGGCAGCCACTCGTAGAGCCGCTCCTTGTCGTCGATCTCGAGGAACAACGTGCCCGACAGCTCCCCCGCATCGGGTATCAGCTGGTTGTACGTCTCGACCTCCTGCCGGATTTGCTCGTCGGTCAGCATCCGCTCGACGCGCGCCATCTCCTGGACCTGGAACCCCATCGTGTCGGTGTTCTCGAAGGTGATGGTGAGGAGATCGCCGAGCTGGACCCGGCGGCGCTTCTTCATCTCGATGATGCGGCGCCGGAACTCCTCGCGTTCCCGCTCGTATTCCCGCAGATCCTGGATGTCTTCGATCGTGAGCTTGCGCGTCATCACTCCTCTGACAGGCCGTAGGCGCATGCCAGCACCTGCAGCGGGTGGACCGGCTGCCGGTCGGCGCCTTCGGCGATCGCTGTGTTCGCAGTGAGCGGAGTATGAGGCGCCGGCCACCCACTCCTGCTGCTGGTCAGGCGTGTACGGGGCACACGACGTAACAGTTTGCACTGGTTAGCACTCGTCGACGATCCGCTCGTGCTCAGCGTCGCAGCGCATCGACTGCGTGCGCATGGTCGTGGGCATCGCGTTCGTCGATCATCTGGAACAGCGACCGGAAGCTCGCGCACAGCCGCAACGCAGATGCGGCAGTCGCTGCAGATCTGAAATGTGCGATCGCGCTCGGCTCGCGCGTCGTCGGGGTCGAGGTACTCGACGACTGATTCCCGACCGCCGGGCCACAACCCCCTCTTGTCGCCTCGATGTTCGTCGTGCCCTCACTCTGCAGGAGACCGCACCCGGGCGCCATCCCGGACTTGCCGGGGTGCTTCGATCACGGTGCAAGTGATCGGCTGTGGCACATACCTGCCGATGCGAAGAATCCACGACATCGTTCCTTGGTGCTCAGTGACCAACAATCTCAGCCCGCGGAAGACGCGGGCGGAAAACTGCTGCACCTCTAGGTCCTGGTGGGCGGCGTTGTCGGATGTTTTCCATCGACTAAACAGCGGACAACTGTGAGAGCAGTCGCACGCCAGGTGTGCCTGAGCGACAGGAGGCCAGCATGATCGGTGCCCTCATCCTCGGCCTCGTCGCCGGCGCAGTGGCTCGTCTGATGATCCCCAACGATGCGTTCGAGCACCTTGAGGGCTGGCGGTCGTGGCTCGCGACGCTCCTGCTTGGCCTTGTCGGCGCGCTGGTCGGTTGGCTCATCTTCACCGGGCTCTTCGGGATCGGCGACACCGACGTGTTCGACCTCGGTGGCATCATCGGTGCCATCATCGGATCGATCCTCGTGCTGCTCGCCGTCGGTTGGTTCATGCGCCGCACCGGACGCGTGAGCCGTCCCTCCCGGTAGCCGCCGCCGAGTCTCGTCGTACCTGCTCGCAAGGCCTTCCCGCGGAAGAAGATCGTCGCGTTCCCTACGCAAGGAAAGGCAGTGGCAGGTGTCGACTTGGCGGCCCCCGATTCGCTCACGTCTGCACGTCACGCCCGGCGGGGACACAGGACGAAGCCTTAGCTCAGAGTCGAAGTCTCAAGCGGTGGACGTGCGGTCTGTGTCTCCGTCGCGCTTGAGCTCTTTGCTTGTGGGGCCGACGGTGTCGGCGGCGTAGGCCCCGCGTTCGCCCACGGGCTGGTCGTCGCCGGCGGTGGTGTCGTATTCGGTCTGCCGTTCGAGCTCGGCGTTCATGGCGGCGCCGAAGAGCACGGCGAAGGCCATCAGGTACAGCCACAGCAGCAGGACGATGATGGCCCCAAGGGCGCCGTAGGTCTTGTTGTAGTTGCCCATCAGGCTGACGTAGATGGAGAAGCCGATCGAAGCGGCCAGTCCCACGATGACGGTCAGAACCGCGCCGGGCGTGACCCAGCGCCATTGGGGCCGGCGACGTTGGGGCCCGTAGCGGAAGATCACCGCGAGGCCGACCAGCAACACGCCTGCGAGGAGCACCCAGCGGACCAAGCCGATGAGCGTCTTGCCGATCCCCGTGATGTCCAGGCTGTCCAGGACCGACGGCAGGGCCACGACCAGCGCCAGCATCACGAGGATGCCGACGACGGCGAAGAGAGTCAGCACTAGCGCGAGCAGCCGCCGCTTCAGGGCTCCGCGGGTTTCGGTCTCGCGGTTGACGATGGTGAGGCCGGTGTTCAGCGCGGCGATGCCGCTCGAGGCGCTCCACAACGCGCCGGCAACAGCAATCAGCGCGCCGACGCCCGCGGCACTGCCCGCGTTTCGCGTAATCGAACTGAGCTGATTCGCGAGCAGCCTCTGAGCGTCACGAGGAGCGGCGCTGGCGAAGGAGGTGATTTGGTCCTTGACGTCCACCGGATTGGCAACGAACCCGTAGACGATGACCACGGCGATGAGCGCAGGCACCAGCGCCAGAAACGCGTAGAAGGCCACGCCCGCGGCCACGATCGACGCATGGGTGTCTTTGATTCCCCGTTGTGTGCGCTTCAGGACGTCGAACCACCCCCGGAACGGCACCTCGCGCGGCCGAGTCGCCTGTCGACCGCGCTCCGCACCATTGGGGGCCTGCCTTCGCTCGTCCACTTGTGAGGCCATCTCGTACCCCCCGTTGAATTTGTCAGCCTCTCGTGTTGGGCGGGTCGTTGCCGTAGCTGTCTCGCTGCCGGATGTGCCCGTCCCGGGCTACGGGCGCCCGCCTTTTCCCGACTCGACCTGTCCCTTGACCTCATCCGTTGAGGACTTGGCCTGGTCCTTGACCTGCTCGGCCGAGGATTGCGCCTGCTGCTTGACCTCTTGGGTCGCCTCGCTGGCGGTCTCCTTGACCTGCTGCGCGCTCTCCCGGGCGCTGTCTTGCAGGTGGTCCTTCATCTCGCGACCGGCTTCGAGGGCTTGGTCCTTGAGCGGTTCGACGCGCTCTTGCACCGCGCTCGCGGCCCGCTGTTCGGCCTCGGTGGGCGGGAACAGTGTCGCCAAGAGCATGCCGGCACCGAAAGCAACCATGCCGGCTGCAAGCGGGTTCCCCTGGGTCTGCTGCTGGATCGTCTCGGGAGCCTGCCGCACCTGGTCGGTCGCCTTGCCTGCGATCTGCTGCGCGCCCTCCTTCGCCGAACCGGCGGCTTGGCGGGCCTGGCCGGTCGTCCCTTGCGCCGAGCCCATCACCGCAATCCGAACACGTGTCACCCGCGTGCGAACCGCGGCTTTGCGACGCTGCGCGATCCGTCGTGGACTGACGCGCTCTCCGAGCGCATCGAGCGTCGTATCGAGATCATCCCGGATGCGTTCGATGTCGTGTCTCAGGTCTTGCGTGACTTCAGCCACTGCACGTCCTCCTTCAAGGTGTCCACGGTCTCGCCCGGAAGCGGATGAAACTTCTGCAACTGATGTCGGCCCTGCAGCGCCATCGCCGCGGCGACGAGCCCGAAGACCGTCCCCACCGCGAAGAACGCCCAGCCGGTCGGCATGACTGCGGTCAGGGCCCAAGCCGCCGCGAACGACAGCATCACCACCGCGAGATAGCTGGCGAGTGCGGCGACGCCGAAGCGTTTGCCGGCGGCGGTTGCCTGTTGCAGTTCTTCTTTGGTTTCGGCTTTGGCCAGCTCGAACTCCTTGCGCACCAGCGCCTGGAGCTCCCTCGTCACATCGCCGAGAAGCTCGCCGACCGAGCGATCATCCTCGACCGTTGTCGCCATGTCGGTCCTCCTCAGGGCGTCGGCGGCGGGTACATCGACGTCTGCACAGGTAGCGCGTCCGCGGTGTTCGCCCCGCCATTCGACGCACCTGACGCCGCGCCGCCTCGGAGCAGCCGTCCTGTCACGAACCCGGCGGCCGCGCAGCCGAGCAGGAACGCCCCCGGGCGACGCCGCGCGAAGTTCTGCACGTCGTCGACCACGCCGTCGACACCGCGCTGGTCGAGCCGGTCGGCAACCTGTCGTACCTGACCTCCGGCCCGTCGCACGTAGTCGGCCACACTCCCGGCCTCGTCGATACGACCCGCAGCGAGTGCTTCGGCCTGATCGCTCACGCGGCGGATGGCCTGGGCCACCTGGTCGGCCTGGGAGCGTCCTTGATCGCGCAACTCGTTCTTGGCTTGATCCACCAGGCCGCGAGCCTGCGTCGCGACTTCGTCCTTGACCTGGCGAGCTTGGTCCTTCGCTGTATCCGCTACCTGCGACGCCTCTGACGTCGCACGTTGGGCAGTCTCCTGTCCGTGCTTCCCCGCGGTGCTGGCTACGTCGCGGGCCTGGCTGCGATCACCCTCGCTCATGAGAATCTCCCTGGTTGTGAGGCCGTCAACGTTGGTCAGCCCCGTGGACGAGACTCGGATTGGCCGCGATCGCCGAGGACGAATGGGCCTTCGGAGGACCCGGCTTTGGCGATCCCGCGGCTGAGGAGATACGCGGCCACGATCCCGGCGAACAGCGCCCACCCCACCCTGATGGGAAGCGCACCGCTGATGTAGCTGGCGATGACCACGGTGGCCGCGCTCAACACTGCAAGCCAGAACTCCGAGGTCATGACCCCGGGGCGGGCTTCGGTTTCACCCGCGAAGAACGCTCGTGAGCGGTTCGCCGCACCCGATGTGGTTGCGGTGCGTCGTACGTCCGTCATGTCTTCTCCTTGGTTCCTGGCCCGATTTGCTCATCCGGTCAGGGCACGATGCGTGCCTGACCCCGAGAAGCTTCCAAAACCGTCATTGCGGACACCGCCTCCCGAACCTGCCGGGATGGTTCGATCAGGACCAGCTCAACGTCTGAATCGGCGGCGCGGGTCGCGCGGTCGCACTGGTGCAACCGCGCTCGTCAGGCTTGTCCGCGACAACACGATCGTCGCAGTGGTACGCGAGCCCCTCAATCACCCGTTCGGGTGTTTCGGTGCTGGCAACGGGGAAGCATCCTGTTCGCATGGACGAACCCATTCGCGTCGCGCTCGTCAACGACTACGAGATCGTCGTCGAAGGCCTGCGCGCGCTCCTGCGGCCCTACGAACCCGAGATCTGTGTCGTCGAACTCGACGTCAAAGGGAAGCCAGAGCGCGCGGTCGACGTGACGCTCTTCGATACGTTTGGCGTCGAAAGCGACAAGCTTGACCGCACGCGGGACCTCGCCTGCGACGCCACGAACGGCGCAGTAATCGTGTTCAGTTTCTCCGACCATGCAGAGGTCGTCCACACCTTTCTGCGTGCCGGTGCGCAGGGCTTCATTTCCAAGGCCACACCGGCAACGCAGATCGTCGACGGCATCAGAGCGGCCGCACTTGGGAAACGGGTCCTGTTGACCCAACGATCACAGCACGCGGTGATGCCAGCCGACCTTCGATGGCCCGGCCGTGAGATCCACCTCACAGAACGAGAAAGCGAACTGCTGGCGCTTCTCCCCACCGGCATGACCAACCGGGAGCTCGGCGCGCATCTCTACCTCAGCGAAAACACGATCAAGACCCAACTGCGCAGCCTCTTCTCCAAGCTCGACATCCGCAATCGTGCCCAGGCCGTCGCTCTGGGCGCCGGCATCCTGGGTGAACACCACTCGCGGAACTCCACCGCGAACGGGGACTCCCAGATGCTTGCCGACGCCGACCGCTGATCGAACTGAACTCGTTGGCGCCTGCTAGCAGCGAGTCGAACAAGGATCGGCCCCCGTCTCGCGACGCTCTGCCGTTGTTCACGTTTGGCCATGTGCGTCCCGGTAGCGGCGAGCAGCCGATCCGTGACCTCCTC
>JBKOWY010000132.1:0-3604 GCA_046724655.1 Actinomycetota bacterium
ACGGCGCCGGCGCGCTGACGCCGATTCAGCGCTACGCCGACATGTTCTCGGGCACAGGCCTCCGGGGCTTGGACGGCACTGCGTGGTACCACCCGCAACGCCTGACGATCGATGGCAGCGCGGTCGCGGCCGGGAACGCGAACGACACGCAGGGCGTCCTCGACGTTCGCGCCACGCACGGGCACGACCTGTCGAAGCGCTTCAGGATCTACGCGTTCGGTGCCGCGCTCGGCGGACAGCGCGTGCTGGACGGCGCGACCGTCCTCGCCGACCAGTCCGGTATCCCGCGCGACCAGCTCACCCTCGTCAACGGCGAGGCGAACTACGCCCACAATGACCCCGCCGGCGCGAGTCCCACGAACGAGTTCCTGGACAACCTCGTGCCGTACCTCAAGACGGTGGCGCGGTAGGCACTAGCGTTCCGCTCATGCCGCGGGCGCCTGTGGTGGAGACCAAGAAGGGGAAGGTCGAGGGCGACCACGGCGAGGACCTCTTCATCTTTCGAGGCATGCCGTTCGCCCGGCCGCCGGTCGGCGAGCTGAGGTTCGCCCCGCCCCGTCCGTCTGCACCGTGGACGGGTGTGCTTCGGGCTACGCAGTTCGGTCCTGCACCGCCCCAAGAGCAGTCGACGGTCGGCTTCGGCATCACAGAGACGAGCGAGGACTGCCTCACGCTGAACGTCTGGACGCAGGGTCTCGACGACGCGCGTCGGCCGGTGATGGTGTGGATTCACGGCGGCGCGTTCGTGTACGGCGGCGCGTCGCAGCCCATCTACGACGGCGCGCGGTTCGCGAGACGCGGCGATGTCGTGGTCGTGACGGTGCAGTACCGCCTCGGTGCCCTTGGTTTCCTGTACTTGCAGGACCTCGTCGGCGGAGAGATCGACTGTGGCGCCAACGTCGGTCTCCTCGACCAGCTGCTCGCCATCGCGTGGGTCCGCGACAACATCGCGGCGTTCGGCGGCGACCCCGCCAACGTGACGATCTTCGGCGAGTCGGCGGGTGGCATGAGCGTCGGGAGTCTCCTCGGCATGCCGGCGGCGCGCGGGTTGTTCCATCGCGCGATCGCTCAGAGCGGCAGCGGCCGCGACGTGCTGTCGACCGACCGCGCGACCGAAGTCGCCCGCACACTTCTGTCGCACCTCGACCTCGATCCCGGTGACGCCCGCAAGCTGCTCCAGGTCCCGGTGGAGGCGCTCCTCCAGGCCCAGCAGCGCTGCTGGGTCGACATTCTCCGCTCCCGCCGGCAGCTTGCCTTTCGTCCCGTCGTCGACGGCGAGGTGTTTCCGGCGCCTCCGGCCGAGAGCATCGCCGGCGGCATGTCCGCCGACGTGCCGCTGCTCGTCGGGACGACGATCGACGAGTGGAGGTTCTTCGGCTTCATGGACCCGGCGTCCTACGCCCTGGACGAGGCGCAGGTGATCGCGCGTCTCGACCGGGTCACCAACGGGTCCGGACGCGTCCTCTTCGACGCATACGCAGGCGAGCGTCCCGGAGCTTCGCCATCGGACGTCTGGTTCGCGATCGAGTCGGACCGGATCTTCCGCATCCCGTCCGTCCTCCTCGCCGAGACGCAGAGCCGTCACGAGCCTCAGACGTTCTCGTACTTGTTCACGTGGCCTTCGCCGATCGAGGGCCTCGGCGCCTGCCACGCCATCGACATTCCCTTCGTGTTCGACACTCTCGACAAACCCGGTATGCCGGCGTTCGCAGGAGACACGGCCGAGGCGCGCGACCTCGGTGCCAAGGTCCAGGACGCGTGGATCGCCTTCGCCTACACGGGGGATCCCGGCCACGCCAGGCTTCCGGAGTGGCCCGCCTTCGACTCCGCGCGTCGAGCGACGATGCTCCTCGGCGCCGAGTGCCACGTCGAGGAGGACCCGCTCGGCACCGAGCGGCGGGCGTGGGACGGCATCTTGTAGGCAGCCTTGGCGCAATCGCCAAGCGTCACCACACGTCGCCGGCGCGCCACTCGCAGGTCAACGCGGCGGTGAGATCGATGTCGCGAGTCCGGTCGGTGCGCAGCACCATCACGCCATCGTCCTCGTCGGCGGTACGCACGCGTCCGTCGGGCGTCTGCACGTAGGTCGGTCCCTGCCATGACTCCCAACCCAGCGGTGTGTAGAGCTCTGCGACACCGGTGGACAGCGCCCCGAAGTCGTAGTCGCGGGCGATGATGCTGCCGACGATCTGCATCGCGTGGCTCGCGTGCCCGCGGTGCCGGCGGTCGGGTCTGGTTGCGACGCTCTCGACGTAGCCGGCGGAAAGGCGCCGTTCGCCGGCCACGAGCGTCCGCGGGACTACAGCAGCATGAGCAACGGTCACGCCATCGTCCTGGACCATGACATGGAGACCGCCGATGGTATGCCGCCAATCGTCGTCGCTGAACGACCCGCCGAATGCGGTGTCGAGGAAGTCGCGGATCTCCCGGAGCTCCTCTGCGGAGAACTCCGCCGTCGGTCGTACGACGACATCGATCACGAAGTCAGCATCCCACCCGCGTCGCACGAACTGCTGCTAGTGCTCGATCAGTCCGAGCTCTCGGGCCTGCTCCACTGCGTCGGCGCGGGAGCTCACGCCCAGCTTGCGGTAAACGGCGATCGCCTGGGTCTTCACGGTGTTGCGCGACACAAAGAGCTCGTCGGCTATCGCCTGAAAGCTCAGGTGTGTTGACAAGTAGCGGAGCACCCGCATCTCGGCGGGTGTCAGTGGCGTTGCCCCGAGCCCGACCGGGACGGCGTCGGCGTCGATCGTCCGCTCCAGCTCTCGGAGTCGGGCCGGGAGTGCGCCAGCGTCGTGGTACCGCTGCAAGATGCGCTCAGCCTGACGCACGAGCATGCGGGCGGTCCCGAGATCGCCCAGGAGCAGGTTGGTTCGAGCGAGCACGAGGCCCGTCTCCACGATGAACCAGGGCCCCACGTCGGTCAGCGCCTCGAGGAGCGACAGCCCGTGCTTCGATTCGGCTCGCGCTTCGATCCTCGCGCCCGCTCGGGCGTGCACGAGGGCGACGGTCCCGTAAAGTCCGGCCATTGCCGCACGCTCACCGAGGAAGTACTCGTCGACGACCTGCATCGCTCGATCGAGCAGAGTTCCCGCTCTGACCAGTCGTCTTCCTCGATCGCAAGGAGCGCAAGTTGGTGGAGACACTGTGCGTAGGTCGATGGGGAGAGCACACCGGCGAGGCGGGCTGCCTCCTCGAGACGTACCCGCGCCAGCTCGCGGTCACCGAGCAGACGCGACGCGCTGCCTTCCAAGAAACGCGCTATCGGGCGGTACGCGCTGCTCGCGCGGTGGAGCTCGAATGCGACCGAGGCGTCGTCCCTCATCTGAGCGAGACCGTCCTTTCCGATGAGTGCTCGTACGAGGACGACGGCCGAGCGCAGGGAAGTGCCGTCAGGTAGTGGATCGTCGGCTTCGCCGCTCGAGGCCGCGGTGGCCCACTGCTCGACGGCAGCTGTATCGCGGGCCGTCAGGCACCACCAAGCCTTGGCGATAGCAAGAGGCGGGTGCGCCGCGATCTCCTCTGGTGTCGACGGTTCGAGCCAGCGTGCGACGGTCGCTTCGCGACCCGCGGTCAGAAAAGCAGGCGCGCTACGCCAGACAAG
>JBKOWY010000161.1:0-16837 GCA_046724655.1 Actinomycetota bacterium
GGTCCGTTGGGTGACGCGCCCGTCACCGCCTCGGTCTGCTGGCGGATCCGCTCGAGCCCGAGCTCGACCGCGGCCTGAGCCTTCTCGACCGGAGCGCTCTGCCGCGCGTCCTCGAGCCAGCGCCGGATCTGCTCGTAGCGCTCGCGACCCGCCTTGGACCCCAGGTAGTAACCGATCGCGAAACCGACGAGGAGGCCAACACGAAATCGCATGCCGCACGTTGTACCGCGACGCAGGCGATCCGTACACCTGCCGCGCGGCACGAACACCCGTTCGCTATACTTGTCTCGTTGCACTTCCCCCATCCGCCATGCGAGGGGGAAGGAGCCGGCAGCCATGGGCTACCGGGGCAAGGTCAAAGAGCAAGAAGCAGCGCGTGAGCTGCGCGCCGAGGGCCACACCCTCGCCGACATCGCCGCCAAGCTCGGCGTCTCGAAGTCGTCTGTCTCGCTGTGGGTCCGCGACGTCCCGTTCACGCCGTCCCCGCGCAACTACGGACCCCAGCGCCGCCGCCAGCCCCTACGGGAGAAGCGGCTTAGCCAAATTGAAGAACTGAATCGGCAGGGCGAAGCGCGGATCGGACGGTTGAGCGAGGAAGCGTTCTTCGTCGCCGGCGTCGCCCTGTACGCCGGGGAGGGCGGAAAGACGGATAGATCGGTGCGGTTTCCGAACAGCGATCCCGAGATGGTGCGCTTCTTCTGCGCGTGGCTTCGCCGGTTCTTCACGATTGATGAGTCACGGCTTCGTTGCCGTGTTTACCTTCACCAAGGTCTAGATCTCGAGGGCGCCGAGGCTTTCTGGTCAGATCTGACGAGGATACCGCGAAGCCAATTCGGCAAGCCATATCGGGCCGTGCCAGATCCGAGCATTCGGCGGAACAAGCACGAGCACGGCTGCTTCTACCTCAACTATTCCTGCTCGCGCACGCACCGGGAAATAATGGGCTTGGTTCGCGCGCTGCTATCTTCGCGGTGCTATTCCGGGGTGGCGCAACAGGTAGCGCAACGGATTGTTAATCCGGAGATTGCGGGTTCGAGCCCCGCCCCCGGAGCCACACCTCAAACCTTGCCGAGTTGCCTGACGATCTTGCCCAACGACGAGAAGTCCTCGCGCCCGTAACCCGCGGCGCTGGCGGCGTCGAGAAGCTGCCGCACGATCCCCGACGTGAACAGCGGTGTGTCTGCCCGGGCGGCCAACCCGATCGCGAGGTCGAGGTCCTTGGCCATGAGGTCCGTCATGAACCCCGGCTGCCAGTTGTTCGACGCCGGGCCGTCGGGCAGCACCCCCTCGAACGGGATGCGCGTACGGATCGCATTGCAGTCGCCGGTCGACTGCGTGATCACCTCGTGCAGCTTGCGCAGATCGACACCCGCCTTGGCTGCCATCGTGGTGGCCTCGGCGACGGCGAGCGTCTGCGCCGCGTAGATGAGGTTGTTGCACAGCTTGACGATCTGGCCGGTGCCGGGCCCGCCGACGTACACGATCGAACCCGCGAACGGCGCGAGCGCCGGCCGCGCCGCGGCCAGCACGTCTGCGTCCCCGCCCACCATGAGTGTGAGCGTTCCCTTCTTGGCGCCGACCGTGCCGCCCGACAGGGGCGCCTCCAGGTAGCGCGCTCCGGTCGCGTTCACCCGCTCGTGCTGCGCCCGCTCGACGTCGGGATCGATCGTCGACGCGTCGACGACGATCTTGCCGTCGCTCAACGCCCGCAACGCCCCGTCGAGGACTTGCACGACATCGGGCGAGTTCGGAACGCACACGATCGTGATCTGGCTCGCGCTCACCACACCAGCAGGGCCGTCGCCCTCGGTCGCGCCGGCCGCGACCGCACTTTCAATTGGTGCACGGCTTCGCGATGCCACTGTGACGTCGTGACCGGCGTCGATGAGGTGGCGGGTCATCGGTAGCCCCATCGCGCCGAGACCTACGAATCCAACCTTCATGCAGTCACCGTAACCCGAGCGCCGGCACGCGAACGCGGCGTGTAGTTTCGACTCTTCATGGGTCGGCGCGTCGCACAGCATGTTCCGCTCGACGTCGTCACCCTTCCGTCTTGGGTTGAGCTGCGCCGACGGCTCCCACGTCTCCTGCTCGGGATCCCGGTCCTCGGGCTCGGGATCGCAATGACGTTGCAGGCACGCCTGGGCGTGAGTCCGTACGACGTTCTGCACCAGGGCTTGGCGAAGCGGACAGGCCTGAGCTTCGGCACGGTCGTGATCGGAGTCGGGCTCGTGATCCTTCTGCTATGGATCCCTCTGCGACAACGACCCGGGATCGGAACCGTGGTCAACACGCTGACCGTCGGACTCGTGATCGATCTCGCCCTACAGGTGCTGCCGGAACCGGACTTGCTTGCCGGCCGAATCGCGTTGCTGCTCGCGGGTGTCGTCATCGCGGCGCTCGGAATGGGGCTCTATATCGGCGCCGGTCTCGGGCCCGGACCCCGCGACGGGCTGATGACCGGCATCGCCGCCAAGGGATACCCGCTGTGGGCAGTGCGCACGGTGCTCGAGGTCACGGCGTTGCTCGCAGGCTGGGCGCTCGGTGGCAACGTCGGCGTCGGCACGGTCGTCTTCGCGTTCAGTATCGGGCCGCTCGGCCACTTCTTCCTCGCGCGCCTGCATCTCGGGGACGTCCCCGCGGATCTCGGTCCCGGGACGGCGGGGGAGTGACCAGCCCCATGCGCATCGGGGTGATCGGCACGGGCTTTGGCGCACGCGTCGTGGCGCCCGTGTTCTCGGCGACCGACGGCTGCACAGTCGTGGACGTGGTGAGCGCACGCGATGGCCGCAGAGTCGCCGAGCTGTGCCGGCGTGATCTCGACCTCGTCTCCATTCATTCGCCGCCGTTCCTGCACGCGGAGCACGTGCGCACCGCGATCTCGGCCGGGCATCACGTGCTCTGCGACAAGCCGTTTGGCGTTCACGCCGGGGAGGCGGAGCAGATGCTCGAGCTCGCCGAAGCCGGCGAGGTCGTGCACGCAGTCAATTTCGAGTTCCGGCAGCAGCCTGCTCGCCGGCGTGTCCACGAGCTGGTGCACTCCGGCGCCGTCGGCCAGGTCGAGCACGTGCAGTGGACGAGCACGAACGCGGTGTTCCGGCGTCCGCTGCGCCCGTACGGCTGGCTCTTCGACCGGGCCCGCGGCGGCGGTTGGGTCGGCGCATGGGGTTCGCACGCGGTCGACGCCCTTCGGTGGCTCCTCGGCGAGGTGACCGCCGCCACGGCGCGATGCCGGGTGACGATCCCCGAGCGCCCTGACGCCGATGGCCGGCCGCACGAGGTGGACGCCGAGGACGCCTTTACCGCCTGGCTCGAGTTCGAGAACGGATCGACCGCCATGCTCGACAGCTCGTCCTCGGCTCCCGCCTCGATCGCGCATCGCATCGTTGTCACGGGCTCCGATGGCGTGCTGGAGGTCGTCGGCGACGCCAAGGTGGTGTGGCGACGAATGGACGGAACACCCGAGGAGTTCAGTGAGGTCCGGTCCGACTCCGGTGGCGATCCGCACGTCGTTCCGATGCGCCGGTGGGTGGAACTCGTACGCGACGCCGTCCGTGACGGCGAGCCGATCGTCCCGAGCTTCGCCGACGGCCTCGCGTGCCGGCGCGTGCTGGACCGCTTCCTCGGTTCTTGACTGTCGCCGTCGCAAGCTCCGGATCTGCGGCGACGGTCGGCAAAGCCGCCGTCGCCGCGGGTTGAGGCTCAGGCGACCGACGTCGTGTCGCGAGGCGTGAGCTCACGACCGCCGGTGGCAGCAAGACGGAACGCTGTCTCCCACCCGGTCGCAGCCAGCCCGAGCGCGTCGAGCCGGGCGCGGGCCTCGGCGCGCATCGCCTCCGCCTCGGAATCGCCGAGCACTTCCAGAACATGCGCCTGCGCGAGCCGAGCCAGCGCCTGATCGAGAGGCGACTCCGTCTCGTCGGCGAGGGCGAGCACGGTGGCACCGGCTTCCCGGGCGCACGCGTCGTCCTCGAGCTGCGCACACGCCAGCGCGCGCGCCATCCAGGCCTGGAGGTGATCGAGGTAACCGCCGACGGAGACTGCGTTCGCGTGGTCGGTCAGCGCCACCGCGCGTTCAGGCTGGCCTGCAGCCGCCAGCACCAGGGCCTCGGTCCCCGCGCTCGCGAGGAGGAGCATGTCGCTGTCGCCGCGGGGAGCGTCGAGTTGTGCCAGCGCCCCTCCGACGTCGCCGGACTGCAGCATCGCCCTGCTCATGCCGACGCGCGTCTCGTGCGTCACGAGGCTCTCGTCGTCAATCTGGGCGCCGATCCCGATCTCGTATTCCCGCCGGGCACGCTCGGCGTCGCCGATGTGTGCGGCGAGCGCGCCGGCCACCATCGCCGGTACCGCGACGAGACCGCGGTCGCCGAGCTCGTCGGTGAACGCGGCGACCTCGTCGTGAATGGCCTCCGCTTCCTCGATTCGGCCCAGGCATCCGAAGGCCCGCGCCGCGGGCGCAACCGACTGCACTTCGCCCCACCGGTCGCCGATCTCCTGGAAGAGGCGGCGGGCCTCCTGCGCCCGCTCGATCGCCACGGTCGGCCGCCCGGTCCAGAGCGCGACGTTGGCCAGCAGCACGGTCATCATCCCGGTCGCCCACCGGTTGGCGGCTTCGGAGCCGTCGCGTAGGACGTCCGACGCGAGCTGCTCGGCGTCCGCCAGCTCACCCTGGTTGAAGCGAACCCACGCGAGCAACCCGAGCGCCCACGACAGCCCGCCCCAGTCGCCGATCTCCGCGAAGGCAGCGGCCGACTGGTTGATGCGCTCTTCTGCCTGCTCGGGACGCCCGCGCGTGAACGCGATCCAAGCCAGGTTCTGGAGCGCCCACGCCTCACCCCTGCGATCGCCGGCGTCACGGAAGATCGACAGGGCCTCGCAGATGGCCGCCTCGGCGTCGTCGAGCTCGCCGCGGAACAGCAGCGTCATGCCACGGCCACGAAGCGCGTTGGCGACTCCCTGGTCGTCGCCCAGTGCCCTCCACGCCGCCACCGCCTGGTCGAAGGTCGAGTCCGAGCCGATGAAGTTGCCCTCCTTCTGCTCGCAGTCCGCGAGCACCGTGAGTGCGCGGGCCTGGGCGCGTCGATCACCGGCGGCATGCGCGGCTTCGAGCAGCTGAGCGATCTCGTCTCGTGTCCCGGTGAGGTCGCGCTGCTCGACACGCGCTTGCGCTCGAGCGAGCCGCAGCCGCCAGCGCGTCTCGTCGTCCGTCCCGTCCGGGAGCACCGCAAGCGCCTGCTCGTAGCGGCGCTGCGCCCGAGGCCACGCCTCGACCTGCTCAGCCCGCGCCGCCGCCTGCTCGAGCGCGGCGACGGCCCGTGACCGCACGTCGGCCGGGACACCGTCGACGCGCCCCAGCTCCCGGACGAGCTCCGCCGCGACGCCGAAGTGATGGGCGATGGGGTCGACGGGCTCGTCGTCTCCTGTACGCCGCTCGGCCAGCCACCCGCCGAGCGCGGCGTGGCGCCGGGCCCGTTCGGCCTTCGTGAGCGTTCCGTAGGCGACCTCGCGGATCAGCTCGGACTTGAAGGCGAACTCACCGTCCTCGAGCACCACGAGATCGCGATCGGCAAGGACGGACAGCGCCCGCTCCGCGCCCGCGATCGACTGGGCGTCGCCGAGCCCGACGACCGCCTCGATGGGGCCGCTGGACCCGACGACGGCGCAGTCCTCGAGCACGGCGCGCTCCACCGCCGCGAGCGCGTCGAGCCGTGCCGAGACGAGCCCGCGCAGGGTGACAGGCAGATCGGCCGCTGCAAGCGCTCGTGCGCCGTCGATGTGGATCGCGCCGTCAGCGTCCCGAATGAGCGCCGCGAGCTCTTCGACGAAGAGGGGATTCCCACCGCTGCGATCGCGCAGCTCGGCGACGAGCTCGGGCGTCGCATGCTCGCCGAGGTGCTCCCGGACGAGCGCGCCGGCAGCATCGGCATCGAGGGGATCGAGATGAAGAACCGCCACGTTGTGACGACCGGGCGCGGGCGTCCATCGTTCTTCCAGGTCGGGGCGCGCCGTCGCGATCAGCACGAATGGTAGGGCGCGCAGCTCGGCGAGCAGCCGGTCGACGAGCTCGAGCACGACGTCGTCGCCCCAGTGGAGATCAGAGAGCACGAACACCAGCGGGCGTTCACGCGCCAGCGCCTCGAAGTACGTCTGGATCGCCCACAACGCCTCGCTGCGCGCGCGTACCGGGTCGACGTCGGCCCGCTCTCCGAACCGGCCGAGCAGATAGAGGAGCCCGTCGGAGATGCGTTCGACATGGGCATCGTTCACGTCGCGTGCTGTGACACGGGCGACTGTCGCCTCGACCTTGCGGCGGGCGTCTGTCGTCGAGTCATCGAGCTCGACCCCGCAGGTGTGCCGGACGGCCTCGGCGCACGGCCACCACACGTTCGCCTCACCGTACGGCAAGCACGGGCCCTTCATCACCGTCGCGCCGAGCTCCTCGTATGCCATCGACGCGAGCTCGATTGCCAGGCGGCTCTTGCCCACGCCTGCTTCGCCGAACAGCAGAACGAGCTGCGCGCGCCGGCGGTTCACCGCCGCGTCGAACATTCGGCGCAGCAGTGCCATCTCCGGTTCCCGTCCAATGAGGGGTGCGCGCCCGTGCTTGGCGCGCTGTCCGGGCGGTGCGATCACCTCCTCTGCAGTCCACGCTTCGACCGGCTCTTCCCGGCCTTTGACGACCAAGGCGCCGAGCGCTTCGTACCGCACGACGCGGCGTGTCGCTTCGTACGTGAGCGGCCCGACGATCACTTGACCCGGGCGGGCCGCGGCCTGGAGCCGGCTGGCTATGTTCACGACATCGCCCATGGCGGTGTACTCACCTGCGCCCCGCATCGCGCCGACGAGCACCTCGCCGGTGTTCACGCCGACTCGCATCTCGGCGCCGACGCGCAGTTCCTGCCGGAGTGCGGCGAGCGTCTGCTGCATCTGGAGCGCGGCCCGCACGGCCCGCTCGGCGTCGTCCTCGTGGGCGACGGGCGCGCCGAAGAGAGCCACGATGGCGTCGCCGACGATCTTGTCGATCTGACCGCCGAAGGCCGTGACGTCAGCGACCAGGCGCTCGAAGCAGCGGTCGAGGAGGTTCTTGACGTGCTCCGGATCCGCGGACTCGGAGAAGGTCGTGAACCCGACGAGGTCCGCGAAGAGGACGGTGGCGATGCGGCGCTCGTCGGGCCGGGCGATCAGAGCGTGGCCGCAAGTCGGGCAGAACCGGGCCTCGTCAGGCGCGTTCGCGCCGCATGACCCGCACGTCATGAGGCCAGGATAGATGGGCGTAGGGGCGGATCTTGCAGGGATCTCCGGCTGTTCGTCAGCCGTTCGCGTCGGCTTCGAGGCCACGCCATTGCCGCAGAAGCGCCCACGAGTAGATGCCGGTGGTGTGGCCGTCGTTCCAGATGAACGAGATGCCCCATGCGCCCACGAGCTCCGCGTTCTCGGCCCGGAGGGGCAGCGACGACGCCGGCTTCGGCCACACGGGCATCCCACGCTCGCGCAGCCCGCGGCACTCGGCGCAGGGGCAGTTCACCCGTAGCTCCTCGAGCGAGTAACTCGTGGTCTCGCCGTCGGGCCAGGTGGCGGTGAGGCCGACGGCCCGATCGACGTCGATCGACGTCGGCGGGGGCGTGGTCTCGTCGACGGGGTCGGTGGGGGAGTCGGGCATGCGAAACGAGTGTGATGTCTCAGCCGGGATCGAAGCGACTCGAGAGACGGGGCGCCTTTGCTCCGGTTGATGCCTTGCGATGTTTGTGCACGAGGTCACGCACGAGCTGCGTGACGCGATCGCGTTCACGCGCCGGCGCGTAGGACCCGCGGTACAGGTGATGATGCTGCTCGAGCAGATCGGGACGGGCGTCCGCAAGCCATGCGAGATAGTGCTCCTTGACGCCGGGCCGAAGGTGGAGGAGCACCGGAGAGATCGACGGGGCGCCGGCGTCGACGCACGCCCGCACCACCTCGTCCAGTTGCTCACGTTTGTCGGATAGGCCGGGGAGGATGGGCGCCACGAGCACGCCGCACGGGATGCCGGCCTCGTTGAGACGCGCGACGGCTTCGACACGTTTGCGCGGATGGGGCGTTCCGGGTTCGGTCGCGCGCCAGACGTCTTCGTCGAGCGTGCCGATCGAAAAGCACAGCTCGACGTTGGTCCGGCGCGACGCTTCGACAAGACGGTCGAGATCACGGAGGACGAGCGTGCCCTTCGTGAGGATCGAGAACGGGTTCCGCGCCTGGCCGAGCACCTCGATGATGCCTTGGGTGAGCCGGTACTTGCCTTCGGCGCGCTGGTACGGATCGGTGTTGGTTCCCATGGCGATGTGGTCGCCTTGCCAGCGACGTGGCGCGAGCTCGGCGCGCAGCTTTTCGACGGCATTGACCTTCACGACGATCACGCGGTCGAAGTCCTTCGACGGATCGAGGTTCAGGTACTCGTGCGTCGGACGAGAGAAGCAGTAGGTGCATGCGTGGCTGCATCCCCTATATGCATTGATCGTGTAGCGGAAGGGCACGGGGGACTTCGGGCGCACCTTGTTGATGATCGTGCGCGCGTGCACGTGGAGGAACTCGAGGCCGCGGAACTCGCCCGTGCCGATCTCGCGCTCGGGCACTTCGAATAGCGTCGGCTGTGCCGCATCCTCGACGGTTTGCCACCGCAACTCCCGTGCCGCCATCGTGGTCGAGCCTATCGAACACGTGTTCGATAGCGCAAGTGGCGCGACAATGCGGCCATGCCGCCGCTCTCCGACGACGAGGTCCGCAGCGGGTTGGCGAAGCTGCCGGGGTGGGAGCGGCGCGACGACGCGATCGAGAAGGTCTTCGAGCTTCCCTCGTTCCCGGACGCCATCGCCTTCGTGACCCGCATCGGGTTCCTGGCCGAGAAGGCCGACCATCACCCCGATCTCGACATCCGCTGGCGGAAAGTGCGAGTGGGCTTGTCGACGCACAGTGAGGGTGGCATCACCGACAAGGACTTCGCGCTCGCCGGCGAAATCGAGGCCGTCGCCGGTGGCTCCTCTTCGTGATAGCGGCCATCGTCGCGTTCCTCGTCATTGCGCTCGTCCTCGCGCTGGTCGTCGCCGTCGGGCTCGAGCCCGGTCCCGATCCGGGCGAGGTCGCGATCGCCTACGAGCTCGCTTGGGACCGCCTCGACTTCGAAGCCCTCTGGGCCCTTTCGGGTGTGGAGCTGCGCGACGGGCGGTCACGCGCAGAGTTCATTGCCGACAAGCACGAGGCCTATGAGGGTCAGCGAGCACTTGCCGGGCTCGCGGCTGACGTGAAGCTCGATGAGGTGATGGTGGGGTCGGAGCTCGCCGCCGTCCGCACCCGGGTCTTGCTTCGCGACGGCACCGCCGTGCGCAACCAGGTGCAGCTGGCGCTACGCGAGGGCACTTGGAAGGTGATCGGCTATCACCTCGAGCCGGATGCGCCCGCCGAGCAGCGCACCGGCTGATCGGGAGGGGCGGTGCGGTTCGAGGCGCCGGACTACGTCGTCCTCGTCGTCGAGGAGCTGGACCGCGCCCTCGCCTTCTACTGCGACGTGCTCGGCCTGCCGCTCGGACACCGATCGGGTTCCTACGCCCAGCTCGAGACGGGTGTGACACGCGTCTCGCTGTTCGAGCGCCAGGCGATGGCGGCGACCCTTGGACGTGACCTCGACGCGCCGTCGCCGGACGCGCCCGGCTTCGAGCTCGGCTTCAAGGTCGACGACTGCGACGCCGCCTACACCGAATTGGTGGCGGCGGGCGCCACACCGGCCGTTCCGCCGACCGATCGGGCCTGGGGCCAGCGCACCGCGTACGTGCGCGATCCCGACGGCCACCTCGTCGAGCTCGCGCAGGACCTCGGCCGTTAGCTCGGCGACCAACCTCGCCAGCGGTCGACCGTGATCTCGACCACGGGACCGCCCGGCGGCAGCTCGGCGTACTGCGGGTACTTCGCGGTGAGGGTCATCACCGCGGCCTCCCGCTCACGCCCGTCCTCGACGACACGGGCGTCGCCGTCGGCCCGCACCCACCACAGGCGGCTCCAGTCCTCGTCGTACTCGTCGACGAGGACGCTCACCCGCGGCTGCGCCCGGATGTTGGCCAGCCGGCGCAGCTTCGGTGTGCGTTTCGGCTTGGCGTCGACGACCGACACGATGTGATCTCCGATCAGCGCGAAACAGATCGGCACGAGATGGGGCTGGCCGTCGACGTCGACCGTCGCCAGCCGGGCGACCCGAGCGCGTCCTAACCGCTCGCGCATCTCGGTTTCCGTCACGCGCGGACGATACCGTCGCTTCGTGGTCGCGGGACTTCTGCTGACCGGCGGGTCGAGCAGCCGCATGGGACGCGACAAGGCCGACCTGGTTGTCGCGGGGGAGCGGCTCGCGGACCGGGCGGCGCACCTACTCAACCAGGTGTGCGATCCGGTTCTCGAGGTCGGGCCCGGGCGCAGCTCCCTCGACGCGGTCGGCGACGCTGAACCGCGAGCCGGGCCGCTCGTGGCGCTCGTGACGGGCGCGGGGGCGTTGCACGCCCGCGGCTACGACGGCGCGGTTCTCCTCCTCGGCGTCGACCTCCCGTTCGTCGACGTGCCTTTGCTCCGGCTGATCGTCGACCATCCCGCCGTCGAGACCGTCGCGCCGATAGCCGGCGGCATGCGGCAATCGTGCTGCGCGCGTTATGCGCCCGCCGCGCTCCACACCGCCGCCGACCTCGTAGCACGAGGTGAGCGCGCGCTCCACACACTGCTGTCAGCCGTGCCCGTCGTCGAGATCACCGAGTCCGAGTGGCGCACGGTCGCGCCGGCCGACGCGTTCGCGGACCTCGACACGCCCGAGGATCTCGCCCGTCACGGCGTCGAAGACCGGCAGTAGCGTCGCCGGCAATGACGGCAGACGAGCTTCTCGCCGTGTTCGACCGCGCGGCCGACACCGCGAGGGCATCGCTCGCGCCGCTGACCGGCGCGGCACGGCGGGAACGAACCGAGCGGCCGGGCCAGTACGCGCTCGACTTGGTGGCCGACGCCGCGATCCTCCCGATCCTGCACGATGCCGGGGTCGCGGTCGTGAGCGAGGAGTCGGGCCGCACCGGTCCCGAGGACACCGCGATCACCGTCGTCGTCGACCCGGTCGACGGCTCGACCAACTGCTCGCGCGACATCCCGTACTGGTCGATCTCGCTGTGCGCAGTCGATGTCGACGGGCCGTTGTGCTCGCTCGTGACCAACCAGGCAATGGGGGTGTGCACGACGGCGATACGAGGGAAAGGCGCGTGGCGCGACGGTGAACCGTTGGCGCCGTCCGCCGTGCGTCGAGTCGAGGACGCGGTGGTGTCGCTCTCCGGCATCCCCGCAAGGCTGTTGCCGTGGCAGCAGTTCCGCTCGCTCGGGTCGGCGGCGCTGGAGCTGTGCGACGTGGCCGCGGGCGCACTCGATGCGTACCTGACGAGCTGGCAGGCGCCGTGGGACTACCTCGGTGGGCTGCTGGTGTGCCGCGAGGCCGGCGCGACAGTCGTCGACGTGCACGGCGGTGAGCTGGCCGTGACCGGCCCCGACGAGCGCCGGCAGCTCATCGCCGCGTCGACTCCTGAGTTGCTCGAGGCAGTGCGCGTCGCCGCCCCGTCATGACACCTGCGCTCGATCTGGGCTCATTGCTGCGCGCCGCCGACACCGCCACGCGCGCCGGCGGCGCGATCGTCGCCGAGCGCTTCGGGTCGTCGGGCGAGGCGCGCTTGAAGGCCCCGGGTGACTGGGTCAGTGAGGTCGACACCGACAGCGAGGCGGCTGTACGGAGCGTCTTGGAGCGCGACGCACCCGGCCTGCCGGTCTTCGGTGAGGAAGGCGGCGGCTCCCGCGGCGACATCGGCTGGTTCGTCGACCCGCTCGACGGAACGGCCAACTTCCTGCACGGCTTCCCGGCCATCGGGGTATCGGTCGCTCTCGTCGCCAACGGTGCGCCCGTCGTGGGCGTCGTGCACGCACCGCTGCTCGGAGACACCTACACGGCGTGCAAAGGTGAAGGCGCGTTCCGCAACGGCGAGCCGATCGCCGTGAGCACACGCGACCCGGCCCATGCCATCTGCGCCACCGGCTTCCCGTTCCGGGCGAAGGCAGAACGGCTCGATGAGTATCTCCCGGTGTTCGAGGCTGCGTTGCGGCGGTTCGAGGACCTGCGCCGCGCCGGCTCCGCCAGCCTCGACCTCGCCTGGACCGCGGCGGGCGTCTTTGACGGCTACTTCGAGCAAGCGCTGGGGCCGTGGGACGTGGCTGCGGGCGCGTTGCTCGTGCGCGAGGCAGGCGGCACCGTGACCGATTGGTCGGGCGACGAGCGCGCGTGGCTCGATTCGGGAGACATCGTCGCCGGCCCGCCCACCATCCACGCCGCATTGCTCGAGCTCGCCCGACTCTAGGTACTGAGGGCGGAGCTCTGACCGAAGAGCTCCTCGACCGGCACCGCCGGTTGCCGGGTGCGTGCCACGTCGTCGCCGAGTGCCGAGTACACCGCGTCGGTCACCTGGAACAGCCGCTGCTCGGCGGGCAGGAACGACGGCAGTCCGTTGCTCACTATTGCCATCACGAGACCGAACTCGGGGTCGGCGAGCGCGCGTGACGACGCCATGCCGCCGTGGCCGAACGCGCGCCGGCCCGTCCCGCCGGTGAACGCCACCTGCACGCCGAGACCCCAGGGGATATTGCGCCGGAACAGCCGGTCCTTGATCCCGTAGCGGTGCACCGCGCTCATCAACTCGACGGTGCGCGGTTCGAGCACGGGCGGGCCGAAGCCGAGCAGCGACTCGTAGAAGCGGCCCAATTCACGAGCGGAGGCGCGCATCCCTCCGCCGGGTTCGACCTTGGCGATGAAGTACGGCTCGTTGTGGTACTGGTCGACCTCGTAGGGAGCCATGCGCAGCCCGCCGTCGTCGTCGACGACGGGCATGACGTGGCCTCGCCAGGACACCGGCGTGATCCGCTCGCCGAGGGCCGCCTGCTCGTCGAGCGGGATTCCGAGGCGCATGTTGTCGACGCCGAGCGCCGTGAAGACCTCGTCGTGGAGGTACCGGTCGATCGGGCGGCCGTCGACCCGCTCGACGACGGCGCCGAGGATCTTCCAGCCGCTGGAAGGGTGGTAGGCGGCGTCGGTGCCGGGCTCCCAGCGCGCCGGGGATGCCGCGATGTGGGCGACGACCTCGTCGTAGGGCACGTCGTGGTCGAAGAGCTTGGTGTCGGCGTTGGGGAAGCCACCCGTGTGCGTGAGCACATGGCGGATCGTGCAGCGCTCCTTGCCCGCGCCCCAACCGTCGATGTAGTCCCCGACCCGGTCGTCGAGGGCGAGCTTGCCTTGCTCCCACAGCTGGAGGATCGCGACCACCGTCGCGGGCTTGCCCGATGAGTAGAGGAGCATGAGGTCGTCGGGCTCGAGGGTGCGGCCGGGACGGGATTCGCCCACCGCGGTGTCGAGCAGGACCTCGCCTCCCAGCGACACGTAGCACTGCGCCCCGTCCTGCCAGCCGTTGGCCCGTTGCCGCTCGAGGACCTCGATCACCACGGACAGGTCAGGCTTCGTCACGCTGGCGACCGCCATCGCCTGGAGCCTATGGACAAGCAGAGGGCGGAGCGAACGGAGTGAGCGGAGCTGGCCTTTTCGGGGCTCGGCAAATTGTTTGACGACCCGCTATCGGCGTGTAGCCTGGTCGGACGTCTCGCAGCCGCGAGCGCAGGTAAATCGGACAAATGACCTGACTTGAAGGACATGACCGGAAGGACTGAATCCGTGGCCAGCTACCCGACGTCGCAGGCAGCCGTCGTCGGCGTCGCGCGCGCCCGGGCGGCCTTTGCCTGCGCCATGCCGACGAACGGCTCGTGGTCGACCATGCCGAGCCTCGGCGTGACCACCATCGACCACAAGACCGGTCGGCCCCGGCGGCTGAGAGTGACCTCGCCGTAGCGATCCGCTACCGCAAGACCACCACCAGGCCGCCGGGGCACCCCGGCGGCCTTTTTGCGTTACCGGCCCATCGACCCAACGGAGACCCACAACCGACCAGCAAGAGACCCAGAAGAGATCCGAGGACAGGGGAAGCACGGCGATGTTCGCCATCCAGAGCACAGAAGACGAGACCTGGCGGCTCGAAGCTCGGTGTCGCGACGGTTCGGCGTCGCTCATCGAGCTGTTCTTCTCGGAGCAGCTCGATGACATCGCGCGGGCCAAGGCCTTCTGCCGGGCGTGCCCGGTTCGTGAGGCCTGCCTCGAGGCGGCCAAGGCGCGGCGTGAGCCGTGGGGCGTCTGGGGTGGCGAGCTCTTCGCCAACGGCAAGGTTCTGGCCCAGAAGCGGAAGCGGGGCCGGCCGCCGAAGGTGCGACCGCCCGAGCCCGTCTACGACGAGTGGGGCCAGCTCGTTCCCCAGTCGGCCTGACGCGCTGACGACGTGACGACCTGACCGCGGAGGCGCCGGCCCGGTGCGGGCCCCCCTACGCACCGGGCCGGCGGCGGTCCGCGCCGATCACCGCACACGGTGGGCCGGGGTGACGAGGAGCGCCGCCCCCCGGGCGCTCGGTCGAGCCCCGGCCTGCCCGCGGTGGTGATGCGTTGCTCTACGTCGCAGGGTGACCGGTAACGTGACGCCGCCGGGCGCTTAGCTCAGCTGCGCAGAGCGCCGCCCTTACAAGGCGGAGGTCAGGGGTTCGAGTCCCTTAGCGCCCACCGGATTCGCTGAACGTGGCACCTTCGTGGCACCCGACCGGGCTACGAGACCCCCGATGATTCGTCAACGTGGCAAGGCGTGGAGGTGCGGGTCTACGCGGGGACGGATCCGGCGACGGGCAAGCGGAGGCACCGGTACGGCACGGCGGCATCGAAGCGGGCCGCTCGCATCTTGGAAGGCGACCTTGAACGGCAAGCAGCCCAGATCACCCCGACCACCGCGACCGTCGATTACATGCTGGACAAGTGGCTTGCTGTGGCCCGGCATGCTCCCTCGACGGCCTACGACACCAAGGGCCGCCTCGAACGACACGTTAGGCCCGCGCTCGGGGCCCAGAAGGTAGCCGCGATCACAACCGAGCTCCTCGACGGGTTCTACCTCAGCCTCGAAGCCGGCGGCGCCGCACCAGCGACGATCCGGAGACTCCACGGCATGCTGCGGGCCGCGTTCGCTCAGGCTGTCCGGTGGGGATGGATCGACAGGAACCCGGCCGCTGGTTGCCGTCTCCCGGAAGTGCGGAACCCAACGCCGGTCGTCACTGCTCCGGAGACGCTACGGAAGGTGCTGGACGCCGCTCCGTCAGACTTCGCAGCGTTCCTTCGGCTCGTCGCGGCGACCGGCATGCGGCGCAGGGAAGCGTGCGCGCTCCGACGCTCGGACGTGGACATCGGCGCTGGCGTCATTCGGAAGGCTCGGGCGATCAGTCAAGGCGTGGAGCGCGACACGAAGACGGGTGCTCGGTACGCGCTGGCGCTCGACGACGGCACCGTCGCGGCGTTACGTGACCACCTAGCTGAGATGGATGAACGCGCCGCCGAGTTCGACATCGAGCTCGCCCCCGATTGCTTCGTGTTCAGCAACGAGCCGGACTGTGACAAGCCGTGGCGTCCCGATGGCGTGACCCAGCGTCTCGACCGGTTGTGCGAACGGCTCGGCGTCAAGGTCAGGCTGAAGGATTTACGCGACTGGATGGTGACGTCGCTGCTCGAATCCGGCCAGTCGGTGCGCACCGTCCCGGGCCGCGCCGGCCACGCCCGAGCCTCAACGACCCTGGTTCACTATTCGGCGTGGGTGCCTGCGTCGGACCGGGCCGCAGCCGACGCGATCGGCGAACTCCTCGAGCGCCTCATCCCGGTTCAGCGCCGGCGCACCGCTCGGCAGCATCGCGATCGACCGCCGCCGGTTCTCGACGAGTTCGGGAATCGGCAGTTCGCGGACCGATGGATCAGGCACTGCCATGACGATATACGAACAAGTGTTCGCCATCTAGTTGGACACTTCGACGGCCTCTTTAGCCCGCCTTTAGCGACGCGTGCGAGCATCCTCAGGCACCCCTGGGCAGGGGAGGGGTGTCAGCCGTCACGCCGGTGAGGAGGCGAGAAAACCCCTAATGGGGGACCCCGCTTCCTGCCGGCGTTTCGCCGTCTAATGACACTGAGCGATTGGAGACACATGAAGCGCAGAGCTATTGCGGTACTTTTCGCGGCAGGGATGACCGTCGGTGGAGTTGTGGCCACCGCTGGTGTGGCATCGGCGGATCCGATCTCGTGCCCCGGTAAGCAGATCTCGGTCAAGACGTCGGCGGGGTGGGAATGCCAGAACCCGGGCGGCAACACCTCGAACGCTGAGGACACGAACAACCCGAACACGAAGAAGTGGGGTGATCGTCCGTAGATCGTCCTGGTTCTGTTCTGTGAAGCCGAATCACGTCGGGGTGGGCTGAAGCCCGCCCCGACGTGCTGGCAACCGGATGTCAGGACCGGCGCGGTCGGCGTTCGCGAAGATCACACCGCGGTCCTGTGTAAATAACGGCGGTCAGCAGGCACCGGGGCAGCAGCCCGACTGCAAGGGTGAGGGTCAAACGCAGAATCCGGCCCTCAACCCGGCGGGTCACGCGCCTCCAGGACAGAACTAGCAACTGAAATACCGAACCAGCAGTAGGGAATCCGGTCCGGCCATGCGCCGGGCCGGATTCGAGCCCTGCAGCGCCCACGACCCGTGACCGTGACGAGGAGGCCAGGATGCGCGCCCTACCGATCAGCGCTGAGACGACGATGTTCACGTCGGTCGTTCCGATCCCCACGATCGGCAACCTGCCCGTGAATTCCTATCTGATCCGCGGCGAGGAGCCCACGCTGATCGACACCGGGATCACGCCG
>JBKOWY010000112.1:0-59751 GCA_046724655.1 Actinomycetota bacterium
GATCTGGGCGAGGGCGTAGTCGACGGCGCGCTCGTCGTCCATGGCATCGCCGTCGGCGCGTAGTTGGCGCGTGCGTTGATCGCCGAGCGCCGCGGTGAGGATCCGGGTGGTTTCGCGTCGCATCTCGCCGAAGTACCCGCCGGTGGTCGGGGGGGTGGGCTTCGATTCCGTGGCGACAGGCGTCTTGAGGTTGCGGACGACGATGCCGCGGGCGGCACCGTGGATGATCGCGGCGGCTTCTGGGCGGGTGGGAGCGAGGGCGCGGGCGACCACGTTCAGGCATGCGAACAGCCAGAAAGGCTGGCGGGCCCAGTGGAGGTAGCGGATGGTGCGCCTGGCGATTTCGAGGGTGGCGGGCGTGTCGTCGAGGCGCGAGGTGAGAAGGGTGGCGAGCGCGACAACGTCGGCGTTCTCGTAGCCGAGCGCGGCGCTACGGTCGAGACTCTCACCGAGGCAGGCGCGGGCCTGGTCGGGATCGCTGTCGGCGAGTGCGACGCCGAGGACCAGCAGTCCATGGGTGATGGCGTAGGGCATGTCGACCTGGCGGGCGAGGGCAATCGCTTCAGAAGCCAGGGGAACGGCGCCGAGTGCGTCACCGGCACAGGTGCGTGACCACGCCGCGATGGCAAGGTTCAGCGAGGCGACCGCGAGGTTGCCGTTGGCACGTGCGACATCGGCTGCCTGCATGGAAAACGCGACTGCGTCGGCGAACGCGCCACGCACCAGCGCGCTGTCGGCGCGCGCCTGGCATACCAGGTTCTCGACGCCCGGGTCCGTATGCGCGTGGAAGCGCTGATCGGCCTGGAGGGCCCCGTTGCACCGCTGCTCGACAAGTTCCAGGTCGCCGCGCGAGGCCGCGTCGACCGCAGTGATCGCGAGGGCGAGCGGAAAGTCGGCGTGTTCGGTGGCGCCCCTCAGGGTCAGTGCGACCTCGCCCGGAAGCCCGAGCTGGTAGCCCCCTTCGTGTCCACGGGGCACGCTGCAAAGGATCCGGAACGCGGTGTCGACGTCGTCGACGTCGATCGCCCACGACCAGGCGGCGAGGAGATTGTCATGCTCGGCGCTGAGGCGGCCGGCCCACAGCACGTGTCCCGGGCCATGGAGGTGCTCGAAGCCCTGCTCGGCGAAAGCGGTGTAGTGGCCCGCGTGACGGGCGCGCAGCGAGTCGGCCTCGCCGGTCTCGCCGAGACGTTCCTCGCCGTACTGTCGGATCGTCTCGAGGAGGCGGTAGCGGCTCTGGGGCCCGTGCTCCTCGGCGACCACCAAGGACCGGGCGACCAGGCTCGCGAGGCACTCGAACACCGCGTCGGGATGGACCCCGTCGCCGCCACAGACCGCTTCGGCGGCGTCGAGGGTGCAGCCGCCGGCGAACACCGCCAGCCGGGCCAAGAGCAGCCGCTCCGGCTCGTTCAACAGCTCATAGGACCAGTCGATCGCGGCGCGCAGCGTCTGGTGGCGCTCCACGCCACCCCGACGACCTCGTGCCAGGACCTGGAATCGCCGGTCGAGACGCTGCGCCAGCTCCGCCGGGGTCATCGCGGGGACCCGCGCCGCGGCGAGTTCGATCGCCAGCGGCACCCCGTCCAGGCGGCGACACACCTGTGCCACCGCGGCCGCGTTCTCGTCTGTGAGCTCGAAGTCGGCTGCGACCGCCGCCGCGCGCTCGACGAACAGGCGCACGGCGTCCGCCTCCACGATCGCATCGAGAGCGGCGTCCACGGGCGGCGCAGCCAGGGATGGCACCGGAACCAGCCGTTCGCCGTCCACGCCGAGGCCTTCGCGGCTCGTCGCCAACACCACCAGCCGCGCACACGACCGCTGCAACGTGCTGACGAGGTGCGCGGCCGACTCCAGGACGTGCTCGCAGTTGTCGAGCACCACCAACAGCTCCTTCTGACGCAAGAACTCGACCAACGCCTCCTGGACCGTCTGGCCCACCCGCGCCGTTACCGAGAACACCCCGGCGACCGCCTCCGCCACCCCCGCGCGGTCGCGGACAGGCGCGAGCTCGCACCACCAAGCGCCGTCACGAAATCCGGGTAGCGCCTCGCCCGCCGCCTGCAACGCCAAACGCGTCTTGCCGACACCACCCACCCCGGTCAAGGTCACCACCCGGGCCTCACCGACCGCGGCAACCGCGCGGGCCAGCTCACTCACGCGGCCGATGAACGAACTCACCGCCAACGGCAAGTTCCCCACAAACGTGTCCAGCGACCGCAACGGCGCGAACTCGCTCACCAGATCGGGGTGGGTGACCTGGAAAATCGTCTCGGGACGACCCAGGTCCCGCAGGCGATGCTCCCCCATGTCGACCAGCGAAGACCCCGGTGGCAACGCATCGCGCACCAGCTCTCCAGTCGCGGCCGAGCACAGCACCTGCCCGCCATGACCGGCGCCCATGATCCGCGCCGCTCGATTCAATGTCCGACCGAAATAGTCCCCAGCACGCTCCGTCGCAGTCCCCGTGTGAAGCCCCATCCGCACCCGCAACGGCCCCGTCTCAGCCCACGATTCCGCCGACAAGGCACACTGCGCCGCCACCGCCGCGTCCAGAGCGTCTCCGGCCCCCTCGAATACCGCAACCAGCCCATCGCCCATCGACTTCAGCACGTGCCCGCCGTTGTCCTCGATCGCCTTGCCCAGGACCTCGTCGTGGCGCGCCAACGCACCCGGCATCGCGCCCGGATGCTCCTCCCACAGGCGCGTCGAGCCCTCGACGTCGGTGAAGAGAAAAGTCACCGTGCCGGTCGGCAGATCGCTCATCGAAGCAAGGACCGCGTCAGCATTACGGCCCCCGGATCGCCGGCCCTTCGGCCCGGGTCCAGAGTGACGCTGGGCTGGAGACGTCAACCTTGCGAGCGACAGCCTCGCTGAGCGCGGCCCCGATCACCGAGCGTTCGACGTCGAGAGCGTGGAGCGGTCCGAGCACCAAGAAATTCACGCGCCGCTCCAGAATCCCTGTCCTTCCAAGACGGCGCCAAACGTCGCCTGCGGACGGAGCTTATGCCGTGCGTTGCAGTGCCGACGACAGCGAAATGACAGGGGAGACAGCGAACCGACAGGCCTCGCGCCCACGGCGGTGGTATCGGACCACGACTCTGAGGAACACTCCATGATGCCGGGAACGCCGTGCACGGGCGGGAGTAGTGCACCTACACGCAAGCCGGCGGCAGGGCCGCCCGGGTCTCGTTGCTGACCCCAAGCACCCGGCTCTTGGCTGCACCGCCCATCACATGAACGGAGAGATCGATGGCAAGTGACCCCACGTGGGATTTCCTGAACCCCGCGAGCAAGGGCCGGGTGCTGGATGTGCTCCAGCGGGAGGTCGGTGAAATGTTCGAGCTCGCGGCCGAGCCCGCGCGCTGGCACACCCCGACGGCGTGCGCGGGCTGGGAGGTCCGCGACATGGTCGGTCATCTGGTCGCCGAGACCGAGGGCTACCTGCGGGCCTTCGACACCGCACGCCGCGGCGTCGCCCCTGCCGAGGAGCCGGTCGGCGTGGCGGGGATGGCCAACGCGTCCGACGAGGCAGCCCGCGCGTTCCGCGATGTGCCGCGTGCCGAACTGCTCGAGCGCCTCCGCAACGAGACAGATCGGTTGATCCACGAGTTCGAGTCGCTTTCGGACGCCGACTGGTCGGGCCTGATCGTTCCCGAGCGTTACTTGGGCCCACTCCCTGCGATGATCATCGTCGAGGGCCTGCTCGGCGGATACACAGTGCACGGCTGGGACGTCCGCCATGGTATTGGCGCTCCGCACGCGATCGCCGGGGACGCGGCCGACCTGCTGGTGCCGTTCGTCTTCCTGCTCTGGCAGGCGACCGCCGAAACCGCCTCCGTCGACGAGCCCTACTCGATAGGCGTACGCACGACCGGTCGGAACGGCGGCGATACCAGAATCGACATTTCCGACCAAGGCTTGCGGTTCGCACCCGGCGACGTTGACGAATGCGACGCCATCCTCGATTTCGATCCCGGGACACTCGTGCTCACCGCTTACGGCCGAATAAACGCCGGGACCGTGCGTGGTGACCACCAGCTGGCCACGAGCTTCCGATCCCTGTTCGTATCGATCTGATCGACCGGGCACCGGGTGGCCCCGGCGACGCGTAGCCGATCAGCGAACCGTCACCGGTACGCGTTGCACGGCGTTATTGGCGTAGCCCTTGACGTTCCACTCGGCCGCGACGGGCTGCTCGTTGCCGGCGCCGTCGTGCGCCCGGCACCACAGCTCGTAGTCGCCCGGGGCCTCGGGTTGCCAAGTCCAAGACCACGAGCGCCACGCGTATTCGCCGAGATCGTGGTCCAGTGACGCGTCGTGCCACGATCGCCCCTCGTCCGCGCTGACCTGCACCTGCGTGATCGGGGCGACACCCGACCATGCACGTCCGCGAATGGGGCACGGACCGAGTGCGACGAAGCGGCGCCGAGTCATGAAGTCGGGGAAACCGGGCGGGACCATGAGCGCGCGGGGCGCCATCCGCGTGACGGGCTCCCCCGCATCGTCGGGATCACGCAGCATGCGGTAGCCCTCTGCCTGTTGAAACCCGGCGAACGGTTCGGCCACCCCGGTGATGCGTGCGAGCCACTTCACGTTCGTCATGCCGTACCAGCCCGGGACGACGAGCCGCAGGGGGAACCCGTGCTGCGGCAGCAGCGGCTCTCCGTTCATCTCGTACGCAAGGAGCACGTCGTCGCGCGACGCTTCGGCAATGGGCAGGCTGCGCTCGTAGTCCTGTTCGATGCCGCCCTCCATGCCGTGGTCGAGGCCGGTGAACACGACCTCGACCGCGTCATCGAGCAGCTCGGCCTCCTCAAGCACGAGGCGCAGCGGAGTGCCCGTCCACTCGGCGGTTCCCACCGCTTCGACGAGCCACGGCTGACTGAACGGCCGCGGATCGAGGCGCGCCCGCCCGTTCCCGGCGCACTCCATCGTGACGGGAACGGTCCGAGCGGGACGTGCGTGGAGCTCGGCGAGCGACAGCGCGAATGGCCTGCGCACGCGTCCCCCGATGCGCAGCGACCATGCGGCGCTGTCGACGCGCGGGATGTCGTAATGGATCAGGAGGTAGTGGAGGCCGACGGGAGTGAGGTCCCAGTCGAGCGCCTCGAGCGGCATGCCGCTGTTGCGAGTGGCGAGTTGGAGCTCCTCGACGCTGATGCCGGGCTCGGGCACTAGCTGCGCCCTCTCTGCCTTCACCGGCTGCACCCTATTCCGGCCGGGACCGTCGGCGCGAGCAAGACAGCGCGAGGGAACACCGATCGTCTCGTGCCCCAAACGCGGATACGAGCGCCCGTACACTGCCGAACCTCATGACGTTCCTCGCCTGGCGCGAGCGCTGGTTCGGTACGAAGCAGTTCACTCGTGTGCGAACCGGGGCGCGCCGCCACTGGGTCTTTCTCACCGTGCTCGGCGCAGGGCTTGGCCTTCGGTTCGTGACACAGCTCGCCTATCGACCGGCGCTCTTGTTCATCGATTCGTACAGCTACCTCGAGAACCTCCATGGCCTGAGCCCGAACAACGCCCAACCGATCGGCTACGTGATCTTCCTGCTGCGCCCCGTACTGTCGTTCGGGAACCTCGCCACGGTGGCCGCGCTCCAGCACATCTTGGGGTTGGCAATGGCGGTCGCGATCTATTCCGTCCTCGTCCGGCTCGGGTCGCCCCTGTGGCTTGCGCCGCTCGCCGCCGCGCCGGTTCTGCTCGACGCCTACCAGCTGCAGATCGAGCAGAACATCATGTCCGACGTCTTGTTCCAGGCTCTGGTGCTCGCTGCCGTCGTGCTGCTGCTCTGGAGCCGACCCGTGACCTTGCCTGCGCTCGCGATCGCCGGCGCCCTATTCGGCCTGGCCACGATGGTCCGCACCGTGGGCCTGGTGCTGGTCATGCCCGCCGTCGCGTTCGCGCTGTTCTCCGGCGGCGGATGGCAGCGACTCACGCGAGCAGGGACCATCGCGCTGGCGTTCGCCGTGCCGGTAGGGGCTTACGCCGGCTATTACTGGATCGACACGGGAAGCGTTGGCCTCACCCGCGGCGATGCCCTTCTGCTCTACGGTCGGGCCGCGACCATTGTCGACTGCCCTGGGCTCGACATGCCGGACTACGAGCGCGTGTTGTGCCCGAAAGAGCCGCGTGGACAGCGGCGGGGCGTCAACGACTACGCCCACCACAGCCCATATCCGGGACGAGTCGTGCCGCCGCCGGGCAAGAACGTAGACATTGTGCTGCGCGATTTTGCGCGTCGCGTGTTCGTGCACCAGCCGTTGGACTTCTCGAAACATGTCGTCACCGATTTCGGGAAGGGATTCGCCTGGCCGCGCCGCACGTTTGCCGGTGATGCGACCATCGAGAGGTGGCGGTTCCAGCGCGACTACCCGAACTTCGAACAGGACCCCGCGGCGACCATCCGGCAGCACGGCGGCGGTGGTGGGCCCGATGTCACGGAGCCTCTCGCGGTTTTCCTGCGCGGATATCAGCTCAGTGCGGGCTACGTACCCGGCCCTGTCCTTGGGCTCGCATTCGGCGTCGGCTTGATTGCTGCGAGTGGGGTTGGTCGGGCACGTCGATCTGGGTTGCGGGCCGCATGCGCGCTCACGACCCTCTGCGGGCTGTCCCTCCTCCTCGCTGCCGACGGGTTCCATTTCTCGTGGCGTTACCAGCTTCCTGCGCTCCCGCTCGCTCCCCTCGCCGGCGCCCTAGGTATCACCGCACTGATGGGATGGGTGAGTACGAGCGCTACCAGTCGCGTAGGGGCCGCCGTTACTGCGGACGGACGCGATTAGCGGTTCGGCGCCAGTTCACGAGTGGGAGCAGTGCGGCACGATCGACGCGGTGCTTGTAGCGCTCCGCGACGTCGAACATCGAGGCGATAAGCGTGTCGGACAAGTAGTGCGGTGTCAGACCGAGGTCTACAAGTCCGGTATGGACGACGCTGTAGTAGTGGGCTTCGTCTTCCACACGCGGATTCTGGATGTTCTCGATGGAGACCTCTCCCGGATACGTAGTGGCAACCACCTTGGCGATCTCCGTGATCGTCATGGTCTCCGTCATCTGGTTGAAGACGCGGAATTCCCCACGCTGGGCGGGCTGCTCGGAAGTCAGTCGAAGGCATTCGACCGTGTCGCGGATGTCGATGACGCCTCGTGTCTGACCTCCCTCGCCGTAGATCGTGAGTGGCTCCCCGAGTACGGCTTGGACGACGAAGCGGTTCAGGACCGTCCCAAAGATCGCGTCGTAGTCGAACCGAGTCGCGAGCCGATCGTCCAGCGCGGTCTGGGGTGTCTGCTGTCCGTAGACAACCCCTTGGTTCAAGTCGGTGGCGCGTAGCCCCCAGGCACGGCACGCGAACTCGATGTTGTGGCTGTCGTGCACCTTGGTCAGGTGGTAGAAGGACCCCGGCCGCTTGGGGTAGAGCACCCGATCGGTGCGACCCTTGTGGTTCAGGTCCAGCCAACCCTCCTCGATGTCGATATTCGGCGTGCCGTACTCCCCCATGGTGCCGAGCTTGACGAGATGGATGTCGGGGTCGATCTCCTTGATCGCGTAAAGGACGTTCAGCGTCCCGATCACATTGTTGAACTGGGTGTACACGGCGTGCTCGCGATCGATCATCGAGTAGGGCGCAGCGCGCTGTTCGGCGAAGTGGATGATCGTCTCCGGATGAAACTGCTCGATCATCTCGTAGGTCGCGTGCGCGTCGGTGAGATCTACGACGAACACGTTGATCAGTCGACCGGTGTGCTCGTACCAGACTCTGGTTCGGATGTGGAGCGGCTCGACCGGGACGAGGCTCTCGACACCCATCTCGTGGTCGTACTGGCGCCGTACGAAGTTGTCGCCGATCGCGACATCGTGGCCGCACTCGCAGAGATGTAATGCAGTGGGCCAACCGAGGTACCCGTCGCCTCCCAGGATCAAGATCCGCACTCCGGTCTCCTCCGCCGGTAGGCCGCTGAGTTGTGGTCTTACCGTGGGACCATCCGCCGGGCTGGGCCCAACATTCTTAGCACGCAACTTCACGCTCTCGGCATCGCCGTCGGCGAGGTAGTCAGGACATATCTCACCGTGGCAGTCGAGAATTGGGGATGCGCTTCGTACGGTGACGCTCACGAAGCCACGTGCCGACAAGCACCCTCGCGTAACGAGGCCCGTAGACGAACCACCACCCTTTCTTGGTCTTCCCGTGCGAGCGTTTCCGCATCGTCATCGGGATTTCAACGAACCGAAACCCCTTGGCCAGCGTCTCCATGAGGAGTTCGGACGCTTGGTATTGCGGCTGGCGCAGTGTGACGGATTCCGTGACCTCGACGGTCATGGCTCGAAAGCCCGAGGACGTGTCCGTGATGTGCCGACCGGTGAGCAGGCTCGCGAGCAGCGCGAAGAAACGTGACCCGAGCCGGCGAATTGGATCAGTTGTCTCCTGACGGCCGAGCCACCGCGAGCCGACAACGAAGTCCGCTTCGCCGGCCACGAGCGGCCGCAGGAGGTGGTCGATCTCGCTGCCGGCGTACTGCCCGTCAGCATCGGTCGTGACGATGAAACGCGCGCCGGCGCGGCGGGCCAGTGAGTAGCCGACGCGGAAAGCTGTCCCCTGACCGCGATTCGTCGCGAACGTGCAAACGTACGCGGTGTGGGCGTCGGCCACGGACGCCGTGCCGTCGGTATCGCCGTCCACCACGACGATGCAGCTCAGGGGCAGCCCGCACGCCTCTGCGGGCAGCTCGTCGAGCACGCCGCCGATAGACGCCTCCTCCTGGTACGCGGCGATCACGACGACCACGGGCGAGAGCTCGACGTCCCCATAACGAGCATGGAATGCGCTCATCGCAGCTTGGTCAGCCTCGTCGAGGCCGGGGGCCAACAGCCCTTGTTTCATCCCGAAAAAGTACGCTGCCGCCGTGCCCGCGCTCGACCCGTTGGCCACGTTCCGCCTTGACGGTCGCGTGGCCATCGTGACGGGCGCGAGCTCGGGACTCGGCGCTCGGTTCGCGCGTGTGCTCGACGCTGCCGGCGCCCGAGTCGTGCTCGCGGCCCGCCGGCTCGATCGGCTCGAAGCTCTGGCCGGCGAGCTCTCCGATGTGCTGCCCGTTGCATGCGACCTGTCCGACGCCGATGCGCCGAGCGCGGTCGTCGACGCCACCCTCGGCCACTTCGGCACGATCGACGTGCTCGTGAACAACGCCGGTGTGGATGCGCTCGCGCCGGCGCTGGACGAGCCGATCGATACGTTCCGCGGCGTGCTCGAGGTGAACCTGGTTGCGCCGTTCGCGCTCGCCCAGCTCTCGGCCCGCTCGATGGTCGAGAGCAAGAAGGGCGGGACGATTGTCAACATCGCGTCGCTCTGGGGACTGGTCGGCGTCGGCCAGATCCCGATGGCTAGCTACGCGGCGTCCAAGGGCGGCCTCGTCAACCTCACACGCGAGCTTGCCGCCCAGTGGGCGCGCCAGAGCGTACGAGTGAACGCGCTCGCGCCCGGCTGGTTCCCGACCGAGATGACCGAAGGCCGCATGTTCGGGGACGAGCGCTCGGAACGCTGGATCCGCAGCCGGACACCGATGGGGCGCGAGGGCGACGAGCACGAACTCGACGGCGCGCTGCTCTTCCTGGCCAGCGACGCGAGCAGCTACGTAACCGGCCAGATCCTGAGCGTCGACGGAGGCTGGACGGCGATCTGAGGAGTGACTTATGCGCTCCTGAACCTCGCGATGCGAAGTTCAGGAGCGCATCATCGTCAGGCGTTCTGCAGCTCGTACAGGTCGGCCAGCACTTCGGCGGGATGCACGGGAATGTCCGAGACCTCATACGACTTGCGGATCACACCCTCGGGATCGATGAGGTAGCTGTAGCGCTTCGAGAAGCTGACCTTGTCGGATCCTGGATCCCGCGTCTCGTACTTCACGCCGACCTGCTCGTCGTAGTCGGACAACAACCGGAACGGGAAGTCGTGCTTCTCGCGGAACGCCTTGTTGGCCTCGGGCGCGTCGAAGCTGATCCCGAGGATCTCGCAGTTCATGCTCTCGTAGTCAGCAGCCTGGTCACGCAGGCCTTTCCCCTCGATCGTTCAGCCTGGGGTGTCGGCCATCGGGTACCACCACAGCAGCACCCAGCGGCCGCGCAGATCGGAGAGGGTGACGGCGTTCCCGTCCTGGTCCGGGACCGTGAAGTCCGGAGCTTCCGTACCTGGTTGGAGCACGTCTAAACCGCCGCCTTCTCGAGGACGTGCACCGCGCACGCCGAGCCGAGCCCGATCACGTGCGTCAGCCCGACCTTGGCGCCCTCGATCTGGCGATCGCCGGCCTCGCCCCGCAGGTGCGTTGCGACCTCGTAGAGATTGGCGACCCCCGTCGCGCCGAGCGGATGTCCCTTGGAAATGAGCCCACCAGACACGTTCACGGGGATCTCACCGTCACGCCACGGGCCCCGCTCCTCGATGAACTTGCCCGCCTCGCCCGGCTTGCACAGCCCGAGGTTGTCGTAATGGATCAGCTCCGCCGTGGCGAAGCAGTCGTGCAGCTCGACGAGGTCGAGGTCGGACGGCTCGACGCCGGCGGTCTCGTACGCCTCGTTGGCCGCCTGGCGCGTGAGCGTGTTCACGTCCGGCTGGACCTGATCCGTCTCGGTCCACGGATCAGAGGTCATCACCGACGCCGAGATCTTCACGGCCCGCTTGCGCTGATCGTCGGACACGGTCTTGAGCTTCTCCTCCGACACCAGCACGAGCGCGGCGCCACCGTCGCCGGTCGGGCAGCACATCAGCAACGTGTTCGGGTACGCCATCATCTCGGCGCCCATGATCTCGTCGAGCGAGAACTCCTTCTGGTACTGGGCCAGCGGGTTCAGCGTGGAATGGGCATGGTTCTTCTCGGCGACCTTGGCGAACTGCTCGAACCCGACGCCGCCGTGCTCGTTCGCGTACTCCATGCCGGCTTGCGCGAACACGCCCGGCATCAGAGTCGTGCCGAGCCGGCCCTCGACGCTCATGACCGAGCCGTAGCGCCCCGACGGCTCGAACACCTTCTTGTCGGAGCGGGGCGCGCTCCCGAGCAGCCCGGCCTTCCCCATCTTCTCGAGCCCGACGGCAATGCCCATGTCGGCCTCGCCGGACTTGATCGCCATGTACGCGCAGCGGACGGCGGTGGCGCCCGTCGCGCACGCATTCGCCACGTTGTAGACGGGAATGCCGTTCTGGCCGACCTGCTTCTGGATGCGCTGACCAACCCCGGTGCTCGCCTCCACGAGGTTCCCGGCCCCCATGACGTCCATGTCGGCCATCGTGACGCCGGCGTCGTCGAGGGCGCCGAGTGCCGCTTCGGCACCGAGGTCGATGAGGTCCTTGTCGGGATACCGCGTGAACTTCGTCATCGACGCGCCCAGGATCCAGACGTCGCGCTCAGCCATCGCTCGCTCCCTTCACTTCGGCTCGTAGCCGAATTGGATCGCCTCGGCGCCGTCGTCGTCGACGCCGGCCACCATGGTCGTCAGTCGCACTTGCATGCCGAACTGCACGTGGTCGGGGTCCGGCTCCACGTTCAGCAGGTTGGCCTTCACGACGCCGCCGCCCGAGAGGTCGACGATGGCCGACACGTACGGCGTCGGCACGCCCGGCGCCGCCCGGTGCACGATCGTGAAGCTGCGCACCGTGCCGTCGTCGGACAAGCGCTGCTTCGTAAAGGACCGGCCAGCGCACTTGGCGCACGCGTTGCGGCGATCGAAGTAGAGCGCACCGCAACTGTCGCACCGATTGGCGACCAGATAAGGCGCGCCGTCGTCGAGTACGAGGTAGTCGACGATAGGAACCTGCTTGCCCATTCCCCCTCCTCCGGTTCCCGCACGCTACCGCAGTACCGTCGTGCGAGACTCAGGCGGGCGAGCGTGGCGGAACTGGCATACGCGACGGGTTTAGGACCCGTTGCCCTTCGGGGCTTGGGGGTTCGAGTCCCTCCGCTCGCACCATCTCGGCGCCACCGAGTCGGTCAGTGCTGCGGTGGCTCGTGCAAAGCCAACGTCGCAGCTGAGGGTGCCGCGGGGGGAGGGCTGCCCTCTTACCTCTTCTTCTTCCGACGGAACAGGCGCTTCTTGCGGCTCTTCTTCTCGAACTCGGAGAGAACGTCGGGCGCGGCCATGTTGACGATGTCTTCGGCCTCGTCGAGCACCGAAGCCACGTCTTTGCCCTCGGGCTCTTTTTCGGGCGGCTTCGCCGAATCGCCGAGGCTGCCGTACTGCCACCCGGCGTCCCACCGGCGCTTCTCGAACTTGGGACAGTTGTCGGGGCAGCGCCAAGGCGCGTCGGGCGCGAGGTCGAGCCGGCACTTCCGGACGGTCTCGCCGCCCGGATAGGTGCGGCTCTCGTAGTGACGGCAGTCGGTCCGCATCGGCATGACCGCCAATCTACCGGAGCGCCTCTCGAAAGCGGCGCGGCTCGGCGCGCTTCACAGCCAGCTCTCAGGACAGCCAGTCGGGCGCGCCGGCGAGCAGGTAGCGACTCACGGCGAGGCAACGTTCGAGCACGTCGCACGACACCGCGTCGCCGTCTCGGATGTGCAGCAGGGACACCTGCTGGTGGCCGATGATGCGCAGCGAGCGTTCGGGCGCGTCGGTGGCGGCCGGGATCGAGTCGATGGCCGACACCTCCAGCGGCAGCTCCGGTCCGCCCAGACCGGCGAGCTCGGTCGCCAGCACGAGGAGATCGGGACCGTGAGGCAGAGGAGGAAGCGCCCACGTGAACGTCATCGGGAACCGAAAGTCGTCGGGGGGATCATCGCTCTCGGGCCGGCCCATCACGGCGTCCTCGAAGCCGAGCAGGATCCGCGGGTCGACCTCGAGTGACAGGTACAGGTCGACGGGCCCTTCGCACCCCTCCTCGGGGTGCATGTCGACCTCCCAGGTCTGACGGAGCGAGTAGCTCTCGACGAAGTGCCGCTCGTCGTGCACGTGGAAGCCGTGCTCGACCGCGTGATCCTTCAGGTCGGCGACAAACCCGGCGACGTCGATGACGGCCATCTCGCCCTAACGGTCCTCCGTCTCCTGGATCACGCGCAGCCCCTGGGCCAGCGTCCCGAATGCCCGCGCCCGGTGGGACAGTGCGTGCTTCTCCGCTTCGGTCATCTCCGCAAAGGTACGACCGTCGCCCTCGAGCGGTACGAAGACGGGGTCGTACCCGAAGCCACCCTGCCCGCGGGTGTCGGTGGCGATGACGCCCTCGACCTCGCCCAAGGCAGCCACTTCGAGCCCGTCGGGCCAGCGAGCGACGGCGACGGTCGCGAAGCGCGCCGTGCGCCGCTCGACCGGCACACCGGCCAGCTCGTCGAGGAGCTTCTTGACGTTGTCCGCGTACGTGGCGGCTTCGCCGGCGTATCGCGCCGTGTGCACGCCCGGCCCGCCGTCGAGCGCGTCGACGTGCAAGCCGGTGTCATCGGCGATGGCCGGGAGGGCGGTCACCGCGGAGAGGGCGACCGCCTTCATGCGCGCGTTGTCCTCGAGGGTGTCGCCGACTTCCGGCACGTCGGGGACGTCGGCGGGGCGACCTTCGAGCTCGACGTCGGGCGCCGCGTGGGCAAGGAGCGCGACGATCTCGCGGGCCTTGTCGGGGTTCGCAGTCGCGAGCACGAATTTGGTCACTGTGTGCGCGACGGACGCGGCGCCGGGGGCTCCGCGAGCGCCGCCTTCTCGAGCTCGAAGAGCTCGAAGATCCCCTTCTCGGCCAGGGCCAAGAGGTCGTCGAGCTCGGACCGCGAGAAAGGCGTCCCTTCGGCGGTGCCTTGCACCTCGATGAACCGACCGGCCCCCGTCATGACGACGTTCATGTCGACCTCGGCCCGCACGTCCTCGGAGTAGTCGAGGTCGAGATGTGGGAGCGCGTCCACGACGCCGACCGAGACCGCGGCGCAGGCCTCTTTGATGGGATGGGCGGCGATCGTCCCTGCCGCGACCATCCTCGTGAACGCATCATGGAGCGCGACGTACCCGCCGCAGATCGCCGCCGTGCGCGTGCCGCCGTCGGCTTGGAGGACGTCGCAGTCGACCGTGATCTGGAGCTCGGGAATCATTTCCAGGTCGGTGACGGCGCGCAGCGACCGTCCGATGAGCCGCTGGATCTCCTGGGTCCGCCCCGACTGACGCCCGCGGGCGGCTTCCCGGTCCGATCGCTCGACGGTCGACCCCGGCAGCATCGAGTACTCGGCGGTCACCCAGCCCCGTCCCGTGCCCCGTAGCCACGGCGGGACGCGCTCCTCCAATGACGCCGTGCACAACACGCGGGTCTGTCCGAAGTCGACCAGCGTCGAGCCGGTGGCGAAGTCGGTGAAGTCGCGCACGAACGACACCGGTCGCAGCTCGTTCGGTTCCCGACCGTCCCGTCGAATCCCCATCGTCCTCAGAGCGTCTTTCTACACGCGCGTCACGAGGTGCGGTTTTGCGAGCACCGCTGGTTCACCGAACGCCTCGCTGCCCTCGGCCGCCGACAGCGCCGGGTCGAACGTGGGCCAGATGTGCGTCAGCATGAGCCGGGACGCCTTCGCTTCGCGGGCGGCAAGGCCGGCTTCGCGCGCGGTGAGGTGCCAAGGCACGCCCTTGTGCCCTTCCTGGTAGGTCGCTTCCGACACGACGAGGTCGGCGCCGGCGCCGAACGCGTCGACGGTCCATCCGGGACCGGTGTCGGCCGTGTACACGAGGCGTTTGCCGTCGGCGCTGAGCTCGACGGCATAGGTGGGCGGCGGATGATCCGTGCGGGCGAAGCGCAGAGCCATGTCCCCGATCTCGACGCCGTCGCCGTCGCCGACGACCTTCCAGTCGAACGCATCGCCCCAGCTGTCGACGACACCTCCCAGCCGCTCCTCGAGCCCTTCGGGCGCGAACAGCGGGAGGCCGGCGCGCTTCACCCCGTAGCGCATGACGACGTGCAGCCCATAGATGTCGGCGCAGTGGTCGGGGTGCTGGTGCGTGATCACCAGCGCGTCTACCTCGTCGATCGCGGCGTGCTCCTGCAGATGGGGAAGGGTTCCGTTGCCGCAGTCGACCCACACGGTCGCTCGCCCGCCGCGCACGAGGTAGCCGCTACAGGCACCGAACGGAGGCGCGCCGTACGAGCCCGAGCAGCCGAGCACGGTCAGCTCCACTCCCACGCCTCCACGGTCTCGACTTCCGGCCCCAGGAACCGTGCTCCCAGGGTGCGGAAGGTCGTGAGATCACCGCTCGTGAGGAACACACGCCGGGGTGGTTCTAATCCACTCGGCCGGGCGTGGCCCGCGCCACCGAGCAACAGGCGTACCTCGAACGCGGTCTCATCGGCGCTCGAGACGAGCACGACGTTGCGCCCCATCACGTCGCCAATGGTGCGCGCGAGCAGCGGATAGTGCGTGCACCCCAGGACCAGCGTGTCGACCTCGGCGGCGCGCACCGGAGCGAGCAGCCGCTCGGCCAGCACGTGCACCTCCTCCGAATCGACGTCGCCGGCCTCGACGAACTCGGCGAAGCCCGGACACGCCGCGCACGTCAGCCTGATCGCGGCCCCGCTGGCGCCGGCGGCGCGTTGGTACGCACCCGAGGCGATCGTGCCGACCGTGCCGATGACACCAATGCGTCCCAACTCTGTGACCTTCACCGCCGCGCGCAATCCGGGCTCGATCACGCCGATCACCGGAACGTCGTATGCACGGCGGAGGTCGCCGAGGGCGACCGACGACACACGGTTGCAGGCGACGACGAGCATCTTCATGTCCTGGTCGGCGAGGAGATCGGCCATCTCCAGGGCGTACTTCGTGACGTCGCGGTCGGGCTTGGGACCGTACGGGAACCGCCCCGTGTCGCCGAAGTACACGAAGGGCTCATCGGGCAGGAGATCGATCAGGGCGCGAAGCACCGTGAGACCACCGAGCCCGGAGTCGATCACGGCGATCGGTCGCTCGCTCATGGGCCTCCTCGACCCGCCGCTCGTCGGAGCCGGTCTCGGACGGCGGCGCCGACACCCTCGTCGGGCGGGAGGACCGCGAGCACGACGTCGACCCCGAGCCGGTCGGCCTCACGGAGCCGCGAATACAGCACCCGCGCGTACTCGTCGATGTTCCCGGGCGCCTCGAGCACGATGGCGTCGCCCGGCAGGGACGGCAGCCTCCCGGTTGCCAGCACCGCGACCCGCTGGCCTGCCTCGATGCAGCGCTCCGCCCGCAGACCGAGCTCCCGACGGTCGACGAGCAGGACCGTCGCCTCGGGCGAGTAGTGCGACTTGAGCGTGCCGGGCGCGCGCACGAGGCCGTCACGCCGCACCGGCACCGACTGTTCAGTGATCACTTCGATGCGCTCGCGCGAGACGCCGCCCGGGCGCAGGATCACCGGCTCGGCGCCGGTGCAGTCCACGATCGTCGACTCCACGCCCACCGAGCACGGCCCGTCGTCGAGCACGACGTCGACGTCACCGCCGAGGTCGGCGCGCACATCTTCGGCCGTCGTGGGGCTCACGCGTCCGAAGCGGTTCGCCGAGGGCGCCGCGATGCCATGTCCAAAGGCGCGGAGTAGCGCGAGAGCCACGGGCTGGTCCGGCACCCGCACCCCGACCGTTTCGCCGCCGCCAGTGACGGCATCGGGAACACGCGCGGCGCGCCGCACGACGATCGTGAGCGGCCCGGGCCATAGTTCGTCCGCCAGCCGTCGCGCCGCCGGCGGGACTTCGACGGCCCACTCCTCGAGCTGCCGGGGCGTGGCGACGTGGACGATCGCCGGGTGGTCGCGCGGCCGGCCCTTGACCGCGTACAGGCGAGCGAGCGCGTCGATATTCGTCGCGTCGGCACCGAGCCCGTAGACGGTCTCGGTGGGGAAAGCCACCAGGCCGCCGCGGCGGAGCGCCTCGACGGCCCGGGCAATGTCGGCGTTGGTCGCCACTGGACAACCATTGTCCCTCAGCTGTGGCCTCGAAGGGGCGAGGGTGACATCAGGCACGGTGCAGAGCTTGGACGTCGGCGGCCGCCCGTTTACCAGTAATTGATTCGGGTCGCCCGTTCCGTGGCGACGTCGATGTCGTCGGTCCAAGCGCCCGAGGAGAGGTACTTCCATCCCGCGTCAGGGACGAGCGTGACGATTGTTCCCGCGTCCATCGTCGCCGCCATCTTCGCCGCGCCGGCGACGACGGCCCCCGACGAGATGCCGGCGAAGATACTGCACTCGTTGAGCAAGCGGCGCGTCCACTCGATCGACTCGCGCGGTCGAACGATGAACTTCCGGTCCAACACCTCCGGATCGAAGATCGGCGGCACGAACCCGTCGTCCAGCGAGCGCAGTCCTTGTACGAGCTCGCCCGCCGGTGGCTCGACCGCGACCACGCGTACGCCCGGCTTCTGTTCCTTCAGGTACCTTCCGACGCCCATCAGCGTGCCGCTCGTCCCGAGGCCGGCGACGAACACGTCGACCTCGGGGCAGTCGCGCAGGATCTCGGGCCCGGTTGTCGCGTAGTGCGCTTCCGGGTTCGCAGGGTTGCCGTACTGGAACAGCATCACGAGCGACGGGTCGTCGGCGGCGAGCTTCTCGGCCACACGGATCGCGCCGTTGCTGCCCTCCTCCCCCGGCGACCGGATCACCTCTGCGCCGAAGATCTCCAGGAGCTGACGGCGTTCCTCGGAGACGTTCTCGGGCAGGACGACGCGCAACCGGTAGCCCTTCATCTTGGCGACGAGCGCGAGGCCGATGCCCGTGTTCCCGGAGGACGGCTCCAGGATGGTGTCGCCCGGTTTGAGCACGCCTTCCCGCTCGGCCGCGTTCACCATCCACAGCGCGATGCGATCCTTCATCGAGCCGCCCGGGTTCTGGCCTTCGAGCTTGGTGTAGATGCGCACCGCCGGGTTCGGCGAGAGCGTGTGGATGCCGACGAGAGGCGTGTTGCCGATGCAGTCGAGGATCGACTCGTACCTCATATCACTGGTCGCCGTCGCAGGCTCCGGCTCCTGCGACGACGATCGGCAATGCCGTCCTCGTCGCGGCCATCAGGCCCTGCCTATCCCCCGGCGACCGCGGGGAGGATCGAGACGACGTCGCCGTCGGTCAGCTTGGTGTCGAGCTGGTCGAGGTACCGGACGTCGTCGTCGTTGCGGTACACGTTGACGAACTTCCGCAGGCTGCCCGAGTCGTCGACGAGCTGCTCGGAGATGCCCGGGTAGCGGACCGCGAGCTCGGCGAAGACTTCGCCCACGGTGCCTTCGGGGGCCGTCACCGACGTCGCGCCACCGGCGAGCGGGCGCAGCTGCGTCGGCAAACGGACTTCGACGGGCACGCCGTCAGTCTACAAGTCGACCTGTACGGTCCGGATTTCCGCGGCTTCCCATCATGAGACGACGACCTGGCACTCGGCGATGTCGCCGTCTCGGATGCGGTACGCGCGCAGCACAGGCTCGGCGTCGCGCAGGCTCACGAGCACATAGACCCACTCGGGGTACCACGCGGCTTGGGCGACGTCGGTCGCCGACGGGTATGCGTCGGTGTGGGTGTGGCTGTGCCAGCAACCTACGATCTCTTCGCCTCGCTGCTCAGCCGCACGCATCGCCGCGATCTGGTCGCGGCCGTCGATCCGGTACGTCAGCGCGGACGCGTCCTCGTTGCGGCACGGTCGCACCTCGGTGACGACACCCGACGGCTCCCGGTCGGAAACCGGGCCGATGAGCAGCCCGCACGCCTCGTAGGGCAGCCCGTCGTAGGAGTGGCCGATGATCGTGCGGTAATGCTCGTCCGTGAGCCGGAGCGATGTCGCGAAGCCCATCGGGTGTCAGCGGGGCGGCGAGGCGGCGTCGCGGATGGCCCGCCACACCCGCTCGGACGTGAGCGGCATGTCCAGGTGGCGAATCCCGTAAATCGACAGCGCGTCGACGACCGCGTTCTGCGCCGCCGGCGTCGAGCCGATCGTGCCCGCCTCACCGATGCCCTTGGCGCCGAGCGGGTTCAGCGGCGTCGGCGTCTCGGTGTTCGACGCCTCGAAGCTCGGCAGCTCGGCAGCGCTCGGCATCGCATAGTCCATGAGGTTGGCCGTTTGCGGGTTGCCGTCCTCGTCGTAGGCGACGCCCTCGTACAGTGCCTGGGCCACGCCCTGCGCGATGCCACCGTGCTGCTGCCCGCGGACGAGGAGCGGGTTGATGACGCGGCCGCAGTCGTCGACGGCCACGTGGCGTAGGAGCTCAACGTGACCCGTCTCGGTGTCGACCTCGACCACTGCGATGTGCGCGCCGAACGGATAGGTGGCCTCTCCCTGGTTGTAGTCGAGATCGGCCCGCAGGCCCTCCTCGAAGTCGGGCGGCCGCTTGGCTTCGTCGGACGCGGCCAGAGCGAGCTCCGCCCACGACAGCGAGGTGGCGGGGGCGCCGACCACGCCGATCCGGCCGTCGTCGTGCACGACGATGTCGGTGATGTCGGCCTCGAGCAGGTGCGCGGCCAGTCGCTTGGCCTTGTCGAGCACGAGCTCGCTCGTCTTGTACAGTGCGCTGCCGCCGATTTGCATCGAGCGCGATCCCATCGTGCCCATCCCGCGCGGAACGAGCGCGGTGTCGGATTGCACGACGCGCACGTTGTCGAGCGACATCCCGAGCAGTTCGGCGACGATCATCTTGAACGCCGTCTCGAGACCCTGCCCGTGTGCTGATGTGCCTACCGTCGCGGTGACGGTGCCGTCGGTGTGGACCTCGACCGCGCCATACTCCTGGAAGAGTCCGCCCGCGGTCACCTCCGTGTAGACGGAAATGCCGATCCCGAGCTGCTTCACGTCGCCGCGCTCACGCCGCTCCGCTTGATCGCGGCGCAGCTCCTCGTACCCCGCGACGCGACAGGCCTCGTCCAGAGCTTTGGCGTAGTCCGCGGAGTCGTAGTTGGCGCCGGTCACCGTGGTGAGCGGGAACTCTTCGGGACGGAGAAAGTTCTGCTTCCGAAGGTCGACCGGATCGCGGCCCAACTCCAGGGCGGCCATGTCGACGATGCGCTCGAGCAGCGCGGCCGCCTCCGGGCGGCCGGCGCCCCGGTACGCGCTCGTCGGCGTCGTGTTCGTGATCGCGCTCTTCGAGTTCATCTGGATCTTGGGGATGCGGTACACGCCCTGACTCATCGACCGGGTGAGGTACGGCAGGAACGAGCCGATCCCGGGATACGCGCCGCCGTCGCACACGATCTGTCCCCGCAGGCCGGTAAAGGTGCCGTCGCGCTCGAGGCCGAACTCGATGTGCTGGATCTGCCCGCGGCCGTGGGTCATCGCCGTCATGTTCTCGGATCGGGTCTCCGCCCACTTCAACGGCCGCCCGAGCTTCCGGGCCGCAGTGGCGACCACGGCGAACTCCGGGTACAGGCCCGCCTTGGCACCGAAGCCACCGCCGACAGCCGCCGCCACCACCCGAACCCGCTCCTCCTCCAGCCCGACGACGCCGGCGAGTGGGTCGCGCACACCGTGCGGGTTCTGGGTCGGGACATGGAGGGTGAGACCGTCCTCGCCGTCGAGCTCGACGAGGATGCCGTTCGGCTCCATCGGCACGGGCGCGAGGCGCTGGTTCACGAAGCGTCCCTGCACGACGACGTCGGCGTCGTCGAGGATCGCCGGGTCGTCCCCGAAGTTGAACTGGATGGCGAGGTTCGAACCGTGCTCGGGGAAGACGAGGGGCGCGTCATCCGAGAGCGCGGCCTCGGGGTCGATCACGGTGGGCAGCGGGTCGTAGTCGACGATCACCATCTCGGCGGCGTCGACCGCCTGGGCGCGCGTCTCGGCGACGACGGTCGCCACCATGTCGCCCACGAAACGCACGACGCCACGCGCGAGCGGCGGCCGCGCCAACGAAGCGGGAACCATCGCAAACCCCTGGAGAGGCTCGAGGCCGAGGTCGTCGGCCGTGTACACAGCGACGACGCCCGGCATCGCGACCGCATCGCTCGTGTCGATCGACTCGACTCGAGCGTGCGCCATCGTCGACCGCACGAACGCGACGTGGAGCAAACCCTCGACCTCGATGTCGTCGAAGTACTCCGCGTCCCCCCGCAGGATGCGAGGGTCCTCGGTGCGCTTGACCGGATTACCGAGAATGGAGCCGGAGGTGGTCATGAACACTCCTGTCGCCGTCGCAAGCTCCGGCTTTGTGGCGACGGTCAGCGAAGCCGCCGTCGCCGCACGAAATCTATACAGTCCGGTCGTGGGCCGTCGCGGCGACGCCGTCGCCATCCGCAACCGGCGCGCCCGGTACGACTACCACGTGCTCGATTCGTTCGAGTGCGGGATCGTCCTGGCGGGATCGGAGGTGAAGTCGATCCGTGACGGGCGCGCCAACCTCCAGGACGCGTACGCCCGGGTCGAGGACGGCGAGGTGTGGCTCCACGGGATGCACATCGCGCCGTACGAGTTCTCCCGGGCCGAGCTCGAGCCGACGCGTCGCAGGAAGCTGCTCCTGCACCGTAAGCAGATCGAGACCCTGACCCGCGCCACAGGCGAGAAGGGGGTGACCCTGGTGCCGTTGCGCCTCTACTTCAAGGACGGACGAGCGAAGGTCGAGCTGGCCGTGGCCAAGGGGAAGCGCGCCTACGACAAGCGACGCGCCATCGCCGAGCGCGATGCCAAGCGGGAGACCGAGCGGGCGATGAAAGGTCTGCGCGACTGAGGGGTCAGCCCGGCCCCGGCGTTGGCGCAGTACTGCGCGCCCGCTCGAGATCCGTCGGCGTGACGATGCCGACGAGCCGGTCGCCGTCGAAGACGAGGATCGACTGGGACGGTCCCCGCGCCGGACGCACAGCAACGTCTGACAGCTTGTCGTCGCGCTGCGCGGTGCGGATCAACGGCATCTGCACCGTGTAGTCGGAGACGCGCCGGGTCGCGGCCTCGGTCGGTGGCACCGACCTCAGCTGCTCCACGTTCGCGAGCCCGGCGATGCCGCCGTCATAGCGCTCGACCGGCACGACAGGGTCGTGCATGCGCGGCGCGTCGTCACGAAGGAACTCACCCACGGTGAGCCAACCACGCGCCCGGGGAGGATCGGGTGTCATCACGTCGCCCACGCGCACGTCGCCGAATGCTCGGCGGCTGCGCGCCACCTCTCGCTCCGCCCGCGCCGCGCTGATCACGAACCAGCCGATCAGCGCCGTCCACAGCCCGCCGAACCCGAGGCCGACGAGCCACCCTAGCGCGCCGGCGCCCACGAGGAGCCAACCGAAGACCACACCCACCTGGGCCGCGCTCTCTATGGCTTGGTCGCGGTCACCGCGGACGGCCCACAGCAGGGATGCCAGGATGCGGCCGCCGTCGAGCGGCGCGGCCGGAATGAGGTTGAAGACCGCCAGGATTGCGTTGATCACGGCAAGCCACGCCAACGCCGAACCGAGCAGGCCTGGTCCGCCGAGCGCGCTGATCGCGGCCGCGCCCACACCGAACACCCCTCCGAGCAGCAGGCTTGTCCCGGGACCGGCGGCGGCGATGAGGAACTCGGCCCGGGGGGCCGGCGCCTCGCCCTCGAGCCGGGCGACCCCGCCGAGCATCCAGAGGGTGATGCTGTCGACGCGGATGCCGTGCCGCTGCGCGACGACCGAATGGGCGAGCTCGTGGGCGAGCACCGACGCGAAGAAGATGGCCGAGGTGAGGATGCCCACGACCCAGTAGGAGCCGGCGGGAGCGTCGGGGAACTCCATCGGGTAGCGATCGCCGGCGAGGCTCACGGTGAGCAGGGCGGCGATGACGAGAAGCGTCCAGTCGATCGTGACCGGTATCCCGAGGATCCGTCCCAGCCGAATGCCGCCGCGTCCCATCACGAAGAAGAACGTCGCCCGGAACCGCTGTGTTCCTTCATCTGGCGCCCTCGCAAGCTCGGGCTCTGTCCTTTTGGTCGCATGCTCCCGCTCTGCAACGGCAGTCGGCAAAGCCGCTGCCGTTGCGGGCGACGGTCAGCAAAGCCGCCGTCGCCACGACTACCTCGCGAAATCTCCCCGGTAGAATGGGCCGATACACCGAGGGGGTGACTGGCTTCGATTCTGAGGACCAAAACGGGTGAAGCGAGCCGACGTCCCCGGATCGTCGCTAAAGAGCCGGGAACACCAATAAATGCCGAGGACAAGAACCTCGCACTCGCTGCTTAATAACTAAGTAGCGCGTCCACTCCGGCCCAGCCGCTCGGCCGGACACCGGGCGTCATGCAGAGCGGCTCACCGCCGGGACGGGCCTCGCGGCCCGGCGGGACACCACAGCGAGGCTGGGGTCGCCGGACGCCGCCGGTGAGCGGCGGCGGCCCGAGAACTCCTCACCGGCTGCGCTCGGAGAAGCCCCGCTGAGGACTCGGAAGACGCGGGTTCGATTCCCGCCACCTCCACCACCGCCGCCAACCGCTCGAGTGCCTCAGGTGGTCGTGCCGAGCGCGAGGTCGGCGGCGACGACGACGTCGCGGGTGGTGTCTCTGAGGGCGTTCGCCGTCGCAAGGTCGGGGAGGCCCTCGCCGAAAGCGGGAACGTCGAGCACGGTTTCGAGCACGCCGGGCTCGGCGAAGTCCATGCGTGCGCCGGCGCGACGAAGTACCGCCCGCATGGCCGCGTTGTCGGAGAGCAAGCGAGCCCGGAAGCGTCGGACGCCGTTCTCTCGCGCCGCGACCGCCAGCGCGCCCAGCAAGAGCGTGCCGAGCCCGCGGCCCTGGTAGTCGTCGACGACGGCGAACGCGACCTCGGCGGTATCGCGGGCGTCCCGCTCGCGGATGTAGCGGGCGGATGCGACTCCGGGCTCACGGGGGTCGGCTGCGGCCAGCACAGCCCAGGCGAAGTGATCGACGTAGTCGACGTCGATCAGGTACTCGATGACCTTGTCGGTGAGCGGCGGGGCGCTGAAGAACCTCCGATAGTGCGACTCCCGCGAGAACCCCGGTTGCGTGTCGGCGAGCTTCCCGCGGTCGCTCGGAAGCACGGGTCGGATCCACAGCCGGGTGCCATCGGCCAGCGTGATCTCGACCGGGCGGGTGTTCGCGGCCAGACGCTGTCGCGCCGTGCGCCCGATCCGTTCGGCCACGCCCGGTACGTGCAAAAGCGTCATGAAGGCGCGCGCGTCGCCCGCGTAACCGGTGAGGGGGCCGCTGGCGATGACGGTGGCCGAGCGCGGCGCCGCCCGCAGGACGCTCAGCTCACCGACGATGGAGCCCGGGCCGACCGCGCCGACCTGGCGTTCGCCGTCGCCGTCGTCACGGGCAACGACGGCTGCTCCTGTGACAACAAGGAGGAATGAGTGTGCGACTTCGCCTTGCCGGGCCAGCACCTCACCTGGCTGTGCGTCAGCCGACGTCAGCATCGAAGCCAGCGCCAACAGCTGTGACTGTTCGGACGCGCGGAACAGCTCCAGACGAGAGAGATCCGCCACCACCGCGCCGATGTCCACTGCGCCAGTTCAGCGCGGCGACATCGCTGCCGCACCTCGCCATGTGCTCGTAACCTCGTCGGCGCATGAATTACTTCGTCTACAAGCTCATCCCTCCCCGACCGACCTTCGACGCCGACATGAACGACGAGGAAGCGGCCACCATGGGGCGTCACGCCGAGTACTGGCAGGCCTTGCTTGCCGATGGGTACGTCGTCGTCTACGGGCCCGTCAGCGAACCGTCAGGTACGTGGGGGCTGGCCGTCTTCGAAGCCGAGGACGAGGAGAAGGCTCGGGCGATCGGCGCGGGCGATCCAGCGGTGCAGTCCGGTATGTGCACGTTCGACGTCTTCCCGATGGCCGCCGCGATCGTCCGCTCCTGAGGAAGCTGTCGATTCTGCGCATTCCCGTTCGTCGTACGGGTGTCCGAGACGACGAGGAGGAGTCATGCGATACGCGTTGATGATCTGCACCGACGAGCGCAACGAGGTGGCACGAAGCCCCGAAGAGGATTCGGCGCTGCTGGCCGAGTACGGGGCCTTCGGCGAGGAGATGGGGCGCCGGGGCGTGCTCCAGGACGGCAACCGCCTCCGTCCGACGACCGACGCCACGACGGTCCGGGTGCGCGACGGCGAGGTCCTCACATCCGACGGTCCCTTCGCCGAGACCAAGGAACAGATCGGGGGCTACTACGTCGTCGACTGCAAGGACCTCGACGAGGCCATCGAGGTCGCGTCCAAGATCCCGAGCGCCAAGGAAGGAACGATCGAAGTGAGGCCGATCTGGGAGATGTAGCAACGGACGTCCAGGCAGAGGTCGCCGATGTCTTCCGCGACGAGTGGGGACGCGTCGTCGCCACGCTGATCCGGACGACCGGCGACTGGGATGTCGCCGAGGAATGCGCGCAGGACGCCTTCGCGCTGGCGCTCGAGCGGTGGCGGCGCGACGGCGTTCCGCGCAACCCCGGTGCCTGGCTCACTACGACGGCGCGCAATCGCGCGATCGACCGGCTGCGCCGAGATGCGACCGGGGCGGCAAAGTTGCAGGAGGTCGCGGTGCTGTCCGCCGATGAGCCGAGCAACGGTGACGAGAGCGTCGTCCGGGACGATCGGCTGCGTCTCATCTTCACGTGCTGTCACCCGGCACTGTCCATGGACGCACAGGTCGCGCTCACGCTCCGAACGCTCTCGGGCCTCACAACCCCGGAGATCGCGCGGGCGTTCCTGGTTTCCGAAGCGACGATGGCGCAGCGTCTCGTGCGCGCGAAGCGCAAGATCCGCAACGCAGGCATCCCCTACCGGGTGCCGCCAGACCACTTGCTGCCGGAGCGGACGAGCGCGGTGCTGGCGGTGCTGTACCTGCTCTTCAACGAGGGTTACGCGGCGACAGAAGGCGCCGATCTCGTGCGCCGGGGACTGTGCACCGACGCGATCCGCCTCGCGCGCACGCTCGTGCAGCTGATGCCGGACGAGCCCGAGGCAGTCGGCCTGCTCGCGCTCATGCTGTTGCACGACGCCCGCCGTGACGCTCGGGTCGACGACGCCGGCGACCTCGTCCCCCTCGAGGAACAGGACCGCACCCGCTGGGACCGAGCAGTGATCGACGAGGGGGTCACGCTTCTCGACATGGCGCTGCGACGCAGCCGCCCCGGGCCGTACCAGGTGCAGGCGGCCATTGCCGCGTGTCACGGGACGGCGGCGGACCCCGCCGCGACCGACTGGGCCCAGATCGCCGTTCTCTACGGCGAACTGGCTCGCATGACGCGCTCCCCCGTTGTGCAGCTGAACCGGGCGGTCGCGGTCGCGATGGCCGAGGGCCCCCAAGCAGGATTACGGCTGGTCGACGAGCTCGCCGCGTCCGGGACGTTGCGCGGCTACCACCTCCTTCCCGCCACGCGTGCTGACCTGCTCCGCCGGCTCGAGCGCCACACCGAAGCCGCTGCCGCCTACCGTGAAGCGCTCGAGCTGGCGACCACAGACGCCGAGCGCCGCTACATCACTCGCCGGCTGGCGGAGAGCTCGCGATCCAACTGACCGATCCGCCTACCGGCGTGCGTCCTCGGCGAGCTCGGACGGGCCGACGCGCTTCTGAAGCCACTCGTTCATCGGCTGCGACGCGCGTAGGAACTGGACGACACGGTCCTTCGCCTTGCGCGTGCCCAGCCACGCTCCGACCGGCCAGTGCTTCCAGCTGATCAGTCCCTTCTGCCGGAGCAACTCGATGCGCGGATGGTCCTTCGGGTAGCCCTTGGGAGCCGTCTTCAGCACGTCGTGCGCGCTGACCTCGATGCCGCGCTGGCGGAGCTTGTCGACGATCTCGACGATCTCTCGACCCTTGCGCTCGTCGGCTACGGCGCGTCGGTACCGGTCGAGCTGATCGGGCGCCATCATGTACATCCCGCACCCCGTGCCCAGGCCGTCGGCCGCGAAGTGGATGTAGCCGCCACTCGCCAACGTGGCCGCGATCGCCGTCTTGTACGGCGACTTGTCCTTGCTGAAGCGGACGTCACGGTACGGGCGGAAGATCCGGCCCTCGCCGAACTCGGGCGCGAGCTCGGTGAGCAGCTCGTCCATCGGCCCGCGCACGATCTCCTCGTACACGGCCTTGTTCTCCTGCCAGTACGTCCTCGAGTTGTCGGCCTCGAGGCCCTCGTAGAATTCGATCGCCTCGGCCGGCCACCCTCGGAACGCCATCGTCTGCTCCCCCTGTCAACCGTCGCCACGGAGGCTATCGAGCGCTCGTTACCCGAGACCGTCGAGGACCGCCCGCCCCCGGGGCGAGAGGCGGTACCCCACGTCGAGGCTCTCGGTGAGGCCGAGCTCCTTCAGCTTTCGTACGTCCCGCTTGAACGACAGCCGCTCGCGGCCGACGGCGGCGGCGAGATTGCCGGCCCGAACGGCGGGGTGGTCGCGGATCAGCCGCAGGGCCTGAATCGTCCAGGGGCCGTGGCGGCTCGCGGCGTCGAGCCGTTCGAGACGGCTCCGCACCTCGGCCAGCTCGTCCGACGTCAGCGCGTCGCGCTCGCGCAGCACGGCGCGTGGGTCGCTACCGGCGAGGTGCAACGCGACCCGGTACACGGAGCCGTCGGTACGCGACGCGAGCTCGTCCAGCAGGTCGACCCGCGACGAGAAGCCGGCGCGGCGAGCGTCCTTCTCGCTGATCTCAGCGATGTCCACCTCGTCCACGGCGTCGACGGCAAGGACCCCGATCGCCGTCCGCAGCTGACTCCCCGCTCGAACGCGCGGACGCACCCAGCGCCGGAAGGCGAGGCTGACCGTCCCGCCGGCAATGCCGTCGAGGACGTGCCGCTTGAACAGCAACTACGCGCGCACCTCGGTGAGGCCGCCGGCGCCCTGCTCGAAGCCCTTTCCGGTCGGCTGCATGAACCCCCATTCGTAGCCCTCGGGGTCGGTGACGCCGAAGCTCCGCACGCCGTAGGGCTTGTCCTCGGGCGGCTTTACGTCGAGGCCGGCGGCCTTGACGCGCTCGTAGTGGGCGTCGACGTCGTCTACCCAGATCAGCGTGAGCTGCTCGGGGCCTCGTCCCTTGTCCTCCCAGTAGCCAGGATCACGACCCGAGAGCCAGAGCTGGCTCTCGCCGACGAGCATCTCTGCCTCGCGCACCCGGCGGTCGCCGTCGACGTAACGCGAGATCTCCTCGAACCCGAAGACGCGCGCCAGCCAGTCGAGCGCTGCCGCCGCGTCCTCGTAGTGCACGTAGGGCGTGATGCCATCGAACTTCACCATCTCGTCTCCTTTTTCATGTGCTCCTCGTACCAGCGCAGCGTCGTCTGCCAGCCGTACATCCGCTTCTGCGCCGCGACGTCGGGGGACAATCCGTCGAGGCCGCGGTGCTCGAGCGTCACCCGGGTGCCATTGCCGGCGGCCTCGAAGCGCACCTCGACCTCGGTGAGCGCATCGGGCGGCGCGCTCGAGACGAGATCGGCGAACACGAGGCGAGCGCCCGGCTCCCAGGCGAGCACCTTGCCGAACGCGAAACCCTCGCCGGTCTCCCGGTCGTGCACCTCGAGCAACCGCCCGCCGACATACGGCTCGAACCGGATGCCCACTGCACGGTCCGGGAACCTCCAGCTGTGCGGACCACGCTGGTACCAGCTGTCGATCTCGCCGGTGAACACCTCGAACGCAGTGTCGGGGTCCACAGCCACGTCGATGCTGACGGTTACGGAATCGGTCCGGCTCACGAGCGTTTGCCCTTCCGTGTGCGCTCGACATGCTTCTTGAAGGCGCCGAGCTGCTCATCCCAGAACGCCTCGATCTGATCGAGCCATGCTTGGAGCGCGACGAACGGCTCGGGACGCAGCCGGTAGACACGCAGGCGGGCGTCGTCCAGATCGCCTCCTGCCTCGACCAGGCCGCTCGCACGGAGCACCCGTAGGTGCCGGCTCATCACCGGCGCGCTGGTCTGTGCCGTGGCCGCGAGCTCTCCGGCCCGGCGCGGCCCGTCGCGCAGCAGGTCGATGACTTGCCGCCGTGTCGGGTCGGCCAGAGCTGCCAGCGTTGCATCGAGGTCGTTCATGTACGGCTCGGCGTTCGCCTAGCGCGGTCGGTGCCGGGTCCCGGCGCCCCGCGTGATGTGCAGCGTGTCGCCGGGTGTGTGAACGATCGCGGAATGCCAGACGCCGCGCGGCACGATGCACGTGGCGCCCGGTCGCAGCTCGATGGTCCGCTCGCCGTCCTCCTCGTCGAGCACGACGTCGATAGCGCCCGACAACAGGCACACGATCTCGTCCCCAGCGGGATGCATCTCCCAGATGTCCCAGTCGGCCGCGTTGTGAAACGTGCCGACGAGCCGCCCGCCATGCAGGCCGGGGCGGTTCTCGATGTTGTCCCAGAAGTCCTCGTCGACCTCGATCGCCAGCGCGGACGGTCCGTCTTCGAGCTGCACGTAGGTCTGGGCGAGGTCGAAGGCCCCGTCGGCCCGTTTCTCGGTGGTGTTCATCTCTGGCCTTCCCGCTCGTTGCTTCCGGCTCGTTGTTGTCTCCGGCTCATTATTGCATAAATCAATAACTATTTTCTATCAGGTGAAGAACCTGCGCGCAAGCCCGGGTCGGGCGCGGGGCATGATCGGAACGTGAGCGATTCGCTCCGGGGTCGGCTGCTCGTCGCCACGCCCGCCCTCTACGACCCCAACTTCTTCCGTACGGTCGTGCTCGTGCTCGAGCACGGCCAGGACGGCGCGATCGGCGTTGTGCTGAACCGGCCGAGCGATACCCCGGTCAACGAGAAGCTGCCCGACTGGGACCCGGTGGCGTCCGGCCCTGGCGTCGTCTTCGTCGGAGGCCCCGTCTCCCCCGACGCCGCTATCGGGCTCGCCCGCTCCGACACGCCCGAGGGCGCCGACGGCTGGGCGCCGCTGTTCGGCCACCTGGGAACCGTCGACCTCGGCCGGGCGCCGGTTGCGCTCCCCGTCGCGGTCCAGAACCTGCGTGTGTTCGCCGGTTATGCGGGCTGGTCCGGTGGTCAGCTGGACGGTGAGGTCGACTCGGGCGGATGGTTCGTCCTCGACGCGGCGGCGGACGACGTGTTCACCTCCGCGCCCCGCGCCCTGTGGGCGTCTGTCCTGCGACGCCAGGGGGGCCGGCTCGCGATGTTCGCCACGGCGCCGGCGCATCCTTCGCTGAACTGATGTAGGCGATGACCCGCTTCGTCGTCGACGGCATGAACGTGATCGGCGCCCAAGCCGACGGCTGGTGGCGCGACCGCGACGCCGCGGTGCGGCGACTGCTCGCCCGCCTGCAACACGCCGCCCGCCGCTCCGATGACGAAATCAGCCTCGTGCTCGACGGCCGTCCTCTCGCCGACCTTCCGGAGGGCATGCACCGTGGTGTGACAGTGCGCTACGCGCGCCGCCCCGGCCGCGATGCCGCTGACGACCGCATCGTCGAGCTCGTCGACACGGACGACAACGCGGGCGAGCTGCGCGTGGTCACGTCGGACCGCGCCCTCGCGGATCGCGTGACGGCGAACGGCGCGACAACCGAAGGCGCAGGCTCGTTCCTCCGCCGCGTTCAGCGGCTCGGCGCCTGACCTCGCGTCCGTCGTCAGTCGCTGGTCAGCCGCCGGCCAGCGGCAGGCAGGCCTGCTCGTCCTGGAAGAAGCCCAGGCGGAACGCCTCCATCCGCTCGAACGCCGTCCCGCGCGTCGCTTCTTTCGCCTCAGCGGGATCGCCGAACACGAGGAACGCCTGCACGACCTCGTCGAGGTCTCCGGGTGAGAGCGCGAACGCGGCCTCGCGCGTCTCGGGAAGGCCGCGCGCTTGGACGGTGCACTCCTGGTCCACGGGGACGCTGCCCACCCACGCGCCGGTGAAGCAGTCGGCCTGCAAGCCGACCTCCTTCCGCTCCACGGTGATGGCGAGACGGGACTGCATGGCCGAGGCCCACGCGTTCCCGATGAGGGTCGCGACACCGAAGTCGCCGATGTCGTTGTAGACGCCCCGGATGAGGTCACGGTCGTACGCGACGAAGTCTTCGTCCTCGCAATAGAAGATCGAGTCCTTGTAGTCGCTGGCTTTGAAGTTCAGGCTCGGGAACCTCGGCAGCGACTTCTTCTCCTTCGGGTTGTAGGAGATCACGTCGCTCACGCTCTTGTAGGTCTCTCCCCCGAAGGAACGAAGTCCCGAACTCCTTGCACAGGCGCGGGAAGAGGTCGCCGTTGTCGTAGTTCACGCTGCCATCAAGCCGGCAGAAGAACGCGTTGCCCCGGAAGTCCTTGTACGTCCGGCCCGTCGCACGAGCGCACTTCGTCATCTCCTTCATGTTGGTGCTCGCGTCGTACGCGTGGATCTTGCTGTTCGGGATCCGCTCGTACGGCTTGCCGTAGACCGCCGGCATCTCCGTCTCCCAGAAGTCCTGGATGTCCTCGATGGCCGTCTTGAGTCCTTGTCGTACGGCTTTGCTGCCGGCCGATCCGCCACCGCCGTGCCGACCCCCACCCGCTGACCGCCGCAACCACCACGGCGCTGACGAACGGCCCCATGCACCTCCTGAGCACCCGGAACCCCTCACTCGTCCCCGCCCGCTACCGGGGAAGGGCCGCTGGTCTGGCAAATCGGCGGCGGTCCCGCGAACAGTCACTTGCTGTACTGGAGTCATGGCCGATCCGTTGCCGGTCGTCGTCGAACGCGGTGACCTCGACGAGCTCGTGCGTCTCGTCGACACCCTGTGCGGGTCGCGCGAGTGGGATCGCGTCATGGAGCTACGCGATCGGTGCGTGCACGCGATCGAACGAGGCCGGCAGCTCTGGCCCGTCGCGGCCCACGCCGAATATCGACTGGCGCTCGAGGCACCGGGTCGCTGGGCGGCGCGGATGCTCGTCGAAGGCGCCGGTCGCTTCGCGCCAGGTCCACTGTCCGAGGTGGCGGCGTCGACGCACGAGTGGGCCGAGCTCGCGCCGCATGCCTCACCGGGACCGCTGGCAGTGGTGACCGCGCACGAACGCGTGCTCCGCGGTGAGGATCTCACCGGGGAGTCGCTGCCGGGCCCGGCGGTGCTCGATCTTCCGCTGCGCCTGGCCGAATGGGAGCCCGACTACTTCCTGGCGCACTACCGCCCCGACGGCGCCGACTTCCCCGGGCCCTCGCCCGCCGCGCTCCACCGCGCCGAGGTCCCGTCGCGCGTGGCTGACGGAACGCGCGACGCGGCGACCGAGGCGCTCGTTGACGCGGTACGGCCCTGGACCGAGGGCTCGGAGGGGCGCGCCGAGGCGATCGCGGTCCGCGGCGACGCCCTCGACGCGATCGCTGCGCTCGGACGTGATCGAGTGCGGATGGTGGAGCTCGATCTCTCCGCCGCTCTGCGCCTACTGGCCTGGGCAGGCGCGAGCGGCGGCGCGCACGCGCGCCGTCCAGGCGCGGCCGTAGGACGCTTCGCCGCGTGGTGGACGGGCGCCGCGCTCGCCGGGCTCCTGGACCGGTGGCCGGTCGACGCCGACGAGCTCGGAGACGCGCTGGCGGGGTTGGCGTGGTACGCCTGGGACGCCGGCGGACCCGCGACCGGCTGGCGACTCCACCTTGCGATCGAGGACCGGGGCTCGACGCGCGCCTGGGCAGTCGCCGCCGTCGACCTCGGGTGACCACGCCGAGCGCGGCCCTAGATTGTGCCCGTGGACGCACTTCGGTTCTTCGGGCTCGCGCGCACTGAAGATCCCGACGACTGGCAGCTGCCCGTGGTACCCCAGCTTTGCTCGGGACGAGGCACGCTGTTCGGCGGTTGCGGCCTCGGCGCCGCCATCGAGGCGCTCGAGCGCACAACCGATCGACCGCTCGTGTGGGCGAGCGCGCAGTACCTCTCGTACGCGCGGCCGCCGTCGATCGTCGAGATCGAGATCGACGAGGTCGTGCGTGGTCATCGCTCGTCCCAGGCGCGCGCGGTTGCGCGCGTCGACGGCGAGGAGATCTTCACCGTGAACGCCGCGCTGGGTTTCCGCGACCTGCCGTTGTCGGGGTCGTGGGCCGTCCGGCCCGACGTGCCGCCGCCCGACGCGAGCCCACCCCGCGAGACGCTGCCGCGCCACCGGGGAACGATCATGGACCGCCTCGAGACGCGCATCGCCGCCGGGCGTCCGATCCACGAGCTGCCGGGTCCGCCCGGTGACGGCCGCGCGGCTCTGTGGGTGCATCTCCCGTCTCTCGAGATGTCGGCGGCGGCGCTCGCGATCGTCGGTGACTTCGTCCCGTTCGGGGTGGGCCAGGCATTGGGCGAGCGCGCCGGCGGCAACAGCCTGGACAACACGCTGCGGGTCGTGACCCGTCACCCGACCGAGTGGATCCTGGCCGACGTGCGCGTGCACGCCATCGCCGGAGGTTTCGGGCACGGGCTCGTGCATCTGTGGGCCGAGGACGGCACGCTGCTCGGCACCGCGAGCCAGTCGGCGATCGTGCGCAAGCACCGTGACTGGGAGGAGGATGAGGCGGCCGGCGAAAGCGGCTCCGAGACCCGAGCGGAGGGAGGCACCGCATGAGCGTCCCGCAACGTCACGGCATCACCGTGCCGTTCGAGGGGGTGCCGCTGCACGCGCACCGAGAGTGGTTCGAAGAGATCGCGGCTCTGGGCTACACGGACTTGTGGTCGGCCGAGTCGGGCGGCGCCGATGCGTTCACCCCTCTCGCGCTAGCCGCGGCATGGACGCCGTCGCTGCGGCTCGGCACCGCGATCGTGCCCGCCTTCACGCGGGGCGCGGCGACGCTCGCCGAGACCGTCGCGAGCATGGCGCAGGCCGCGCCGGGACGTTTCGCGCTCGGCATCGGGGCATCCTCGAACGTGATCGTCGAGAACTGGAACGGCATCCCCTTCGACGAGCCGTACCGGCGCGTCCGGGACACGATCAGGTTCCTCCGTGCGTCGCTCGCAGGCGAGAAGGTCACGCACGAATACGACACATTCAGCGTGAGGGGGTTCCGCCTCGGGATCCGGATCGACGAGATGCCTCCCATCCTCGTCGCCGCCCTCCGCCCGGGCATGCTGCGCCTCGGCGGCCGAGAGGGCGACGGCGCGATCATCAACTGGCTGTCGGCGGAGGACGTGAAGACCGTCGTGCCGTACGTGGGTGACGACAAGGAGATCGTGGCCCGGATCTTCGTGCTCCCGACTGACGATCAGGACACGGTGCGGTTCATCGGGAAGCGGGCGATCGCCGCCTACCTCAACGTTCCCGTGTACGCGGCGTTCCACGCGTGGTTGGGGCGGGGTGAGACGCTCGAGCCCATGTGGCAGGCGTGGAGCGCGGGTGACCGCGAAGCAGCAACGGCCGCGATCCCCGATGAGCTTGTGGACGCGCTCATCGTGCACGGGACGCCGGCGGAGATCCGGGAGCACCTGGCGCGATACGCGGCGAACGGGGTGACGACCCCGGCGCCGGCCTACCTCGCCGGCCCTGATGACACTCGCCGAGCGCTGCGCGAGCAAGCCCCCAGAGCGCGCTGAGGCCGTGCCGGCTACGCGACCTGCTTGAGCTTCACCTCCTCGTGGCGAAGGCTCGCCTGCCGGCACGCAAGGAGGCCACGTATCGCCCACCAGCCGGGGTCCACCTCGCGACGTCCGAGCGCGAACCGTGCAGACGTCGGCGCCGCGTGGTGGTTGTTGTGCAGTCCCTCGCCCGCCGTGAGCCACGCCAGCCACTGCGAATTGCCAGCCGGATTGTCGTGCGGACGGCGGCCGCGCATGTGACCTACCGCATTGATCGCTCCGCTCAGCATCAAGTAGCTCACGGCGTGGATGCCCGAAGCCAGCAAACCCGTCTGCCAACCAAGCGTCACGCACAGGATCCCGATCCCGATCGCGAGCCCCAGCAGACCGTGGTCGAAGAACCAGCGGTCGAGCCGGTCGGGCGCGAGATCCCGCGCGTACCTGCGCACGGTGAGCCGATCGCGAGCTACACGCCGGTACAACCCGGCGTTGGCAAGCTGCACACGCCAGAAGCCGAGGATGCGCGGGCTGTGCGGATCGGCCGGCGTGTCGGACGTCGCATGATGGCGGCGATGCACCGCCACCCACTCGCGCGGTCGCATGCCGGTGGTGATCCATAGGAGGACGCGACATGCGAGCGTCGGTAGTCCACGCATGCTCAACGCTCGATGGGCCAGCGTGCGGTGCAGGTACACCGTGGTCACGATGACCGAGAGCTGCGTGACAAGGAACCCGGCAAGCAACGCGAGCGGCACGTTCACGAATGAGTCTCCTCGCTCGGAGCGGACGGTTGGGTGGTCCGGACGCTACTCTACCGACCAGTAGGTAGGCACACGCGCCACGACTGCTCGGGGCTCGAGGACCGCATGGGAACCACGACCGACGCCCAGGCGCACGGCACGAGGACCCTCATTCTCGACGCCGCCCTGCGCCGATTCGCCGAGCACGGATACCACGGGACCAGCCTCAACGACATCGCCGACGCCGTCGGCATCCGCCGGCCGAGCCTCCTCCACCACTTCCCGTCCAAGGAAGCGCTCTACCGCGCCGTGCTGCTGGACGCGTTCGCAGACTGGTTCGCGCTCGTCGACGAGGCGATCGCGACTCCGCAAAAGAAGGGGTGGCCCCAGGTGGAGCGCGTCCTACGGGCGGCATTCCGTTTCTTCGAAGAGCACCCCGACTTCGTCCGGCTCGCCCGGTGGGAGGCGTTGGAGGGCGGCCCGATGCTGTCGGAGGAGCTGGGCGCGATGTTGCGGCCGCTGTTCGAGCGCGCGACCGAGTTCCTCGAGCGCGAGATGAGCGCGGGCCGGCTGCGTCGCTACGACGCGGGCCAGCTTCTGCTCACGGGTTATGGCGCCGTGCTCTCGTATCTGTCGGATGCGCCGTTGATCAACTCCTTGCTCGGCGCCGATCCGCTTGGTCCCGCGATGCTCGCCAAGCGGCGGGAGCACGTCATCGACGTGCTCCGCAACGCGCTCGAATCGTAGACGCGCGGCGACGGCGGCTTTGCCACCGTCGCCGCAGGAGCCGGAGCTTGCGACGGCGACCAATGAATCCTTAGAACTTCGCCTGCTCGCGAAACCGCTCGAACAGCGCCGCGTCGCCGAAGATGTCGACCTCGTTCGTGGGTTTGCGCCCGTAGAGCACCAGCAGCAGATCGGATGCCGGCCCCCGCACCGCGACATCACCTTTGGCGTGCTCATGCGTCACGTGCATCGCGTCGCCGTCGAATCGAATCAACCACTCCCCCGGGGCGTCGGTGGAGTGGAGATGGGCGGAACCCGAGTCGGGAAAGCGGCGGCCCGGGAAGGACGGCACGAGAGTGAGGTACTCGTCGACGCCGTCCACTGCGAGCGGGCCGTCAATGGCATCTTCGGCCCCGCCGGTGTGCTGGGCATCCCAGCGATGCATGGCCGTCTCCTGGGCCGTGCGACGGGCCCAGAACCCGACGCTGTGATCGAACGGGACCCATGTCCAGCAGGGCGCCGCGGGATCTTTCGCTTCGAGCTTGGTTGCGAGGGTCTCGGCGCCGGCCTGCAGCCACTCGTCCGCCGCGCCGTCGGGCGCGTGCGCAAACCGCTCGAACATCTCACCATCCGGGGGACGATCAAGGTTTCCCGCCACCCATCGGTGGTGCGAGCCGAGGTGACGGACAAGGTCGTGCAGCGTCCACTCGGGGCACGACGGCACGATCGTGTCCGCCGGGGTGTCACGGACGGCCCGGGCCGCCCCAGCCGCATTCGCTCGCAGCGCGGCGATGTACTCGTCGTACTCCACTAGAGATCCAACGTAGCTTCGAGCGCCACCCGCTCCACGAGGTCGGGTCCGTCGTTGTCGGCGCTGTTGACCCGGGTGCCTACGGGATACGCGACGAGCAGATCGTCGGCTGCCGGCGTCAGCATCCGACCGAGCGCGTCGGTCTCGGTGGCGATCGGGTCGAGCCATCGATCCCAGTCGCGCTCCTCGAGCACGACCGGCATCCGATCGTGGAGCGGGGCAATCGTGTCGTTGGCGTTCGTCGTGACGATCGCGCACGAGCGCAGCCAGTCACCATCGGGCTCGCCCTCGTACCGCTCCTCCTTGTCGCCGTCGCAAGCTCCGGCTTTCCGGCGAGGATCGGCAAAGCCGCCCTCGCCGCGCCACGCCGCCCACAGGCCGGCGAGCGCCATTGGCTCGCCATCTCGGCGGTGAATGAACATCGGCTGCTTCCGGCCCCCGCGTCGCTGCCACTCGTAGAAGCCCTCCGCGGGCACGAGGCAGCGGTGCTTCTGGAACGCGCGCTGGTAGGCAGGCTTGTCCGCCAGCGACTCGGCGCGGGCGTTGATCATGCGGTCCCCGCTTCTCGGGTCCTTTGCCCACGACGGGACCAGGCCCCACCGCAGCTCCGAGAGATACCGGCGACGATCGTCGTCAACGGTCCGGTCCCGGACTGCGTACACGGTTGCCCGGGGCGCCACGTTCCAGCTCGGCTCGTGGTGCGGGGTCGCCACCTCGTGGACGCCGAACCGTTCCACCAGGAGGTCGGGCGACGAGACCTGCACGAAGCGGCCGCACATGCAGGCGATCCTACGGTCGCCCTCGCAAGCTCGGGCTTTGCGGCGACGGTCGGCAAAGCCGCTGTCGCCGCGGGTATAGGAGGCCCGTCCCGCAGGCCGCCGTGCCCCAGGTCACGTTGCCATCCGGCGCTCCGCCGCTCATAATCAGACCGAACGGTCGGTTTCAAAGGAAGGGGCCCGAGATGGCAGCCACGACCCAGCCCCGGAAAGGGGAGGTCACACGGCGCCTGATCCTCGAGCGGGCCGCTCCCGTGTTCAACAAGCGCGGCTACGCGGGCACGTCCATGAGTGAGATCGTCGAGGCCACCGGTCTCGAGAAGGGCGGCATCTACAACCACTTCGGCAGCAAGGACGAGCTGGCGCTCGAGTCCTTTGCCCACTCGATCTCCCTGATGACGGACGCGTTCGTCGTCGCCCAGGAAGGCAAGGTCGGCCTCGATCGCCTCGTCGGCATCATCGAGGCGTTCGGCGAGTGGGCGGACGACCCGTTGATCGCAGGCGGCTGCCCGATCATGAACACCGCCATCGAGTCCGACGACACCCACCCTGCGCTGGCGGCCCGGGCTCGCGACGCGATGGATTCGTGGCATCGCCTGATCGGATCGATCGTGAAGGAGGCGAAGGCGCGCGGCGAGATCGACGCCGACGTCGATCCCTACCAGCTCGCCACGCTCATCACTTCCACCCTCGAAGGCTCGCTCATGCTCAGCAAGCTGTTCCACGACCCCACCCACGAGCACCGGGCGGTCGCGTCGCTCACCAGTCACGTCGAGAGCCTGCGCAAGACGCGCGGGAAAGGGAAAGGGAGGGCAAACAGATGACCACAATCGAAGAACGCAGCCGCGTCGTCACCTGGGACGACCCGATCGCGAGTCTGAAGGACGCGCGGGACCTCGGTGGGATCGACGTCCTCCGAGCCATCCAGGGCGGCGAGCTGCCGCCCCCACCGGTCGCGCGTCTGCTCGGCCTCGAGGTCGAGCAGATCAGCGAAGGCCTTGTCACGTTCGCCTTCGATCCCGCCGAGTACCACTACAACCCGCTCGGCACCGTGCACGGCGGGATCCTCACGACCGTGCTCGACAGCGCCATGGGATGCGCGGTGCACAGCAAGCTGCGCGCCGGGCTCACGTACAGCACACTCGAGCTGAAGGTGAACTTCCTCCGCCCGGTGCGAATGACGACGGGCCGCGTACGAGCCGAGGGAAAGGTGGTGCACCTGGGCGGCCGCGTGGCCACCGCCGAGGCTCATCTCGTCGACGAGAACGGCGCGCTGTACGCCCACGCGACGAGCACGTGCCTCATCTCCTCCTCGGGCTCCGACGCCGCCGGCGCAGGAGCTGCGTGATGGCCGCCGTCGAGCAGATGTCGATCACGCCGCGGCCGCTCACCGGCGACGCCGTCGAGCTCGGCGACGGATCGCACGTCACGATCCGCAGCATCCAGGCGGCCGACGCGTACCCCCTCCTGCGTATGTTCGACCGACTCTCGCCGGAGTCGATCTACCACCGCTTCTTCTCCCCGATGCCCCAGCCCCGACGCGCCGCGCTCCTGCACCTCGCCGGGCTCGACAACCAGCTCCACGAGGCGATGGTCGCCGAGGCGGACGGCGAGATCGTCGGGGTCGCGCGCTACGACGGCCGCCCCGACGAGGACGACGCCGAGGTGGCCGTGATCGTCGAGGACGCCTGGCAGGACCGGGGTCTCGGGACGCAGCTGCTCCACCATCTGGCCCGTGTCGGAGCTCGGCGCGGACTCGTGGCCTTTCGGGCCGTCATCCTCGGCGAGAACCGCCGGGCGCTGCCGTTCCTGCGCCGCCTCTCCCCCGAGGCCGACGTCCGCTTTGAGGACGGCGAGTACCAGGTCTATGCGCCCTTCCGGGTGCGGAGCGTGGTCCCGTGAGGGACGGTCGCCCGGCTCGGAAATCCCGACCTTTTTACTCCCCTTTTTGCCGGACCCTGGTACCGTGAGGGCGCACAAGGCCAACGGCACGAACCAGAGGAGAGAGTCATGGCACTTCGCTTGGGGGACACGGCTCCCGACTTCACCACGGAGACCACCGAGGGCAAGCTGAACTTCTACGACTACCTCGGCGACAGCTGGGGCCTCCTCTTCTCGCACCCGAAGGACTTCACACCGGTATGCACGACCGAGCTCGGCGCGATCGCGAAGCGCAAGTCCGAGTTCGACCAGCGCAACGTGAAGCTGATGGGCATCAGCGTCGACCCGCTGGACGCACACGAGGGCTGGTCTAAGGACATCGAGGAGACGCAGGGGGCGGCGCCGAACTTCCCGATGATCGCCGACCCCGACCGCAAGGTCGCTGACCTTTACGACATGATCCACCCGAACGCGAGTGACACCGTGACGGTCCGCTCCGTGTTCGTCATCGGACCGGACAAGAAGGTCAAGCTGACGATCACGTACCCGCAGAGCACCGGACGCAACGTCGACGAGCTCCTGCGGGTGATCGACTCGGTGCAGCTGACTGCCGGCTACCAGGTCTCGACGCCGGTCGACTGGCAACAGGGCGATGACGTGATCATCATCCCGGCCGTCTCGGACGACGAGGCGAAGGGCAAGTTCCCGAAGGGCTGGAAGGCCCTCAAGCCCTACCTCCGCGTCACGCCCCAGCCCGACAAGTAACCACCCGTTTGTTGCGTCAACTAGGCCCCTTATGCGTGCCTAGTTGACGCAAGAACGGTTTAGAGCCAGTTCATCGGGTTGACCGGGTTACCGTTCACGCGCACCTCGAAGTGGAGGTGGGGGCCCGTCGACGCTCCCGTCGAGCCGACGCGCCCGATCACCTCGCCCTTGCTGACGTGCTGCCCCACCCTCACGCCGATCGAAGACTGGTGCGCGTACCCGGTCGCGAGCCCGCCACCGTGGTCGATCAACGTCCAATTGCCGTAGCCGCCGTTCGAGCCCGCCATCTTGACGACGCCGTCGTCACAGGCCTTGATCGGTGTGCCTGACGAGCCCGCGATGTCGACCCCGTTGTGCATTCGGCTGCTGCCGTGGATCGGGTGGACGCGCGGGCCGAAGCCGCTCGTGACCGCGCCGTTCACGGGCGAGATGAAGCGGCCGTTGCCCTGCGCGGGATTGCCCCGGCTCACGGCGGCCGCGATCTGAGCGTTGATCTGTTCCTGGACCGCGGCGTACTCCGACTCGAACTCCGCCTTCCGGGCGCGGAGGCCTTCGACGATTTGCTGCTCCTGCGCCTCCGCGGCGGCGACCTGCTCGCGCTCGCTGTCGGCCTGGGCACGTAGCTGCGTGACGCGATCGCGCTCCGCTGCCGCGACCCGCTGCGCTTCCTGCGCCTTCGCCTCTTCCTTCCTGAGGTCTTGCTGGGCGTCGTCGAGCTGGTCCTTGAGGCTTCCTTGCCTCCGGATCTCTCGGTCGAATTGTCGCGAGTTCTCCCCGAGGTACTTGCTCCCGGCGATCACCTCGTGGGCGTTGCCCTCGTGCGACAGCATCGTGAAGGAGCTGTCGCTGCCGTTCCCGGACCTCTTGTAGAGAGCAGCCGCCGACTCGTTGAACCGCGCTTTCGAGAGCTCGATCTCGAGCTTGATCCGATCGATCTCGCGCTGGACCGTCTCGATCTGGGCGGTGATACGCGCGATCTCGGCCTCGGCCGCTTCCACCTGCCGGGTCGCTTCGGCGATCTGGCCGTTGAGCGTCGCCACCTGCCCTTCGAGCACCTGCCGTTTCGCGGTCGCGTCTTGGAGCTCGTTGATCGCCGTGAGCTCGGCGGCCGACGCATCCTCGATGGCGGCTGAGAGCTCGTTGCGGCGCGCCAGGGAGTCCGGCGATGGCTGGCCGCCGGCGGTCGGGGGCGAGACGAGACCGAGCAGGAGCGCGATCGCGACGAAGCCCAGAAGCAGGCGCTGGGCTTTCATGGGCAGCTGAAGCCTACGCAACAGTAGCCCCAGAGGCAACAGTAGGTGTCAAACTACCCACTCCGCCCTTTGGCCACGCGCGTGTCGGCAGGGACGACTGGCCTTGATGCCCTGGCCCTAAAGGGGGCGTGGAGGCGGAGTCGGCTCAGACCCGCAAGAAGCGGCGGATGCCGACGCCGGCCCCGACGGAACCGATGACGGCGCCGCCGAACAGCAGCCCGATGCTGATGACGGCGGCGTCGCCGGAGGTCACGAAGTAACCCCGGAAGAAGTTGCCCTGCGACGTATCGACCTGGCTGAGCAGGTATTGGAGAGCGAACACGCCGCTGACCGCGAGCCCGGCTCCGACCGCGCCCTGCGCAAGCCCCTCGAACATGAACGGGATGCGCACGAACCAGTTCGACGCGCCGACGAGCTTCATCACCTCGATCTCGCGGCGCCGGGCGAAGGTGGCGAGCCGGATCGTGTTGACGATCAGGAACAGCGACGAGGCGATCAGGATCGTGGAGATCGCGATGAACAGGTAACGCAGGAAGTTCGTGATGTCGATGAGCTGCTTGATCGCCTTGTCGGCGGTCTGCGACTCATCGACACCCGGACGCGTGTTGTACTTCTCGGCGAGCTGCTTCGTCTGCTTGACGTCCTTGGGAGCGACGCGGAACGACGCCGGGAGTGCGCTGGCGTCGACCGACGTCACCAGGTCGGGCTTGTCCCTGAAGATCCGCTTGAACTCCTCGTACGCGTCGTCCTTCGACAGGAACTTCGCTGATCTCACCTGACGGTCGTGATCGAGATCGCCTCGGACGGCGTCGATCTGCTGCTGCGTCGCGTCGGGCTTCATGAAGACCTCGAACTCGACTCCGTGCTTCCACTTCTCGGTGCCGTGGTCGACCCACTGCTGGAACAGCAGGATTCCGCCCAGCAGGAGCAGCGACACCGTGACGGTGAGGATCCCGGCCACCGTCATGAGGAGGTTGCGGCGTAGTGAGATGAGCGTCTCGCGCGCGAAGTAGCCGAGCTGGCGGAACATCGATCAGCTCCCGACGCCGTAGACGCCGCGCGACTGGTCTCGCACCATGTGGCCGCGATCCAGCTCGACGACGCGGCGGCGCATCGCGTCGACGATGCGTTGATCGTGGGTCGCCATGACCACCGTGGTGCCGGTGCGGTTGATGCGATCGAGGAGGCGCATGATGCCAACCGTGGTCGCGGGGTCGAGGTTGCCGGTCGGCTCGTCGGCAAGGAGGATCAGCGGACGGTTCACGAACGCCCGCGCCATCGACACTCGTTGCTGCTCTCCACCCGAGAGCTCGTTCGGGAAGCGGTTGGCCTTCTTGCTGAGCCCGACGAGGTCGATGATCTGCGGCACCTGGGAATGCACGATGTGCCGGGGCCGACCGATGACCTCCTGGGCGAAGGCGACGTTCTCGTACACGGTCTTGTTGGGAAGCAGCTTGTAGTCCTGGAAGATGCAGCCGATGTTGCGCCGCAGCTGCGGAACCTTCCACGAGCTGAGCCGCGAGATGTCTCTACCGGCGACGATGATCCGACCCGACGTCGGCGCCTCTTCGCGTAGCAGTAGGCGCAGGGCGGTCGACTTCCCGGAGCCGGACGGGCCGACGATGAAGACGAACTCACCCTTGTTGACGTTGATGCTGACGTCGCGCAGCGCGACGACGTCGCCCTTGTAGATCTTGGTTACGCCCTCGAAACGAATCATCGAGTCCCGGCAGCAAAAGAATCGGGAGCTGGAGGGCCGCCTCCCTTCAGCCACACGTTCCGCCGCAGGCTAGCAGCCTGGCCCCGCCGGAACCCGAATGGCCCCAGCGGGCTCACAGATTCCTGTGCATCACGCTCGGCAGTCGCGAGGGCGGGCTCTCCCGCGTCGATCGGCGACAGCAGCGCGGCCACTAACAGGCCGGTCCGGAAGGCGGCACCGGCGGTGTGCTGCCGTTCTGCTGCCGGTGCCACTGGAGGTACTCCTCGATGAAGGAGTCGAACTCGCCGTCGAGCACGGCGCGTACGTTGCCGGTCTCGTAACGGGTCCGCTCGTCCTTGACGAGCTGGAATGGCGCGAGCGTGTACGTCCGGATCTGATTCCCGAACGCGACCTCGCGCTTCTCCCCTGAGAGGGCTTCGAGCTCGTGTTGACGTTCGACGCGTTGACGCTCCGCGAGTCGTGCGGCGAGAATCTGCATCGCCTTCGCGCGGTTCTGGATCTGAGAACGTTCGTTCTGGACCGATACCACGATGCCGGTAGGGATGTGCGTGACGCGCACGGCGGAATCCGTGACGTTCACATGCTGGCCGCCCGCGCCCGACGACCGGTATGTGTCGATGCGCAGCTCGCTGGGGTCGATTTCCGGTTCTTCGGCTTGGTCGAGTGCGGGGACGGCATCGAAGGACGCGAAGGCGGTGTGACGACGGGCGTTGGCGTCGAACGGTGAGATGCGAATGAGCCTGTGCACGCCCTTCTCGCCCCGAAGCAATCCGTACGCGTACCGCCCCTTGACGATGAACGTCGCGGAGGTGATGCCCGCCTCCGTGCCACCTTGGACCTCGTCGAGCTCGACGTCGAACCCTCGACGTTCCGCCCAGCGCAGATACATGCGCAGCAACATCTCCGCCCAGTCCTGGGCGTCGGTGCCCCCGGCGCCCGAGTGGATCTCGCAGATCGCATCGCGCTCGTCGTGCTCCCCCGTGAACAATGCCCGCAGCTCGAGCCGGTCGAGATCCGCGGCCAGAGCGTCGATGCCGGAGACGATCTCCGATTCGACCGAGTCGTCGTCCTCCTCGCGGCCTAGCTCGAAGAGCGTCTCGAGCTCCGACTGGCGTTCCTCGAGGCCGTCGACCAGCGCCAGGTCGTCGCGCACCTGGGCCAGCTCGGTCGTGACCTTGCGCGCTTGGTCCTGGTCGTTCCACAAGTCCGGCTTGCTGGCCTCCTCCTCGAGCTCGGCCAGACGGGCGCGTGCAGCGTCGATCTGCAGGTAGGCGCGCGCGTCATCGACGCGGCGGCGGAGATCGGCCAGGGGTTCGGTGTGATCGCGCATCGCAGTGCGAGCGGTTGGACAGACCGCGGTTCAGCGACCGTGGCAGTGCTTGTACTTCTTGCCGCTTCCGCAGTAGCAGGGCTCGTTGCGACCGGGAGTCTTCTCGACGCGCACCGGCTGGGGGACGACGTCCTCGGGTCGTTCGGCAACCGCGGTCGCGGTGGCAGCGCCGGTCACGTCGCCCATCCCGTCGCCGACCGGTTCCTCGAGCGGCTGGCCCGCGGCCGCAGCCTGTAAAGCCTGGGCGCCCTGCACGGGCCCCTCGGCTGACGAGTACCGGATGTTGCTGGCCTGCCGGCGCGGGGCTTCTTCGGCGACGACTTGGAGGTGCGAGACGTAGCGGACGAAGTTGTCTTGAACGCCGGCCATCATCGCCGAGAACATGTCGAAGCCCTCGCGCTGCCACTCGGCGAGGGGATCCTTCTGACCCATGGCGCGCAGGTTGATGCCTTCGCGCAAGTAGTCCATCTCGTAGAGGTGCTCGCGCCAGTGCTGGTCGATCACCGAGAGCATCACGCGCCGTTCGATCTCGCGGAGGGCCTCGGCGCCGATCGCCTCCTCCTTCTGCTCGTAGAGCTCGACGGCGTCGTCGGTTAGCACCTGCACGACCTGCTCGCGATCGGGCAGATCGAGGTCGCCGAGCGCGACCCGCGTCGGGAAGGTGGTCTGGATCTGGGTGTGCAGCTCATTGAGGTCCCATTCCTCGGGATACTCGGTTGGGCACCACGTCTCGACGGCGTGCCGCACCGCACCCTCGATCGCCTCAAAGGCCTCCTCGCGCAGGTCGCCGCCGTCGAGGATCTGCTGGCGGCGCTTGTAGACGACCTTGCGCTGCTCGTTCATCACCTCGTCGTACTTGAGCACGTCCTTGCGGATCTCGAAGTTGCGGTCCTCGACGGTGCGCTGGGCTCGTTCGATGGCCTTCGTGACCATCCGGGCCTCGAGCGGGACGTCATCCGGGAAGGCCCTGCCCATGACCCAGTTCATGGCCCCCGTCGCGAACAGCCGCATGAGGTCGTCTTCGAGCGAGAGGTAGAAGCGGCTCTCGCCCGGGTCGCCCTGCCGGCCCGAGCGGCCGCGCAGCTGGTTGTCGATGCGCCGGCTCTCGTGGCGTTCGGTACCGAGGACGTAGAGTCCGCCGAGCTCGATGACGCGCTCGCCGTCGGCCTGGCACTGGTCCCGGAACTTCGTGACCAGCTCCTGAAAGCGGTCGGTGGCGTTCTGCGGCGTCGAGCCCTCGGCGAGCAGTTCCTGGCGGCCGAGGCCCTCGGGGTTGCCACCGAGCAGGATGTCGACGCCGCGCCCGGCCATGTTCGTGGCCACCGTGACCGCGTGCGGCCGGCCCGCCTGGGCGACGATGAGCGCCTCCTTCTCGTGCTGCTTCGCGTTCAGCACCGAGTGCGGGACGCCGCGCTTCTCGAGCAGCCGCGACAGTTTCTCGGACTTCTCGACCGAGATCGTGCCGACGAGCACCGGCTGCCCGATCTCGTAGCGCTCTTCAATGTCGTCGGCGACGGCGTTGAACTTGGCGTCCTCGGTCTTGTAGATGAGATCGGCGTTGTCGTCGCGGATCATCGGCTCGTTCGTCGGGATACCGACGACCTCGAGCGCGTACGTGTGCGCGAACTCGCCCGCCTCGGTGAGCGCCGTCCCCGTCATGCCAGCGAGCTTCTCGTACATGCGGAAGTAGTTCTGGAGCGTGACCGTCGCCAGCGTCTGGTTCTCGGACTTGATGCGGACGCCTTCCTTGGCCTCGACCGCCTGATGGAGACCCTCGCTCCAACGCCGGCCCTCGAGGATGCGGCCGGTGAACTCGTCGACGATCTTCACCTCGCCGTTCTGGACGACGTAGTCGACGTCCCGTTTGAAGAGCTCCTTTGCGCGTAGCGCGGCCTGGAGCTGGTGTACGAAGTTCTGGTTGACGTGCTCGTAAAGGTTGTCGACCGCGAGCGCCTGCTCCACCCGGGTCACACCGTCCTCGGTGGGCACGACGGTGCGCTTCGCCTCGTCGACCTCGTAGTCCCGGTCGCGCTGGAGTCCCTTCACGACCCGCGCGAACCGGTAGTACAGCTCCTGGGCGTCGTCAGCCCGTCCGGAGATGATCAGCGGCGTCCGTGCCTCGTCGACCAGGATCGAGTCGACCTCGTCGACGATCGCGAAGAAGTGCCCGCGTTGCACCTGCTCCTCGCGCGACAGAGCCATGTTGTCGCGCAGGTAGTCGAACCCGAACTCGTTGTTGGTGCCGTAGGTGATGTCGGCCTGGTAGGCGGCGCGCTTGGCGTCGGGATCGTCGATGTCGGGAACGACGATACCGACCTCGAGCCCGAGGAACCGGTAGATCTGACCCATCCACTCCGCGTCACGCCGCGCCAGATAGTCGTTAACCGTGACGAGGTGGCATCCGTAGCCGGCCAGCGCGTTCAGGTAGAGCGGAAGCGTCGCGACCAAGGTCTTGCCCTCGCCGGTCTTCATCTCCGAGACCCAGCCGAAATGCAGGGCGGCGCCCCCCATGATCTGGACGTCGAAGTGGCGCTGCCCGAGCGTCCGCCTGGCGGCCTCGCGTACGACCGCGAAGGCCTCGGGAAGCAGGTCGTCGAGCATCTCGACCCGCTCCTCCTTCGTGTCGACCTCGGCGAGGCGGGCCCGGAACTCGTCGGTCAGGGCGCGCAGCTCGTCGTCGGAGCGCGCCTCCATCTCGGGCTCGAAGGCCGCGACTTCGGGGACGATCGATTGCAGGAGCTTGAGCTTCCGGCCTTCGCCCGCGTGAAGGAGCTTGTTGAAGAGGCCCATATGGCGATCGAGTGTACCGGCGGGCCCCTCAGCCTCTCCCTCGCCGAAAGAGAGCATCGACAGCAGGGCGGTACCAATCGCCGTCGTCCCGTGAGGAGAGCACGGCCTGGTCGTACTCAGCCTGGGGCGAGGCGCGGAACGCCGCGACCGCGTCGTCCAGGCGTCCGGCGTCGGCGAATGCGCCGATGTTGCGCAGCACGCTGCGCGTGACGTACTGGCATGACCATGCGACGGGGGTCCGGCACCGGGCGAGCTCCCGTCGGACGATCGCGGGGTCGGGGTGGGCGGCGAGGCGCCGGCTGAGGCCAACCTCCGAGTTCGCGTCGACGAGGTCGGTGCGCACCCAGATGCCGCCTTCGAGTGGGTCGACGGCGGGGCAGCCCCGGGGGCCCCAGGCGCGCGTGGAGCCGTCGTCCCAGACCTTCTGGTACCGGGCGCGAAAGTCGGGCGACGTCCACCACATGGCGTAGATGCAGCTCCACTCGCTGTGGAGCTCGACAACATCGGGAGTCGCGTAGTGGTTCAGGTAGTCGACGACGACCTCCGGGCGCCCCGAATCGATGGCGCGGCGCCAGACCCGAGCGAACAGCGGATCGCCGAGGAAGCCGACGTCGGTGACATTGACGCGCTTCGGGATCGAGACCAATCCGAGGTCGGGGTTGGAGACCGACACGATCGGTAGGCCGGTCCGCGCCTTGAGCGTTGCCGCCTGCGCCAGCAGCGGATCGACCGTGGGTGACACGTCGCAGCACAGCACCTGGCGCTCCGCCCAGGTGCGATGGGCCGCGATCGCGCCACCGACTGCGCCGGCCACGAGCGCCGCCGCGGCAACGCATCGCGCGGTCGTGACAGCCCGCGGCGCCGATCCCAACAGCACACGCGGCGGCTCCAGCCTGAGCGCGAACGCCGCCGCGAGACATACGAGCGGGACCAGCACGAATGTGACCACGCGCTCTTCCGCGAGACGCGCGGGACCGAAGACGAGCAGGTGGCAGGCCCCGGTGACGACGAGCGTGATCAGGAGCGCCTCGATCACCCCGAGGCGCGGGCGCACGAGCAGGGCCAGACCGAGCACGAGCGGGACCCACCACCACAAGCCGAGCACGCGGGCCGAGTCGACGAGCGCGTCGATGCCCGGGAGGTTGTCGTCGGCGTGGGCGCGCCCGGCGAGGAGCGCCGCCCCCGCCACGCCGATCGCGGCCACCGCCCCGAAGAGCGGGCTGCGGGCCAAGGTCGCGAGGCGGGCCGAGCGTCGCCGAAGGAGGTGAAACGCCGCGTAGCCGGCGGGCAACAGCAGCGGCCACAGGACTTTGGCCCACGCCCGCACGTTGTCGGCGGGAGAGATTCCCTGCGCCTCGGCGGTGTTGGGGAACCAATCGCCGAAGTACCAGAGACGAACGGCGAAGACGGCGACCCAGATTCCGACGGCCGGCGCGATGAGGAGCCCGAGCAGGCGCCAGCGCTCCCCTGCCGGGCTCTTGAAGGCGAGTACGGCCCCCACGACGACCAGCAGCGGCAGGGCATGGAACGCGAACTCGACGCGAGTGAGCGCGAACGACGCGACGACGACACCCGCGATGGAAAGCATCCGCGGGTGGCGAACGGCGAACGCGAGCGAGGCCATTGTCGCAGCCACCAACGCGTTCGTGATCGAGTTCTCCATGCCGGACGAGTGCCATCCGAAGAAGGAGTACGTCCCAAAGAGCGCAACCGCGACCGGAAGTGTGACCAGCGCGGTCGTAACAGGCTTGCGGCGCGGCACAGCGATCCGGAGGAGCGCGAAAACCGACACGCCGAGCAGCATCGTGGTGACGACGACCTGCGTGTCCAGGAACATTCGAAACCCGTCGCCGCCGAGCTCGTAGAAGGCGGCGGCCACCCCGAACTGGAGCGGCGTCGAATACCCTTCCACGCGTGAACCGGAGACGCTCACGCTGACCGTCCCGACGTCGGCCAGTCCGCGGGCGTGACTCAGCGTGACGAGGGCGTCGTCCCGATACCGGTAGGCGGGGCCGACCGCGGTGTCGTCGGGGTACACGTACGTGAACAGCACGTGGACGCCGACCCATACGCCCGCCACGAACGCGCCGAGGAGCATGACGCGCACGGCCGGTGCCACCCTCGACGTTTTGGCGTCGCTGCGCCGGGTTATGGGCGGTGCAGCGACGCCAGAATCAGACAGCCCGTCACTCAACGTCCAGAAGCTTCTCGCGCATCGCGTAGACGACCGCCTCCATGCGTGAGTGCAGATGCAGCTTCTCGAGAATGTTGCGCACGTGGTTCTTGACGGTGTTCTCCGAGATGTACAGCTCCTCGGAGATCTCCCGGTTGCTCAAGCCCTTCGCGACGAGCTTCAGCACGTCGAGCTCGCGCTCCGTGAGGCTCGGCAGCAACGAACGATGCCGTTCCTCCGCCTGCTGCACGAGGACGTTGAACTCGCTGAGGAGCTTGGACGCCATGGAAGGCGAGATCAAGCTGTGGCCTCGGGCGACGGCGCGGACGGCGTCGGCGAGCTCCTCGATGGAGATCTCCTTCAGGAGGTAGCCGCTCGCGCCCGCCTTCACGGCTGCGTACAGGTCCTCCTCGTTCTCGGAGACCGTGAGCATGATCACCTTGGTGTCAGGCAGGCGCTCGCGGATGCGGCGTGTGGCCTCGATGCCGGTCGAACGCGGCATACGCACGTCCATGAGAACGACGTCGGGCGTCATCTCCTCGGCCCGGTGGACCGCTTCGATGCCGTCGGCAGCTTCGCCGACGACCTTGATGTCCGGTTCTTCGGAGAGAACGAAATCGAGCCCGCGCCGCCAGAGCGCGTGGTCGTCGACGATGACGACCCGGATCGTCTCCCCGTCGCTCATGCTCGTGCCCGTCCGGGCTTCACCCGCTCGTCTCGATCAGGCCGAGGTTGCCGTCTCGACGTCGGTAGATGACGGCGGCGTGGCCGTTCTCGGCGTTCGTGAAGAGAAAGAAGTCGTGCCCGAGCAGCTCCATCTGCAGCGCGGCTTCCTCCGGCCCCATCGGCTTCATCGTGAACCGCTTCGTCTTCACGATGCGGTCGGCGGGGAGGTCGTCGTCCTCGTTGTCGCCATCGGACGCGGCTTCTGGTGAGCGTGCCCCGCCCGCGTCCGTTGCGCCCCGTTGACGACGCCCTGCGTGCGATCGCGTGACGCGCTTCTCCTTGATTCGCGCGACCTGGTGCTCGACCTTGTCGATGACGAGGTCGAGGGCGGCGGCGGGTTCGCTGGCAGAGGCGTGTGCTTTCACGAAGTTTCGTTTCAGGTGCACGATCACGTCGCACACCTGGTTGGCGGCGACGCGACGGTTGCGTAGCTCGGAGAAGTCAACCTCCACGCGTCCGGCGTCGTGGGTGAAGCGGGAGATCTTGGTGAGCTTCTCGCGGGCGAGCTTGCGAAGCCGGGGCGAGACGTCGACGTTCTTTCCTCGCACCACGATGTCCATCAGTGGCGGCCATCATACGCGGGCCGCGGCAGCACGGCTCGGGGAGAGACCCCGCCTGGCTGTGGTGTACGCGCCGCGGTTACGGCCACCACCCTCGCCGCGCCGTGGCGACGCAGCGCGTCGGCGGCGGCCGCGAGAGTGGCGCCTGTCGTCGCGACATCGTCGACGAGCAGCACGCGGGGCGGTACACGGGTGCGGCGGGTGTCGAAGCGCGGACCGACATGACGGGCGGCCGCGGGCTGACCGGTCTGCGGCGGACCCGGATGTCGACGAAGCGCGGGACGGGCGCGGAGGTCGAGCGTGCGGGCAATGGCACGCGCGAGGAGCTCGGCGTGGTCGAAGCCACGGGCATGGCGGCGTGAGGTCGTCGTTGGCGCCCAGGTGACGATGTCGGGGCGTGGGTCCTCGCCCGCGAGCGTGACGAGCGCGGCCATGCGCTCCGCCAGCCAGGGCACGGTCGCCCGCGTGCGCCAGTACTTGACTCGGGCGATCAGCTCCCGCGCCACCCCCTCGTATGCGAACAGCGCAAGCCAGCGGTCGACGCCTCGCGGCGGTGGATGCGGAGGGGGCGACCGCAGCGTGCGCGCGCACGCCTCGCACACAGGCTCCGCCGGCCGGCCGCAGCCCGGACAGCGAGCCGGGAAGGCAGCTTCCACGAACGCACGCCACAAGTTCACGGCCGCGGACGCTACCGACGAGGTACGACACCTACGTCGCGGAGTGCGTCGTCGAAGGGGGCGCGCAGCACCCCCTTCTCCGTGACGATCGCGGTAACAAGCCGTGCCGGTGTGACGTCGAACGCGCGGTTCGCCACCGAGACTCCCGGCGGAACGGTGCGCTCGCTCCCGACGACGACGACCTCGTCGACGGCGCGCTCCTCGACCGGGATGGCCGAGCCGTCGGGTGTGTCGAGGTCGATGGTCGAGGTCGGCGCGGCGACGATGAACGGGACGCCGTGTTCACGCGCGAGCACCGCGAGGGTATACGTGCCGATCTTATTGGCGACGTCGCCGTTGGCGGCGATCCGGTCGGCGCCGACGACGACGAGGTCCACGTCCCCCGATGCCATCAGCGATCCTGCCATTGCGTCTGCGATCACGGTGACCGGGATGCCGAGTCGGTCGAGCTCCCAGGCGGTCAGGCGCGCGCCCTGCAGCACCGGTCGGGTCTCGCCGACCCAGACGCGCGGCCGCCTCCCGGCCTCGTGCGCGGCGCGGACGACGCCGAGCGCGGTGCCGTAGCCGACGGTCGCCAGCGATCCGGCGTTGCAGTGCGTGAGAACGCGGGCTTCGTCGGGCACGAGCTCGGCGCCGAGCACGCCGAGGGCACGGTTTGCTGCCACGTCGGCGGCGGCGATGCGCTCCGCCTCGGCGAGCGCGGCTTCCGCGCCGCCGCGCTCCCACGCGTCCATCGCTCGACCCACGCCCCACGCGAGGTTGACCGCCGTCGGCCTCGTGCCGGCGAGGCGGCGCGCCGCCGCCCGCACTTCGTCATCGGTGCCGAGCGTGCGCGCCGCCAGCGCGACACCGAACGCGCCGGTGGCGCCGAGCGCCGGCGCGCCCCGCACGGCCATCGAACCGATCGCGTCGCAGAGCTCGGCGACCGTCGCGCAGTCGACGAACCGGAGCTCGCCCGGCAACGCCCGCTGGTCGATCAGCCGCACCCTCCACCGCCGCCACTCGACGGTAGGCGGGATCGGGTCCACTCGATCATTTTGGCGTCGCTGAACCGGCTATATCCCGGAGCAGCGACGCCAAAACTTTCAGTACCGGTAGTGGTCGGACTTGTACGGGCCCTCGACCGGGATGCCCAGGTAGGTCGACTGCTCTTCGGTGAGCCTGGTGAGCTTCGCTCCGAGCTTGTCGAGGTGCAGGCGCGCCACCTCCTCGTCCAGGTGCTTGGGCAGCGTGTACACCCGACGCTCGTAGAAGTCGTGGTGGCCGTACAGCTCCATCTGGGCGATGACCTGGTTCGTAAAGCTGTTCGACATCACGAAGCTCGGATGCCCGGTCGCGTTCCCGAGGTTCAGCAGCCGCCCTTCGGACAGCACGATGATCGCGTGGCCGTCGGGGAACACCCACTCGTCGACCTGCGGCTTGATGTTCACGCGCTTGATCCCGGGGGCGGCGGCGAGTCCGGCCATGTCGATCTCGTCGTCGAAGTGGCCGATGTTCCCAACGATCGCGTTGTGCTTCATCCGCGACATGTGGTCGACCGTGATGACCCTCGTGTCGCCGGTGGCGGTGATGAAGATGTCGGCTGTCGCGACGACGTCTTCGACGGTCACGACCTCGTGGCCCTCCATGGCCGCCTGCAGCGCGCAAATGGGATCGATCTCGGTGATCACGACGCGGGCGCCCTGGCCGCGCAGTGCCTGAGCGGAGCCTTTGCCGACGTCCCCGTAGCCGCAGACGACCGCGAGTTTGCCGGCGAGCATCACGTCGGTCGCGCGGCAGATCCCGTCCACCAGTGAGTGCCGGACCCCGTAGAGGTTGTCGAACTTCGACTTCGTCACCGAGTCGTTCACGTTGATGGCCGGGAACAGCAGGGTGCCGCCCTCCATCATCTGATAGAGGCGATGGACACCGGTGGTCGTCTCCTCGGTCACGCCCCTGACCTGTTCTGCGATGCGGTGCCAGCGCCGGTTGTCTTCGGCTTGGACACGGGCAAGCAGCGCGAGGACGACCTTCCACTCCTGCGAGTCGGCGTCGCCCGGCTCGGGCACGCTGCCAGCGCGTTCGTACTCGACACCTTTGTGCACGAGCAGTGTGGCGTCACCGCCGTCGTCGAGGATCATGTTGGGCCCGTCGCCGTTGGGCCAGCGGAGCGCCTGATCGGTGCACCACCAGTACTCCTCGAGCGTCTCGCCCTTCCACGCGAACACAGGAACTCCTCGGGCGGCGATCGCAGCCGCCGCGTGGTCCTGGGTCGAGAAGATGTTGCACGACGCCCAGCGCACCTGTGCGCCGAGCTCGAGCAGGGTTTCGATGAGCACCGCGGTCTGGATCGTCATGTGCAACGACCCGGTGATCTTCGCCCCGCGCAGCGGCTTCTCGGCGCCGTACCTGTTGCGCAGCACCATGAGGCCGGGCATCTCGTGCTCGGCCAGGTCGATCTCCTTGCGACCGAAGTCGGCCAGCGAGAGATCGGCGACCTTGAAGTCGGGGGCGCCGGAGTCGGCGTCCGCCGGCCTGTCCGTGGTCGTGGTCATCGGGACTCCTCGTGTCGGGCGCGCACGAACGCGCACGGGATTTCAGGGAGTCGGCCCAGATCACTGGATGACAGCCGCAGACGGCCCGACCGACTCACAGAATACCGCGGCACGGCCTCACACGCCCCGCGCCAGGGCGTCCTTGAGCTGGACGATGGCGTCGATCGGGCCGGGGTCCACGTCGTGGTCGAGCGCCAGATAGCAGCTGGCCCAGTCGCCCGTGTACATGAGGTCGAGGAGTTGGGCGAGCCTCCCCTCGCCGGCGGCGCGCACCTCGAGCACCTGGACCAGCGTCTCTTCGATGAGACCGCGAGTGAGGGCGAAGCGCCGGTCGAGCTCCTCGTGCTCGAAGTCGTGGCGCAGCTCGACCAGCGTGAAGACCTGACGTGTGACGTCGCCGTGCTGACCCCAACCACAGATCTCGTTGTGGTCCAGCTCGGGATAGGCGTTCCAGAACGCGGGCGCTTTGGCGTTCTCGTTCACGTCTGACTTCCACCGCAGCGCCGCGACGGCCCCGAGCGCCCCGCCGCCGTAGAAGATCGGAATCGTCGTCCCGATCTTGCGTGCGATCTCGCGCGCCGGGTTGGCGGGCGCGGGGACCTCGGGGCGGCACTTGTCCCGTCGCGCCGTCAGTTGGTGCTGCGCCTGGTCGAGCCAGACGCTCCCATCCGGCAGCAGTCCGATCCGCTCGAGGCCCACGATCAGAGGTGCAACGAGCGCGCCGAGCGCGGCGCGTGGGAGATACCCGCCGGGACATTCGACGTGCAGGCTCCCTCGTGAACGCACCAACTCCGACAGAGCCCCGCCGTGACTGACAGCGACGACGCGCGCGCCGGCGTCAAGGGCGCCGGTTGCCATCTGCAGGGTCTCGTCGGTGTCACCGGAGTACGACACCGCGAACACGAGCGTGCGCGGCCCGATGAAGTGTGGTGTCCGCAGCTGCTTCAGTACGACGACAGGCACCGGCAACGTCGCGTTGCCGGCAGCGGCGAGAGCGTCACCCGCGATCCCCGAGCCGCCCATGCCGAGCACGACGATGTTGTCGATCTCTTCGGCCGTCGGGAGCGACGCCTCGTCCAGCGCGTCGCGCGCGCTCTTGTGCGCGTCGGCGAGTTGCTCTGGCAACCCGCCGACGGCTTCGAGGAACCTCAGCGAGTCGGGCACGGACTACGCCTCGAACGTCGGTTTGATGCCTTCGCGCTCGGCCTTCTGCAGGAGGCGATCGTGCTCGGCGTCATCGACACTCTCGGCTTCGTCGATGAGCATGATGGGGATGTCGTCCCGGACGGCGTAGCGCCGCTTGAGGCGCGGGTTGTACAGAGCGCTCTCGTCCTCGAAATACAGCAGGGGGCCCTTGTCCTCGGGGCAGGCGAGGATCTCGAGCAGCTTGGGGTCCAGGGCCACGGGGCCTCCTTTGGGCTTCTCGTCGCTCGCGTTGCCGCGGGCAGGCGGTGAACCTATTCCCCGCGGATCAGCGCGAGCACCTCGGCCGTGTGCTTCTCACACGAGGGGGCGTCCGGGGCCTCCAGGTTTAGTCGCAGCAACGGCTCGGTGTTGCTCGGGCGCAGGTTGAACCACCAGTCGCCGAGGTCGACGGTCAAGCCGTCGAGTCGATCCTGGTGAGCATCGGAGTAGGCGGCGGCGACACGCTCGATGACGGCCTGGGGGTCGTCGACGCGCGTGTTGATTTCGCCCGACTGCACGTAGCGCTCGAACGGACGACGCAGCTCGGAGAGCGGCTTGTTGGCCCGCGACAGCTGCTCGAGCATCATCAGACCGGCGATGACGCCGGAGTCGGCCCGGAAGTTGTCGCGGAAGTAGAAGTGCGCCGAGTGCTCGCCGCCGAAGATGGCGCCGGTCTCGGCCATGACCTGCTTGATGAACGAGTGACCGACCCGCGAGCGCACGGGCGTGCCGCCCATCTCGCGGATGACCTCGGGCACGGCCTTGGAGCAGATGAGGTTGTACACGATCGTCTCGCCGGGGTGTTTCTCGAGGATCGCCTTGGCGAGCATGGCGGTGGTGATCGAGCCGGAGACCGGCTGCGCCTGGTCGTCGACGAGGACCATGCGGTCGGCGTCCCCGTCGAATGCCAGCCCGACCTCGGCGCCGGAGTCGAGGATCGCGCGCTGGAGGTCCTTGAGGTTCTCGGGCTGGGTCGGGTCGGCGGGATGGTTGGGGAACGTGCCGTCGAGCTCGGGAAACAGGATCGACAACTCGAACGGCAGGTCGGCGAAGACCGCAGGGACGACCACCCCGCCCATCCCGTTGGCGGTGTCGGCCACGACGCGCAACGGACGCAAGGCGTCCATGTCCACAAAGGAATGGACGTGGTGCACGTAGTCGGGCAGGAGGTCGCGCTGCTCGACGCGGCCCCGCTCTTCGGCCCGTTCGAGCAAACCGCTCGCGACCATCGCCTTGATGTCGTTCAAGCCCGTGTCCTGACCGACCGGCGCGGCGCCGGGGCGACACAGCTTGATGCCGTTGTACTGCGCCGGGTTGTGGCTGGCCGTGAACATCGCCGCGGGAGCGTCGAGCTTCCCTGACGCGAAGTAGACGAGGTCGGTGGAGATGAGCCCGAGCTCCACCACGTCGGCGCCGGCCAGGGTGGCGCCGTCGGCGAAGGCGGCGGCGAGCGGCTCCGAAGACGGGCGCATGTCGCGTCCGACGAGCACGACCGCCGGCTGCGTGAAGGCCACGAAGGCGTTGCCGACCCGGCGAGCGATGTCGTCGTTCAGCTCGTCCGGATAGACGCCGCGGATGTCGTACGCCTTGAAGATCGTGTCGAGGCGCTGGTCGTCGCTCACTCCGCGGCAGGGTACCCGCCGGCCGGCACGCTCCTACCCGGCGCGTCACCCCGTTCGCTCCGCCGCTTGCGCCACCATGGCCACACCGCCAACCCGGCCACGCCCAGGAGACCGGCCGCGGTGCCGGCCCGACCCAGGTTCTCGGCGGTCGTCGTCGAGTACTCGAGCCGTACGTCACGCGCGGTCGGGACGACGACCATGAAGTTGGGGGTCGCTCGCCACGGCCCGTCCGCGCCGTGGGCGGACCAATTCGGGAAGTACGAGGTCTTCACCATCACCGGCACCCCGGTGCGCGACACGCGAAACGACACGGAGTGGTCCGTGGTGCGGATGTTCGTCACGTCGACGGTCGGCAGCGAACGCTTGGGCACCGTGCTCGCGGCCGGAAGCTCGGGGTCCGGCGAGTCGGCCCGTGACACACCGGGCGGTCGCGCCCGCGCCCAGCTCGACGGGCCGTCCGCGACCAGCGGACGGTCGAGGAGCGACAGGTCGCGCGCGTCGACTGCGGTGCGCGCGGGCGCGTCCCACCACGGCACCGCTACGTGGTCCTGCCAGCTTCGGACCGAGACTCCCGGGACGACTACCGGCTGCTCGGCGAGCGCCTCGACGACCGGCGCGTCGCGCACCTCGTAGATCGCCCAGCCGCGTGGCTGCTGCCCGTCCCGGTCGGGCGACGTCGCCACCTCGACGAGCGCAGCCGACTTCGACGCTTGCTCCTTCGCCGGGTCGGACTGGGCGACGTAGTAGCGCACCCCCAGCTTCTGCAGATAACGGACGCCGACATCGAAGTCGGCGATCGACCGGTACGGCAGCCCGCGTTGCGGATTACTCGCGTTGCCGGGTCCGGCGAGTGTCGCGACGGTCATGAAGTGGTACGGCGTCGTCGCCGACGACTCGTAGTACAACCCCTCCATCGACGCGATGCGACCGTCCGTCCAGTACGGCAACATCATCAGCGCCAACGGTGTGCCGTAGACACCGACATCGGAGCCTCCTTCCCACATGGCGCGCCCGGCCGGCAGCCGGTCGAGCTCGTCGATGAGCGCCCGGTACTCCGGGTACGTCTTCGCGTCCGCGTCGCGGCCGACATGCTCGTAACCGCTGTAGTTCCACCGGGCCCAGAACGTGAGGAAGCCCGTCGTCTCGTACGCACGCCAGATGGCCACACCGGCGACGAGCGCCGTCACGAGGGCGATCGTCACTGCGCGCACGATGGCGTTCTCGCGCACTCGATCATGCGATGACGACGCGGCGACGGCAGACTGGGCACCGGGGAGCGCGCCAGGCGCCGGCTCGTCGCCGGCTGAGGCGGCCGGCCCGCGGAACAGCGGCTCCCAGAAGGGCTGCCGTCCGCGCACCGCGAGCGCGGCGGCACCATGTGCGAGCTCGGCGGCGCCGAGCATGGCGAGCAAGATCAGACCGAGGTACCAGAACGGCAGGAGCCGGAGGTTCCACACCGGCGTGCTGCTGACGAGGTCGGTCAGGCTCTCCCAGAGGCAAAAGGCGATGCCCATCACGGCCGTGAGCGCGGCGACCTCGAGCGTCACGCGACGGCGGAAGCGAATCCCGGCGACGATGGCGACGACGATGAGTGGAACCATCCACAGCACGTACGCCGGGTACCAGGGGAACATGTACGCGCGGAACTCGCGGATCGGCTCGTAGCCCATGTCGGTCGTGTAACCGAGGGTGGAGAGGAGCGGGAGCGTCCACACCGCGGTGAGCAGCCCGCCCACGCCCCCGATTGCGACCAGGAGCCCGATGTTTCGGGGAGGGCGCCGTACCAGCCACACGATGACCGCGCCGACGACCGCGAACATGCCGACCACGAGGTGGCTCATCACAGTGGCGCCGAGCAGGACCGCCGGGAGCCAGAGCCGGCGCTGGTGGCCGAGGGCGTACGCGAGCGCGCCGAGGAAGCACAGCGCGAGCGTCAGCGCCAACAGGAAGGAGAACTCCCCCGCGAAGTTGCTGGCGAGGTTGCCGCCCATGATGTGCTGGTTGCCGGCGACACGCGTCGCCCCGACACTCGTGCCGGGGTCGCCTTTGAAGAAGAGGAAGATCGTCGCTCCGACCGCAAAGAGTGCCGGAGCGGGGTTCGGGGCGCGCAGGCCGCGCCCGAAGAGGTAGGCGGCAGCCGGCAGCCCGATCGCGCCCAGCGCTGATACGAGCTTGAACGCGATGCTGTACGGCAGGAGCGTGTCGAGCGCGACGATCAACAGCGCCGGGAACGGGAAGTAGAACTGCCCGGCGGGAAAGCCCGCGTACCAGTCGGGCGCCCAGCCCGCGATGCGTCCCTGTGAGAGCAGGTGATCGCGCAAGAACGCCGGCCACCACACATGCGCGCCGGTGTCGCCGCCCGCGGGCGTCGTGTTCCGGAGCAACAGGTCGGGCTGGAGCTGGAACAGCACGAACAGACAGCACGCGGCGACGACGCCCACGCCCACCCACGTTTCGAGCTGATCCCACCAGGGCCGGCGGCGACGCGCCGTCGGCCGCGCCCGATGGACGGCGTCTTCGGCGGGCGCGTCGGTCGGCGCGGGGCGCGTCGCGACCATGAGCGTCAGACTAGGTTTCCGGGGTTCCCTCGCTGCGGCAGGGCCTGCTCACGCGCCGCGGACCAACTCGAGCAGGTCTCCCAACGGGCTCACCTTCGGACGTCGCCCAGGTCTGCGAATCGCAGTGAGCACAGCGCATCCCTGCCCCCGACGCCATCCCGGCTTCCGGTGTATCGGCCGGTCAGACACAGACCTTGAGCCTCGGATGGGCGCGTCAGCGGCCGGCGAGCACCGAGATCGCGGTGAGCAGGTTGAATCCGGCGTGGAGGAGGATCGACGCCGACAGGTTCCCCGTTCTGAGGGCGAGCCCGGCCGAGACCAGCCCGAGCAGGAACAGACCTGGCACCGCGATCACAGAGCCGATCGTCGGGCTCGACAGCGGATGGACGGCGGCAAACGCGAGCGCCGAGAGCAACGCCGCCCACGCCGGCGTGGTCCTGCGCAGCAGTGCCCGGAGGAGCGCGCCCCGGAACAGCAGCTCTTCGGAGAGCGGCGCGATGGTGACGACAAGTACCGCGAACGTCACCAGCGTGACTCCGCGCGACCGCTCGAACTCCTGGACGACCTCCTGGGTCTCGACCTTCCCGTGCACGTTCACCAGCACTTGGAGGAACGGCAGGATGGCCAGCTGGAGACCCGCACCGGCGAGGAGCCATCCGGCCGCCGCCGCCCAGCTGTCT
>JBKOWY010000180.1:0-16194 GCA_046724655.1 Actinomycetota bacterium
CGTTGATGTCGTGGCGTCGGAAGATGTCGACGAACACGGTGATCACGAACCAGAACAGGACGACCCACGCAAAGACGACGAGGACAGCCCAGACGAAATCGCCGAATGTCCATTCCGCGGCGAGCACCATGCCGAACCTCCTTCGAAGATGGGCGGCGTGAGTATGGCTCGGCCCGCACGATGATGCCACTGAGCCGTGCGGGTCACCTGACGTGGGGGATGTCCGTTCCTCAACGCGCACGTATGGTCGATCGGTGCGTAAGCCCTTGAGTGCGAGCGCGAGGTTGAGCCCGTCGCGTACGTCCCCATGACCGAGTCGACGACTCTGACCCTCGCCCTGCTCGTCTTGGGATGGGCAATCGTCTCGGGTGCCCTGGCGCGGCACAACGTCACGGGTCCGCTGGTCTTCGCGGTCGCGGGATACCTACTCGCGAATCCGGACTGGGGCCCGCTGGACATCGACGTGGAAGGCGCCTCGGTCCATGTGGTCGCCGAGGTGACACTCGCCCTCGTGCTGTTCTCAGATGCGTCGCGGGTGAACGTCACCGAGTTGCGGCGCGACGTTTGGCTCCCGATGCGCTTCCTCGCGATCGGCCTTCCGCTGTCCGTCGCTTTTGGCAGTCTGCTTGCCGCTGCGTTATTCGACCTCCCGTGGGCACTCGCGGGCTTCATCGGCGCGGCGCTGGCGCCGACCGACGCTGCCCTCAGCGCACAGGTGATCAACGACGAGCGGATCCCGATGCGGCTCCGGCGGGCTCTGAACGTCGAGAGCGGGCTCAACGACGGTATCGCCACACCGATCGTCACCTTCATGCTCGCGGTCGCGGTGAGTCAGATCGGCGTGGAGCCCCACAGCGTCGCGTACGAGGCAGGCCAGGCGCTCCGCGAGCTCGGCGGAGGGGTCGTCGTGGGGCTCATCGTCGGATTCGCCGGCGCCGCGCTACTCGTGATCGCCAGCCGCCATCAGTGATCGCGCCCGGTAGCCGACGACTGGCGACCCTGGCCGTCGCGATTGCGTCGCTCGCAGCCGCACTCGCGATCGACGCCAACGGCTTCATCGCCGCGTTCGTGGCCGGCATCACATTCGGCGCCTGGCTCAACCACAGCGAGCAGGCTGCCGAAGAAGTCGGAGAGCTCCCCGAGCTCGGCGGTGAGCTGTTGGCCCTCGTCGTCTGGTTCCTGTTCGGAGCCACCCTCGCGCACGTCGCCTTCGACGTCCTCGACGGGGCGCTCGTCGTCTATGCGGTTGCAAGCCTCACCATCATCCGCGTGCTCCCGGTCGCACTGTGCTCGGTCCGCGCGGGGCTCGATCGGCCCAGCGTCACGTTCATCGCCCGGTTCGGACCGAGAGGCCTCGCATCAGTTGTCTTCGCCCTCCTCGCCGTCGAGGAACTCGGCCAGGCTCCGCCCGCCGTCCAACAGGCCGTCGCCGCAGTTTCACTAACGGTGCTGCTCAGCGTCGTGCTCCACGGCGTCAGCGCGGGCCCCGCTGGGCGTCGCTACGTACGAAGCTCCTGGATCTGTTGTTGGATCTCGTCGATCCGAGCCTGGATCGCCGCGCGCTGCGCCTCCGGCGCGCCGGCAAGGGCGTCGGCCTGGGCCTGGATCGTGGCACAGGTCGTCAAAGGAAGCGGGTCTCGTCGGACCCGAGCTGTCGCGCCCAACACCCGATACCCGCCTCGCACCTGGCCGAATTACTCGCACCTCGCGCATGCGCACAAAACGACACCGCTAAGGGACCTTTCGGCGCACACATAGCCGGCAGTCGGTGCTCCCGGTGCTGCATCCGAAGAAGTCGTGTCGTACACGGAACGCGTCGCGGGTCAGCCGAGCAACGTCTCGACCAGGTCGTTCTGGAGCCAGGTGAGCCAGCCGTACATGGCGTGGGCGGCGGCCTCGGGATCCGACGGATCGATCTCCTCCGCCTCCTGGTCCTCGGTGATGCCGAGACGCGTGCCCAACGCGAGCCGTGCGTCGTTGAGGACGTGCAGCCACGCCTCGACCTCCTCGGGCGCGAGCTCGACTTCGGCGCGTCCGCGCTTTTTCTCGGCGCGGTCGAGCGTGGCGGTGACGAGCTCGAGCGCCGCCAGCCGCTCGCGCAGGAGCTCGGGGTGCACCAGCTCTTGCCACTCTCGCTCGGCGCTCTCCTCGGTCGGGTCGAGATAGGCGGACGGGAACAGGCGGTTGTAGACGGGGTCGTCCTTCGACGACGGCCCTGATAGCACGGCCTGGAGCTCGGCCGGCACGTTGCGCAAGAGCTCGACCTCGTTGGGGTGGAGCGAGACCAGCACCCCTTCGCCCCGAAGCTCGAAGTGCGCGCTCACGACGGGTCTCCCGCCGCTCGTTTTGGCGTCGCGTACCCACCTATGTCGTGGGTAATTGACGCCAAAACGCAATGGTGCGCGCTCACGACGGGTGCTCCATCGTCGCCCACAGGCCGTGCGCGTGGAGCCGGGCGACGTCGGACTCCGCCTTCTCGCGCGTGCCCTCGGACACGGCGGCCTTGCCATCGTGGTGCACCTGGAGCATCAGACGGGTCGCTTTCTCGCGCGAGTACCCGAAGAGCTTCTGGAACACGTACACCACGTAGCTCATGAGGTTCACCGGGTCGTTCCAGACGATCACGAGCCACGGGCGGTCGGTGCCGACGAACTCCTCGGCTTCCGGTTCTTCGACTTCGAGCGGTGCGGTACTCATTGCTCCGGCGGTTCGGACTGTTCGGGCGGGCCGGGCGCGTTCCCGCGCAAGTCCTCGGCGATGCGACCGAGCATCCCGTTCACGAACCGCCCCGAGTCCTTGGTCGAGTATTGCTTGGCGAGCTCCACCGCCTCGCTGATCACGACGCCGGTGGGAAGCTCGGGCTGCCAGCCGAGCTCGTACGTGCCGATCCGCAGCGCGGCGCGGTCGACCAGGGGCATGCGTTCGAGCGCCCAGTGCTCGGAGTATTTCCGCAGGATCGCGTCGACCTCTTCGCGATGCACCTCCACGCCGCGCGCGATCTCCTCGGCGTACTCGTCAGGGGGTGCGGGGAGCTCATCGAGCAAAGTGTCGAGGTCGACGCCGCGGACGTCGATCTCGTAGCAGAGGCTCAGGGCGCGTTCCCGGGCCTCTCGTCGCGTCGGCATCGCATCGGGCTCGCCCGTCAGGCGCGGGCGAGGTACTCCCCCGTCCGGGTGTCGACCTTGATGCGCCCGCCCGGCTCGACAAACAGCGGGACCTGGACCACCAGCCCCGTCTCGAGGGTGGCCGGCTTGCGGGCGCCGGAGACACGATCGCCCTGCACGCCGGGCTCGGTCTCGGTCACGGTGAGCTCGACGGCGGCGGGCAGGTCGATCCCGACGACGCGGTCTTGGTACATGGGCAGGACGGCGGTGTCGCCCTCCTTGAGGTACCGCACCGCTTGGCCGAGGTCCGGGGCGTCGACATGGATCTGCTCGTAGCTGTCGTTGTCCATGAACACGTACGCGTCGCCTTCGCGGTAGAGATACTGCATCTCGCGTTTGTCGATGACGGCGAGGGGAACCTTCTCGTCGGCCCGGAACGTCCTCTCGACGACCGCGCCGGTGCGCACGCTCTTGAGCCTGGTGCGGACGAACGCGCCGCCCTTGCCCGGCTTCACGTGCTGGAACTCGATGACGGTGACGAGCCCCTCGGGAAGGTCGAGGGCCATGCCGTTCTTCAGGTCGTTCGTGGAGACGCTCACAAGACGAATTCTTTCGGGAAGGTCGTGAGGACGCCGGCGCCGTCGCCGGTGACGGCCACGGTGTCCTCGATGCGCACGCCACCCACGCCGGGGAGGTAGACACCGGGCTCGACCGTAACGACGTACCCGGTCGCCAACGTATCACGGGCAGTCGCGGCGACCCGCGGGGCCTCGTGGATCTCGAGGCCGACGCCGTGGCCGGTCCCGTGCACGAACGCATCGCCCCACCCCGCCTCTTCGATCACGACCCGGCAGGCGCGGTCGACGGCCGCGCACTCGGCGCCGGCGCGCACCGCATCGCGGCCCGCTTGCTGTGCCGTTCGCACCACCTCGTACACGCGCCACGCGTCCGTTCCGGGATCGCCCACGCTGACGGTACGCGTCATGTCCGAGCAGTAGCCGTCGACCACACACCCGAAGTCGAGCACCACGGGCTCGCCCGGCTCGATCGAGCGGCTCGACGGACGGGCGTGCGGCTTGGCCCCATTCGGTCCGGAGGCGACGATCGGGTCGAAGCTCGTCCTCGTCGCGCCGCGTGCCCTCATCTCGAACTCGAGGCGGAGCGCGAAGTCTCGCTCGGTCGGCTTCTCGGCCAGCATCGGAAGCGCTGCTGCCAGCGCCTCGTCGCCGATCGCGCACGCCGCCTGAATGCGGGCGACCTCGGCCGGTTCCTTGACCCGGCGCAGGTCCTCGACCAGGTGCTCGGTCGGGACCAGGTCGACCCCGGGGAACCACTCGGCTTCGAAGGCCCGCTGCTGTGCCCACGTCACCCCGTGCGCTTCCAGCCCGAGCCGCCTGTAGCCGCGTGCCGCCGCGCTCATCGCCTCGCGTTGTGCGGACTGTGTGACACGGACCTCGATGCGAACGGTGACGCCGGCATCCGCGAGCTGGTCGGCGGCCTGCTCGGCGTAGCGCCCGTCGGTGACGAACACGAGCTCGTCCGGTCCGACCAGCAGCATGCCGGCGCTGCCGGTGAACCCGGTGAGATAGGTGACGTTCGGTAAACGCGTGACGAGCAGCGCGTCGATGCCGGCGTCCGGGAAGCGGTCGCGCAGCCGCCGGGCGCGCGCAACGACGTCCATGGGCGGCAACGCCGGAAGGGTCACCCGGCCTCCTTGAGGAGCGCAACCGTGGCTTCCAGCGCCAGCCGGTAGCCGTGTCGCCCGAACCCCCCCACGGTGCCCGTTACGACGGGTGCGACAACCGAGGTGTGCCGCCACGCCTCGCGGGCCGACGGGTTCGAGATGTGCAACTCCACCTTCGGTCCGGGGAACGCGGCAAGGGAATCGGCGATGGCGTAGGAGTAGTGCGTGAAGGCTCCGGGGTTGATGACGATCGCCGCACACCGGTCGCGCGCCTCCTGCACGGCGTCGACGATGTCGCCCTCGTGGTTGGACTGCACGTGTTCGAGGGTGTGCCCGTGTGCCTCCGCGACCGCGCGCGCGTCGCCGACGAGTTCGTCGAGCGTGTCGGTTCCGTACACGTCGGGCTCGCGGCTGCCGAGCAGGTTCAGGTTCGGGCCCGACACGAGCAGGATGGTCGCCATCGACGGTTCAGCCTTCCACGCCCACGGCCTCGAAGGCGTGGTGAAGGGCCGGAGCGGGCGGGTCGTCGATGCGCTCCAACCCGCGCGGGCCGTCGAGCACGAAGCTGAGGCCGCCGTGTGCCTTCTTGTCCCGTGCCATGACCGTGAGGAGGTCATCGGCCCGCACCGTGTCCAGGACTGACGCCGGCAAGCCGAGCGAGGTGACGAGCGTGCGGTGACGTTCGACCCGGTCGGCGTCGATCCGCTCGAGCGCGCCGGCCAGGCTCCCGGCGAACACCAGGCCGATCGCCACCGCCTCCCCGTGGTACAGGTCGTACCCGCTCACGGTCTCGAGTGCGTGACCAAGTGTGTGCCCGTAGTTCAGCGTGGCGCGCACGCCGGCCCGCTCGTGCTCGTCCTCGGCGACGACGTGGGCCTTGATCGCCGCGCAGCGGGCGACGAGATCGGTCAGCGCCTCCGGCTCGCGGTCCAGCACCTCGGACACCCGGGCCTCGAGCAGGTCGGGGACGTCGGTCGTACCCAAGAGCGCCGGCTCGATCAGCGCGTACTTGGCGACCTCGCCGAGCCCGGACCGGTACTCGCGCTCCGCCAGGGTGGTCAGCGAGCTGACGTCGGCCAGCACACCGAGCGGCTGGTGGAAGGCGCCGACAAGGTTCTTGCCCTCCGGGAGGTTCACCCCGGTCTTGCCCCCGATGCTCGAGTCCACTTGCGCGAGGAGGGTCGTCGGGACCTGCACCAGGTCGATGCCGCGGTGGTACACCGCCGCCGCGAACCCGGCGGTGTCACCGACCACCCCGCCGCCCAGCGCAACGACGACGTCGTCCCGCAGCAAACCCTGCGTGGCGAACGAGCGGGTGAGGAACTCGATCATCGTGAGCGACTTCGCCGATTCCCCTTCGTCGGGGAGCGCGTAGCTGAACTCGACCCCGGCGTCGTTCAGGGACTCCTCGATCGCGGTCGGATGCAGCTCGACCAGCGAACGGTGCGTGACGATCACGGCCCTCCGTCGCCCGGCGAGCAGCCTCCCGATCTCGGTGGTCACTCCTGGGCCCACGACGACGTCATACGGGTTCTCGACGCGAACGGTCACGCGCCTCATTTCGGGTACACCTCGAGCACCGCGTCGACGACGTCGTCGACGGTGCGGCCGTCGGTGTCGACAGCGGCATCCGCTACAGCCTCGTAGGCGGCGGCGCGCACCACGGCGAGCCGCTCCAAGGTGGCAACCGCGCTCCGCGGCGCGAGGAGGGGGCGTTCGACGCCGTCGGCGTCGACGCGCTCCGCCAGCACGGTAGGTGAGGCGCGCAGCCACACCACCGTCCCCGTCTCACGGATGCGGCGACGGTTCTCGGGATCGAGCACGGCGCCACCACCGCACGCGATGACAGTCGGAGCGGGCGAAGCAGTCGCATCGCGTACGGCATCTCGCTCCAACTGGCGGAACGTCGACTCACCCGCCTCGGCGAAGACCTCCTGCACCGATCGACGCGCCACGGCCTCGACGACGTCGTCGGTGTCGACAAAAGGCTTTGCGAGCCGCGCTGCGCAACGCTCCCCAACTGTCGTCTTGCCTGCTCCCATCAGCCCGACGAGCACGAGATGACGCTGTGTTCCGTCACCGGTCATGTCCACCTCACCGAAGTGAGGCGACATACGAGGCGTGGTTGCGCACGAACTCGTCGAGCGAATCGCCGCCGAACTTCCGGAGCGCCTCGGACGCGAGCACGAGCGCCACCATTGTCTCAGCGACGACGCCGGACGCCGGGAGCGCGGTCACATCGGTGCGCTCCTTGAACGAGACCGTCTCTTCCTTCGTCTCGACGTCGACCGTCCGCAGGACCGGCCGGTTCAGCGTCGACAGCGGCTTCATCCCGACGCGGGCCACGAGCAAGCTGCCGGTCGTCATCCCGCCCTCGATGCCGCCAGCCCGGCTCGAGCCGCGCTCGTAGCTCTTCGTCTCGTCGCTCCAGAGGATCTCGTCGTGCGCTTCACTGCCGCGGCGCGCGACGCCCGCGAAGCCGTCACCGATCTCGACGCCCTTCATCGCCTGGATGCTCACGAGCGCCTGCGCGATGAGCCCGTCGATCCGGCGGTCCCAATGGACGTGCGAGCCGAGGCCCGGTGAGACTCCGTACCCCAGCACCTCGACCACTCCGCCCAGGGAATCGCCCTCTTTCGCGGCTGCCTCGACCTCGGCGATCATCGCCGCCTCGGCGTCGGCGTCGAAGCAGCGGACCGGTGACTCGTCCACCCGATCGAGGTCGGACGCCATGGGACGACGGTCCTCGGCGGCGCGCGCCGTGCCGAGCTGGATCACGTGGCTGATGACGTCGCTGCCGACGTGCGACAGCAGCGCCTTCGCGAGCGACCCCGCGGCGACGCGGGCGGCGGTCTCGCGGGCGCTCGCCCGCTCGAGGACGTTGCGGGCGTCGTCGAAGCCGTACTTCTGCATCCCGACGAGGTCGGCGTGACCAGGCCGCGGTTGCTGCAGCGGATTCTCCGTGATGCCCGGAGCGGCGGACATCTCCTCTTGCCACTTCGGCCACTCGGTGTTGTGGATCACGAGCGACACCGGCGAGCCGAGCGTGCGCCCGTGGCGCACGCCACCCGTGAACTCGACGTCGTCGCGCTCGAACCTCATGCGCGGGCCGCGCCCGAAGCCGAGCCGGCGGCGCGCCAGCTCGGCCGCGATCTCCTCGATCGTGATGGGAAGCCCGGCCGGGAGGCCTTCGACCACGACGACGAGCGCCGGGCCGTGCGACTCCCCGGCGGTCAAAAAGCGCAACACATCTACCTCGACAGCGCGTCGTAGACGAGAGCCACGGGGGTCCCCGCCGGAACCTTCGGTTCCGGCGGGGGTCTCATGAACCGAAGCACGCTTGCCTCCGCGAGGGTCTTCGCAGGTCAGCGTACCGGTCGGCGCTCGCGTGGCCGGGGAAGTTGCCGGGTCTTCAACCGCGGTACCAGCGCAGGAGCACATCTCCCCACAAGAGCCCGACGATCGTCCCGAAGGCGAGGAACGGACCGAACGGCAGATGATCCTTCCGCCCACGTCTCCGCAGCGCGATGAGCACGACCCCCACGAGCGCGCCGGCGAGGAAGCCGCAGAACAACCCGAGCACGAGCTCGCCCCAACCCAACCAGCCGAGCGCGAGACCGAGCACGAACGCGAGCTTCACGTCGCCGAAGCCCATGCTGCGCGGCGACGCAAGATGGAGCACGCCCAGGGTGACCATGCCCGCGACACCACCGAGCACGGCCCGGCCGAGCGCGCCCCAGTCTCCATCGCCGAGCGCGGCCAAGGTGAGCAGCACGACCGTCGCCAGCGCCAGCGGGTACACGATGCGGTTGGGCAACAGGAAGTGCTCGAGGTCGATGATCGACAGTGCGACGAGCCCGGCGGCCACGGCCAGGAACGCGGGCAGCGCCCAGGAGTCGTGGTACCGGAGCGCGAGCCCGACGAACAGGGCGACCGTGAGACCGGCGACCGCGGCGGCGCGGGTGGCGCGCAGGTCCTGCGGGCTCCAGGTCGAGAGAAGCTCGCGCTTGGGCACGCGGTCGACGACGATCTCCACACCCAAGCCGGCCACCAATCCGCAACCGGCGCACAGCGCCACGACGGTCGCGGTCACGGAGACGCCGACGCCGCGGCCCGCATGACGTCGAGCGGCGGCGTGCAACCGGTCCACAGCTCGAACGACAGCGCGCCCTGATGCACGAGCATGCCCAAACCACCGGCGGCATCGGCGCCGCGGGCGCGGGCCTCCACCAGCAACGGCGTCTCGACCGGGTACACGGTGTCGTAGACGAACTGGCCGGGCCGGAGCCGCGCCGGATCGAAGGGCGGCGGCTCCCCGTACATCCCGAGCGGTGTCGCGTTTACCACCACGTCGAAGCTTTCGACGCGCACGTGGTCCAGGGCGATCGCGGTACCGCCCGGCGCGGGCGCGGCGGCGCTGCGGGCCGCCTCCTCTCGTCGGGCGGCGACCGTCACGTCCGCGCCTGCTCCTCCCAGGGCGTGGGCGATCGCGCGTCCGGCGCCGCCCGCGCCGAGCACGACACACCGCCGCCCCGACACGCTCACACCTTCGTCCCCGAGAGCGCGGAGGAACCCTTCTCCATCCGTCGAATGACCGACGAGCGATCGGTCGGGGCGCACGACCAGGGTGTTGACGGATCCCAGCGCAGCCGCCGCCCAAGCGAGGTCGTCGCACGCGGCGGCGGCGTCGGCCTTGTGCGGCATCGTGACGTTCAAGCCGGCCAGGCCCAGTGCGAGCACGGCACGAACGGCGGCCTTCCCCTCGCCGCGCGGCACGGGGAACGCGACGTACGCCCAATCGAGATCGAGCGCCGCGAACGCGGCGTTGTGCATGGCCGGCGACCGCGAGTGCTCGACCGGATCACCGATCACGCCGACCACCCGAGTCGAACCCGTGATCACCTGACGCGCCGTCACAGCAGGCCCTTTTGGCGGGCCTCCTCCACGTTCTTGTTGTGCTCTTCCTCGGTCGTTGCGAACTTGTGCTTCCCGTTCTTGTCGGCAAGCACGTAGAACAGGTACGGGGCGTCGGCCGGGTGCGCCGCTGCCATCAGCGACTCCACGCTCACGGTCGAGATCGGCGTGGGCGGTAACCCCGGGACCTTGTACGTGTTGTACGGCGAATCGATTTCGAGGTCCGCCTTCGTCGGCCCCTTGTCACACCCGCCTTTCGCGTAGCACACGGTCGCGTCGATCTGCAGCGGCATTCCCGCCGCCAACCGGTTCCGGATGACCGCCGCGATCAGCGGTCGGTCCTCTTGGAGCTTGGCCTCCCGTTCGATCAGGGATGCCGCGACGATCGTCTGGTACGGGTTCAGTCCGGATGTGTTACCGGTGGCGACTCCTGCCCCGTCGGCCTGCTGATCGAACGCAGTGACCAGACGCGAGAGGATCTGCTCGTCGGTCTCGCCCTTCTTGACGACGTAGTCATCCGGGAACAGCAACCCTTCGAGTGAGCTCACCTCGGGCGGCTGGTACTTCGATCGGACCGCGTTGGACTGCAGCGCGGCGATGAACCCGTCCTTGGTGTGGCCTGGCAGCTCGCCGGCGCGGTCGGCGAACTGGCTGACGGTCAGCCCGGGTGAGAGCGCGAGCTTCGCCTCCGCCGGCTTCGCCGGTCCTGCTCTGAGAGTGTCAACGGCGTCGCGCACGCCGAGGTGCTCGCGCATCGAGTACTGCCCTGGCTTGAACGGGCCCGACCGCGTGATGTTCGTGAAGATCTGAAACGCGGTGGACGAGCCGATGACGCCCTTGTCCTCGAGCAGGTCGCCGATCCGACCGGTCCCGGTGTGCTCGGGAATGTTGACGGAGATCCTCCGCCCCGGATCACCGGGGGGGTTCAGCTGATAGAGGAACCATCCTCCGGCCGTGAGCAGAAGCACGATCGGCAACAGCACAATGGCGAGCACGATGATCGTGCGTCGCCGCCGTCGGCGGTGGTGGCCGCGTTCAGCTTGACGACGCGAGATGCTTTGACGGACCTTGTCGCGACCGTCACCGGGCCGGCGCCGTGCCTGGTTGATGGTGCTGCGCGCCGGCGCCGCCGGCTGCGCGGGATGGGCGGCTTGCCGCGTCACCGACGCCGGAGCCCCGCGTCGGGGCGGAGCCGTTTGGCGTCGCGGCGACGCGCCGTCAGCGGGCGTGTGACCCGAGTTCGTGTGTCCCGAGCTCACCCAGGTCGGCGGATCCAGACTGTCGTCCTCGAAATCGGTCACGAATGGGCCTCGAGATAGGACTGGAGCATCACTGCTGCTGCGGCCGGATCGACCGCTCGCCGGCGGTCGCGGCGACGGACCCGCGCGGCGCGCAATCCGCGTTCAGCAGTCACCGTGGTGAGTCGTTCGTCGTGGGTGTCGACCGCGACCGCCCCGCTCGCCTCCGCTCGCAACGACTCGACCTCCTCCAGCACAGCACGCGCGGCTGGGCCGACGTCACCGGAAAGCGACAGCGGGAGCCCGACCACGACGCGCGAGGCGCCAGCTTCGCGCGCGTGAGCCAGGATCGTCCTATGGTCGGCTGTTCGGTCGCCAGTCCGCTCCACGCTGGCGAGCGGGGTGGCCACCCGACCCGTGGGGTCCGAGACGGCGAGGCCGATGCGGCGCGAGCCCAGGTCCACGCCCAAGACGCGCCCCATGCGCTGATCAGCGACCGGAGCCGCCGAGCGCCTCCGTGGCCTGCTTCCGGACGACGGCGAGCGCGTCCTCGATCGCATCGACGTTCTTGCCCCCGCCCTGGACGACCTCGCGGTTCTTGGCCGTCCCCCCGCCGAGGGCCTTCGCCGCCGGCGCCGCGACCTCGGCGGCCGAAACCCGTTCGGTGAGGCCGGGGCTGACGGCGACCGCGATGCCGGCACTCGACCCGTCGGGACCGGCGCCGACGAGCGCGACGACCCCGTCGCCAAGGCGGGCGCGCGTGGCGAGCGCGAGGCGACGCAGGCCGTCGGGTGTGAGCCCGTCGCGGCGCGCCGCGACGACACCGTCGACGGCCTCGGCCGCCAGCGTGGCCGCGTCGGCTTCGGCCTCGCGCGCATGCGCGGTGTCGAGCTGATCCTTGAGCGCCTTCACCTGCTGTTGGAGCTGTGTGATTCGATCGGGCAGCTCCCGCGCCGACACCTTGAGGGCCTCGGCCGCCCGTCGAAGCTGACGCTCCTCGTCGTGGATGCGCTCGATGGCGGCGTCACCGGTGACGGCCTCGATGCGGCGGAGGTTCGCGCCGATGGACTGCTCGCTCACGATCTTGATCGGTCCAATGAACCCCAGCGCGTGCACGTGCGTCCCGCCGCAGAGCTCGACGGAGTGGTCGCCGGCCTCGAGGACGCGCACGAGGTCGCCGTACTTCTCGCCGAAGAACGCGATCGCACCGATCGCCTCGGCGTGCTCACGCGTGGTCTCGTAGTGGCGCACCGGTGCGTCGGTGATGATCTCCCGGTTCGCGACGTCTTCGATGCGCTCGATCTCGTCGGGCGTCACGGCCTGGAAGTGGCTGAAGTCGAACCGGAGTCGATCCGGCGCGACCAGCGACCCGGCCTGCTTGACGTGCGGGCCGAGCACCTCGCGCAGCGCCCAGTGGAGGATGTGCGTCGCCGTGTGGTTGCGACGGATGCGGTCGCGGCGCTCGGCGTCGATCGTGGCGGTGACGCTGTCACCCTCGGCGAGCTCGCCCCGCACGACGTCGGCCCGGTGCAGCACGAGCGAGCCCGGGATGCCGTACTGCGTATCGAGCACGCGCAGCTGTGTGCGCCCGTCGCCGGTCGTGAGCGTGCCGGTGTCACCGACCTGGCCCCCGGCCTCGGCGTAGAACGGGGTGCGGTCGAGCACGACGTCGACCCTCGTGCCCTCGACCACCTGGGCCAGGCGGTCCCCATCCGACACGAGCGCGAGGACCTTGGCATCGGTGGTCTCGTACTCCTGCCGGCCGGTGAACTCGGTCGGGCCGTAGTCATCGACCAGCTCGCGGTAGAGCTCGATCGGCGCGGACTCGCGACCACCTTCGGCCTTCACCGCCTCCCGCGCGCGCGTCCGCTGCTCCTCCATGCGCCGGCGGAACCCGTCGTAGTCGACACGGCGGCCGTGCTCCTCGGCGATCTCGCGCGTGAGGTCGATCGGGAACCCGAGCGTGTCGTGGAGGAAGAACGCTTGCTCACCGGACACATCGCCTTGCTCGAGGATGCCTTCGAGCATTTCGAGACCACGTTCGAGCGTCTGCCGGAACCGCTCCTCCTCGTGCGTGATGACCTTCACGATCACGTCGTGGTGCTTCACGAGCTCGGGGTACGCCTCGCCCATCGTCTCGACGGTCGCGTCCACGAGCGGAGGCGTGACGATGTTCTTGGCGCCGAGCCGGTACGCATAACGCACTGCCCGGCGAATGATCCGCCGCAAGACGTAACCGCGTTCTTCGTTCGAAGGGACGACGCCGTCGCTGACGAGGAAGGTCATCGTCCGCGCGTGCTCGGCAAGGATGCGCAGCGCGAGATCCTGCTCGTCGTCGTCGCCGTAGCGCGTGTTCGTCGCCGATTCGGCGGCGCGAATCAACGGCTGGAAGACGTCGATATCGAAGATCGAGTCGACGCCCTGCAGGACCATGAGGTTTCGCTCCAGTCCGGCGCCGGTGTCGACACTGGGTTTCGGCAGCGGACTCAGGGAGCCATCGGCCTGCGCGTCGAACTGCATGAACACGAGGTTCCAGATCTCGATGTAACGATCCTCGGAGCCGTGAGCCGGACCGCCGCCCTCGCCGAAGCCCTCACCAAGGTCCCAGAAGATCTCTGACGACGGGCCGCACGGGCCTGTGTCGGCCATGCGCCAGAAGTTCTCCTCGCCCATCCGCTGGACCCGCTCGGCCGGGAGCCCCACCACGTCACGCCAGATCCGCTCGGCCTCGTCATCCGTCTCGTGGACGGTGACCCACAGCCGGCTCGTGTCGAGCTCGAGCACGTCCCGGTAGAACTCCCACGCCCAGGTGATCGCCTCGGTCTTGAAGTAGTCGCCGAAGCTGAAGTTCCCGAGCATCTCGAAGAAGCTGAAGTGCCGGTTGGTGCGCCCGATGTCGTCGAGGTCGTTGTGCTTGCCACCGGCTCGCACACACTTCTGCACCGAGGTGGCCCGCCGGTACGGCGGCGTCTCGGCGCCGACGAAGTAGGGCTTGAACGGCACCATCCCCGCCACCGTGAAGAGCAGCGACGGGTCATGTGGGATGAGGCTCGCGGATTCGACCGCGGTGTGCCCGCGCTCCACGAAGAAATCGAGGAACGCGCGCCGGAGCTCGTCGGCGTTCTTGGGGGGCACGCGTCCAGGGTACCGCCCGGACCTTGCGGATCAGCTGCTCGTTTGCCGCCGGGCCCGGATCACCGCGGCCCGCGCATCCAGCGCAGCGCCGAATGCGCGCAGCTGCGCGTAGGTCCCGGGTGGGAGGGTGCGCTCGAGCGCGCGCTGGACCGTCCGGCTGGCGCGGACCGTCACCCCGACACCGAGGCCGAACCCCAACATCAGCCAGAACAGCCGCTTGGCCACGTCACTCGCCTTCGGCGGTCTCGTTGGTGGCGGCGCCGCCCGCTGCGTCGCGACGCGACCGGCGGCGCTCGAGGATCTCGCCGAGCTCGCCCTCCCGTCCCTGCGCTCCGGGCCGGTAGTAGACGCGGGTCTCGACGTCGTCGGGGCGGTACTGCTGGGGCACCCAGCCCGCCGGCGCGTCGTGCGGGTACACGTAGCCCTCCCCGTGTCCGAGCTTGCGGGCGCCAGGGTAACTGGCGTCCCGCAGGTGAGCCGGGACGGCGCCGGCCGGGCGCCCGCGCACGTCTTCCGTGGCGGCACCGATGCCGGCGATCACCGAGTTCGACTTCGGCGCGAGCGCGAGGTGGATCACCGCCTGGGCGAGGTTGAGGCGGGCCTCGGGCATGCCGACGAACTCGACCGCACGAGCGGCGGCGTCGGCGATCAGGAGCGACTGCGGGTCGGCCATCCCGATGTCCTCCGACGCGAGGATCACGAGCCGGCGCGCGATCAGGCGCGGGTCCTCCCCCGCTTCGAGCATGCGGGCGAGCCAGTAGAGGCCGGCGTCGGGATCCGAGCCGCGGACGCTCTTGATGAACGCGGAGAGCACGTCGTAGTGCTCGTCGTCGCCGTAGCGGACGGCACGCAGGGCGAGCGCTGCCTCCGCGTCCGACAGCGTGACGTGCTTCCGGCCGTCCTCGGCGGCGAGCGCGGCCGAGACCTCGAGCGACGTGAGGGCGTGGCGGGCGTCGCCTTCGGACCGGTCGATCAGATGGTCGATGGCGTCAGAGTCGAAGGAAAGCCCGTCGCGGCCGAGACCGCGCTCGGCGTCGGTCAGCGCGCGGTCGAGGAGAACGCGGATCTCGTCTGCGCCGAGGGGTTCGAGCCGGAAGAGCGTGGAGCGCGAAAGGAGTGGGCCGGTCAGCGAGAAGTACGGGTTCTCGGTCGTCGCGCCGATGAGGACGAGCAGCCCCTCTTCGACGTGCGGGAGGAGCGCGTCCTGCTGCGTCTTGTTGAACCGGTGCACTTCGTCGAGGAAGAGGATCGTCCCCTGTCCGTGCTCCCCCAGCCGGGCCCGCGCGCGCTCGACGACCTCGCGCACGTCCTTGACGCCCGCGCTCACCGCCGACAGCGGCTCGAACGCCTTCGCGGTCACGCCGGCGATGAGCCGCGCGATCGTCGTCTTCCCCGTGCCCGGCGGGCCCCAGAGGATGACCGACGAGAGGCGGTCGGCTTCGATCAGAACCCGCAGCGGCTTTCCCGCCCCGAGCAGGTGCTCCTGGCCAACGACCTCGTCCAGCGTGCGCGGTCGCAGCCGCGCCGCCAACGGCGCGCGATCGCGCAACCGCTCATCCCGCGCCGAGGCAAAGAGGTCGTCGGTCATGGCACTCAGCCTACGGCCGTTGGGTCAGAAACCGGTGCTATGCGCGGTGTTTGTGACCCAACGCGGCGAGCTTCGCGGCAACGGTCTCCCCTACTTGCTTGTCGGTGAATGCGGACGTGAAGTGGAGGCGGTCCCAGCCGATGATTTCGAGCTCGTTCTCGCGGGCGCGGTCGGCGTCGAAGGCGCTGCGCGGCCCGTGGTGCGTCCACCCGTCGACCTCGATCGCTAATTTGAGTTCCGGATAGGCCAGATCGATTCGACGCCAGCGCTCTCCGATCCGCAACCGGTGCTGCTGCACGGGCTCGGGCAGTCCGGCCGCAACGATCGCGCGCAGGACTCGCATCTCGAGGCCGCTTTCGCTCTCGTCGTGGTGCTCGAGGCGGGCGCGTAGCACGGCGTGAATGCGAGTCGGTTTCCGGCCGGGCGCCGGCGGGAGGCCGGCGACGCAGCGCCGCAGGTCGACCAGGCGGAGCTGGCGCTCGCGGCGGGCGAAGTCGGTGGCAATGCCAAGTTGGTCGACACTCATCGAGC
>JBKOWY010000190.1:0-33675 GCA_046724655.1 Actinomycetota bacterium
ATCGAGACGTTCGGCGATGCTCTGCGCGAGTTCGAGGCGGTCGAGCGCGGCGGCGGCGAGCACGATGGCGTCGAATCCGGCCGCCTTCTCGAGCCGGGTGGGGATGTTGCCGCGCAGCTCCCCGAAGCCGAGGTCGGGGCGCAGGGCGGCGAGCTGCGCGCGGCGGCGCACTGATCCGGTCCCGACGCGCCCGCCGGTGGGAATGCCGGCGAGCGGACGCCCGACGAGCGCGTCACGGGCGTCGCCGCGATCCGGCAGCGCTCCCAGCACGAGCCCAGGCGCGGTCGCCGACGGCAGATCCTTGGCCGAGTGGACGGCGACGTCAGCGCGGCCGTCGAGCACAGTCTGCTCGACCTCCTTCACGAACACGCCGGTGCCGCCCATTGCGTGGATGGGTACGTCGCGGTGTTCGTCGCCCTTGGTGGACACGATCACGTATTCAGCATCGACGCCGAGCAGCTCGACGACCCGTGCTGCTTGCCACCGGGCCAGCGCGCTCCCGCGCGTCGCGACCCGCAGTGTTGGCATCTACAACTCGGCGGTGGGCGCCTCGGGTTCGGGAGCGCCGTCCGGCTCGGACGCATCGGCGAGGCCGAAGAGCGCCGCCAACGCGTCGGCGTACAGCTCGCCCTGTGCTGTGCCGGCGGCGTCCTTGATGCGCACGGTCGGGTCGTGCAAGAGCTTGTTGACGAGGCCGCGCGTCAGGGCATCCACCGCGTCGCGCGCGTCGGGGTCGAGGCGGGCGAGGCGAGAACGAAAGCGCTCCAGCTCGGCGCCCCGAAGCTCCTCGGCGCGTGCACGAAGCAAAGCGATCAGCGGCGCCACCTCGCGCGCCGAGCGTTCCAGCCTGAACTTGTCGAGTTCCTGCGTGATGATCTCCCGCACCCGGCCGATCTCCTGGCGGCGCTGCGCAAGCGATTGCGCGGCGAAGGCCTTGAGGCCGTCGATGTCGAGCAATGTGACACCGAACACCTGCCCCACGCCGGGGTCGACATTGCGCGGCACCGCGATGTCGACGATCAACAGCGCGCGCCCGTCCCGTCTCGCCATTGCCGACTCGATCTCGCTTCGCTCGAGCAGTACGTCCGACACGCCCGCCGATGCGAGCAGGACGTCAGCTTCGACGAGCGCGTCGTTCACGGCGTCGAGCCCGATCGCCCGACCACCGACCCGGGCCGCGAGGTCGGTCGCCCGTTCGGGCGAGCGGTTGGCGACGACGATCTCGCCCACGCCGGCGCCGTTGAGCGCGATCGCCATGCCCGTGCCGACATCGCCGGCGCCGATGACGAGGACGCGCCGGTTGTCGAGGCCGCCGAGCCGCTCGCCGGCGACCGCAACGGCCGCCGACGACACAGAGACCGCGTGGCGGCCGACACCGGTCTCGGTGCGGGCGCGCTTGCCCACCTCGACGGCCTGGCGGAAGACCCGGGACAGGAGCTGGCCGATCATGCCCTCGCGCTCGGCGATCTGCCATGCCTCGCGGACCTGGCCGAGGATCTCGCCTTCGCCCACGATCATCGAGTCGACCCCGGCGGACACGCCGAACAGGTGCGCGACGGCGGCGTCGTCGTGGTACGTGTACAAGTGGTCGGCGATCGTGTCGGGATCGAGCGCCGACTGATCCGTGAGGAAGTTACGGACGTCCTCGACGGCGGGGTGGAAGCGCGTGCAGCGCGCGTAGACCTCGGTGCGATTGCATGTCGACAGGACCGCCACCTCGGCGAGGTTGTCGCTGCGCTCGAGCGCGTGCAGCGCCTTGGCCAACTCGGGTGGCGGCACCGCCATCCGCTCCAGGAGCTCGACCGGCGTCGTGCGGTGGTTCAGGCCAATGACGACGAGAGACACGACCGCAGCAGCTCCTTGGCCTCACTCAGACGGCCTGCGCGAACGAGGTCGAGCATGCCGGAATCGAGTGCCCGTTTCCAATCGGCGTCCTCGGTCGAACGCCCGTTGGCTCGCATGGATTCCCGGACTTCGGACAGCAGCTCGAGCAGCGTCTCGTATTCGGGACCGAGCTCGGTGGTGATGCGATCCTTGAGCCATGCCGCCAGCGCCGGGCTGCGGCCTCCCGTGCCGATCGTGACGACGAGGTCACCGCGCCGGATCACGGACATGAGCGTGAAAGAGCAGTTGTCGGGGTCGTCGGCCGAGTTGACCCAGACGCGGCGTTCGGCGCCGGCCTCGAACACGGCGTGGTTCACGCTTGGGTCGTCGGTAGCTGCAGTCGCGAGCCACGCATCATCCAGGTCGGACGGCCCGAACCCGCGCTCGGCCACCGTGATGCGCTGCTCGTCCCGCCAGGCGCGCACCTGATCGCCGAGCTCGGTCGCGACGACATGCACATCAGCGCCCGCTGCGAGGAGCGCGTCGATCTTGCGCGCCGCGATCCGTCCTGCGCCCACGACCACGCAGCGCCGCCCGGCCACGATGAGGTTCACGGGGTAGCCGAGCAGCGACGGACGTGTCGCGGTCACAGCACGCCTTCTGCAGTTCGCGGCGCGCCACCGCGCTGGCCGTCACCGGACGGGATCTTGCGCTGCTGGTAGAAGGAGAGAATCTGGAGCTCGATCGCGAGGTCGACCTTCCGCAACGACACGCCGGGCGGGACGGTGACGACCGACGGCGCAAAGTTGAGGATGGAGGTCACGCCGGCTTCGACGAGCCGGTCGGCGACTTCCTGCGCGGCGCTCGCGGGCGTGGCGATGATGCCGATCGCGATAGAGCCGTCGGCGACCACACGCGGGAGGTCGTCGAGCGCTTCGACGGGGAGCTTGCCGACTCGGGTCCCGACCTTGGCCGGGTCGGCGTCGACGAGGGCGACGATCTGGAAGCCACGGGCGCCGAAACCGCGGTAGTTGGCGAGCGCGTGACCGAGGTTGCCGACGCCGACGATCACGACGGGCCAGTCGTGGGTGAGGCCGAGCTCGCGCGAGATCTGGTGGAGGAGGAACTCGACGTCATAGCCCACGCCCCGGGTGCCGTAGGAGCCGAGGTACGAGAGGTCCTTGCGGACCTTGGCCGCGTTCACCCCGGCCAGCTCGGCGAGCCGCTCGGAGGACACGGTGCCGACGTGCTGGTCGGCCGTCTCCAGCAGGGCCCGGTAGTACAGGGGCAGGCGGACGACCGTCGCCTCGGGGATTTTTCGGACGGAGGGCACGTGCTCGCTTTCCTGCCTGGTGCAGCCCGGGCCGTCCCCGGGCATCTGATTACCTTGGTCGCCGTCGCAAGGCTCTGGCTCCTGCGGAGGCGGTCGGCAAAGCCGCCGCCTCCACGGGCGAGAATACCCGCGCTTGTGCAATCGTTCTCAAAGTCTGCGGGCCGGTCGGCGGGTCCTGGGGCCAGTCAGTCGGGCCGCAGCTCCCGGCGCAGCACCTTCCCGGCGAAGGAGCGGGGCAGGGCGTTGACGACCTCCACCCGCGCCGGGCACTTGTACCGGGCCAGCGAACGGGTGCAGTGCGCGAGCAGCACGTCGGAATCCGGTCGACGACCGGGTTCGGGCACGACGAACGCCACGACGGCCTCTCCCGTGCGCGGGTCGGGCTCGCCGACGACGGCGGCGTCGGCGACGTCCGGATGGTCGAGGAGGACCTCCTCGACTTCGGCCGGATACACGTTGAAACCCGACACGATCACCAGGTCCTTCGCCCGGTCGACGAGGCTGAGCTCCCCGGCGTCGTCGATCACCGCGATGTCGCCGGTGCGGAGCCATCCATCGGAGGTGAGCGCTCCCGCCGTGGCTTCGGGGTCGCGCCAGTAGCCCGGGAACACGTTGGGCCCGCGCACCCAGATCTCACCGGGATCGCCCGGGAGCACGTCGGTCTCGTCGGCGTCGACGAGCCGAACGTCGATGCCCGGCAACGGCGGACCGATCGATCCCGGCGCCGGTTCGCGCCGGCCGATGGCCGACGTCGTCACGATCGGGGACGCTTCCGTGAGGCCGTACCCCTCGTGGACCACGACGTCAAAGCGTTTGCGCATCCCGTCGAACAGCTCCTCGGCCAGCGCGGCCGCGCCCGACACCGCGAGCCGCACGGACTCGAACGAGTCCGAACGCGCCGCCGAGTCGTCGAGGTCGAGGAACGCGTGGTACATCGCGGGCACGCCCGCGAGCACGGTGACGCGGTGATCGCGCACGGCGCGCACCGCGCCGGGGGCCTCGAACTGGTCGAGGAGCACAGTCGTTGCACCGGCGGCAAGCGCAATCCCGAGCACGGCGTTGAGCCCGAAGATGTGGAAGAACGGGAGCGCGCCGAGCGTGACGTCGTCAGCTGTGAGCGCGAGCCCGGGATGGTCGAGCACCTGGCGGATGTTGGACGCCAGGTTGCCGTGCGTGAGCATCGCCGCCTTGGGCGCGCCGGCGGTACCCGCGGTGAAGAGGAGCACCGCGGTGTCGTGGTCGTCGCGCGCGACGGTGTCCGCCGGCTCCTCACGGTCCACACCTTCGCATCGGTTCCCGATGGCGCGCACGAGCGCCTCGTCGGCGACTGAGGCCAACGCGTCGGCGGCGCCGGGACCACAGAGGACGAGCCGAGGCTCGATCGCGTCCAGCTCGCGACGCAGCTCTGGCGGTGTCGAATGCGGATTCAGCGGCACGGCCACACCACCCGAGTGCAACACCGCGACATAGGAGGTCACGAACGCGTCGTCGTTGAGAGCGGCGATGGCGACGCGATCTCCCGGCTGCACCCCGTCTCTGATCAGCAGGCCCGCCAACCGGGACGCTCGTTCCCGAAGGTCGCCGTACGTCGTCGGGCCGCGGTCGTCGACGAGTGCGGCGACATCCGGTGTGCGCGCGGCCGGCTCGAGCAGCACGTCGGCGAGGTTCGTCACAGCAACGCGCCTTGTTTGGACAGCGACGCCTGCAGCTCGTCGACGGCCACGTCGGCGACGGAGACGCCGTCGCGCGCAGCGAGCGCGGCGGCGGTGCCGGCGGCTTGTCCGAGAGCCAGGCTCGGGCCCATTACCCGGATCGATGCCAAGGCATCGTGATCGGCGGACAGGCACCGGCCCGCAATGAGCAGGTTCCCCACGCCGCGGGGTCGCAGGCTGCGGTACGGCACCTGGTAGCTCACCCCGGCGGGCAGGAAGCAGTACTCGGTGCTGCGGCCGCGCACGTGGTACTCGCGCGGCCACGCGCCTCGCGCCACGGCGTCATCGAACGATGCGCCACGAGCGACATCCTCGCCGGTGAGCACGTAGTCGCCGACCACCCGGCGGGTCTCGCGCACACCGAGCGCGCTGGCGGTGTCGTCGAGGAAGGCGTCGGAGAAGCCGGGGACGTGCGCCTGCAGGAACTCGGCGGCCTCCGCGGCCAGCCGCCGGCCCTCGATCTCACCCCAGGTCGCTTGCCGAACATCGGTGACGTCGATCGGCGATCCGTCGGGGTTCCGCACACGGGTCATCGCGCCGATGAACTCGCCGGGCCGGAGTGTCGGGATGATCGCCCCGCCGTCACGCGACAGGTGCGCGCCGTGCTCGGCGATCAGCTCTCCGAGGATCGGCACCGCTGCCATCGCCGCGGTCGCGTCGACGTGCTGCATGACGAACTGCATCGAGCCGTATTGGCGATGCCCGGGCGGACCAAGCTCGGTCGGCACGCCCGCGAACGCGGCAACGTCGGCGTCACCCGTGCAGTCGACGAAGACTCTCCCCGTAACCGCGCGCGGACCCCGCTTCGTCGCCAGGATGAGCGCGCGCACCATGCCGTCATCGACGATGACATCGGCGACCAGCGCGTGCAGCAGCACATCGAGCCGCGGTTCATCGGTCACGAGGTGGTCAGTGAGCCGTTTCGCCGCCCACGGCACGTACAGGAACACGGCCGTCTCCTTGAACGGCACCGGGCCGACACCACTGCCATTGCGCGCGAGCGCGTCCGTGAACTCGCGGGCGATGCCACCCACGACGAAGTCGAACTCGCCGCGATCGGCGTCGGCGACGTACAGACCGCACACCGTCCCCACCTTCGCCACCGTGAGGTTGCCGCCGAGGAACCCGTACCGCTCGCAGAGCACGACGCGCGCGCCCGCGCGCGCCGCGGCGACCGCGGCCCCCAGCCCGGCGGGACCGCCACCGGCCACCACGACATCGGCGTCGACCAGCACGTCGGCCTCGCGCTCGGGGATACGCACAGGCGGAACGTACCGCCGAGTCCTCGGGGCGCGCCGCGCCCGTCGATCGCCCGAGGCTCCCGGCGATATTGGTCAGGTGGGCAGATCACTCCCCGGTATCGGCCGAGCCACGGTGCGTGGTAAAAAGGGCTCAAGGCGTGAGACGCCGGTGTTGATCTCTTGCGCGACCAGGGGTTCCGGTCTGTGGGTGTGGGGGCCGCGGACGGCGTACCCGACAGGGACGGCGTTCGTGGAACAGCCTCCCAGCCCGCCCCAAGCACCACACCCACGGCCGGAGCCCCTGATCTTTCTCTTCGGCACGATGCGTATCTCAGCGACGCGTGGCGTCGGTCAGCAGAAATGGAGCTTCGCCGTCTCCTTGTCCCTCAGGGACCGAGGCGCAGCACGAACTGCGCGAACGCCGCCATCAGGATGATGAAGAGCAGGACGGCGATCGCGATCGTGGTGCCGGGGCGCATCGGTTACGAGGGCTCCTGACCGTCGTCCGACACTGTGGCGCCGGGAGGAAGGAGCGTGACCCCGGAGCCGGGCGTGAGCCTGCACTCGGCGGCGGCGGAGCCGCGGTCGAGAGCGAGCGACATCAGGCCGTACGAGTCGACCAGCAGCACGAGCTCGGCCGGCTTGGCGTCGGCGTACGTGTGCACCCAGCGCACCGACCGGGCTTGGTCGCCGAACTGGACCTCGAGGACCGCGCCGGGCTCGGCGCCGTGGGCCCGCAGCTCGTCCGGGTCGACGTTGAGCTGGCAGTTGCCGAACCTGTCGATCCACCACACCTCGCCCCGGATCGCGCCGCCCTCGTCGTGTTGGGGTAGCGACACCAGCCCGGGAACCAGGCCGGCGGCTTCGACCTCGTCGCCGAGCTCGGAAAGGTCGACGCCGGCGGCGAGGTGCGCGGCGGCGGGAGCGAGGATGTCACGCCCGGCGAACGTGGGCCCCGGCGCAGGAAGCTGGTGCTCGGTGCTCGTGAGCGACACGACGCGCTGCGCGCCGCCGAGGATCGCGACCGCCGGCGCCAGCAAGCCGTTGTCGGGCCCGAGCAGCATGCCATGCTCGACCTCCACGGCGACGAGGCGCCGGTCGGTGCCCACGCCCGGATCCACCACCGCGAGCACGATCCCACCGTCGGGCAGGTACTGGGCGGCGCGGACGAGTGTGAGCGCCCCGGCCCGTACGTCGTGGGGCGGCAGGTCGTGGGTGATGTCGATGATCTGGAGATCGGGGACCAGGCTCAGCATCACCGACTTGCACACACCCACGAACTCGTCGGCGTGGCCGTAGTCAGAGAGGAACGAGACGAAGCGCCGAGCCGGGGTCACCCCTGTCTCATTCGCGCCTATCCGGCCTGCGTGTACCGCGACTCCAGATAGGCGTCGACGTCGACATCGCGCACCCGGAACGAGCGCCCGACGCGCACCGCCGGCAGGTCCCCCGCCTTGATCAGGCGGTAGACCGTCATCGAAGACACCCGCATCAGCGTGGCGACTTCCTGCACGGTGAGAAAACGCGCCTTGGCGAATGATTCCGCCACTGACAACCCCTTGCTCCTACCCGCTGTGTTCGGAGCGTACGTGGGCGATGCCACTGTTGTCTAGCGTGAACCAAGCGCCAAATGTCCTAACTGAGGCCAAGGGGCGACTGTCCGGCCGAGCTCGGCCGAGCGCGCGCGGGGCGCAGGGTCGACGGTCCCGGCGCCGAACGATCCGGCCCGCCCGGCCGAGACCCGGCCCAGACCCTACGGGCCGAGCCGAGCGAGCCGAGCGAGCGAGGCGAGCAGGGGCTCGGCCGGAACAGCGGGCCGGTTCGGGGCCGGCTGGCCGTCGTGCCCTGCGCCGCTAGCTTCGGCCCAGCTCCGCCGAGCGTCGAGTGGCGGCCTCGACTGCTTCAAGGAAGGCGGCGCGGACGCCGTGAGCCTCTAGCCGGGCGAGCCCGGCGGCGGTGGTGCCACCGGGGGAGGTGACCGCGGCGCGCAGTGCTTCGGGCCCCTCCACACCCTCTGCGAGAAGGGCGGCCGCGCCCAGGAGGGTCTGGTGGACGAGCGTGGCGGCGGTGTCGCGGTCGAGGCCCACGAGCACGCCGGCTTCGACCATCGCTTCGGCGACGAGGAACACGTACGCCGGCCCCGAGCCCGACAGGCCGGTCACAGCGTCGAGCAGGGTCTCGGGAACGCGCACGACCACTCCGACGGCGCCGAGGATCCGTTCGGCCTCGTCGAGGTGCGCGTCCGTGGCGTGCCGGCCGGCGGCGATCGCCGCTGCGCCCTTCCGGACGAGCGCAGCGGTGTTCGGCATCGCCCGCACGACGGGACGGTCGGGGACGGTCTCTTCGAGCGTCGTCAGCGTGACCCCGGCCGCGATCGACAGGACGAGCGCGTCGGTCTTCAGCGAGGTGAGGCACTGCTCGAGGGCTGCGGTGACGTCACCCGGCTTCACCGCCACGACCACGACGTCCGCTTCGGCCACCGCCCAAGCCGGACTCGGGGCCACGCGTACACCGGGGAACCGTTGCTCGAGCAGGCGGCGTCGCTCGGGATCGATCTCGGCCACGGCCAGCGTGTCGGCGTCCCACCCCGCCTCGAGCAGGCCGCCGAGCAGCGCCTCGCCCATGCGGCCGCCGCCGAGTAACGCCAGTTGCATCACGCAAGACACGGTAACGGCGGCGCGGTCGGGCCCGAGGAACCTTCGGGACCGCCCCGCACTTCCCCGAACGAGGCGAGCCTTCCCGCACCTCGGGCCCGACGGGCTCACCCTACCTGTTCACGCCATCTGGCGCAAGAAGAGAAATCTTCACACAGTCTGAGGTCGCGGGGCGGGGCGGCGCCCAAAGGCGATGCCGACGACGGGCTGGAACCACGTCTCGACGAGCTCGTAGAGCTCGCCGATGATGCGATCCAGCTCGGTGACGCTCAGGTGCTCGAGCGCGACCCTACCGACCAGATAGATGTCGCCGTCGGGCCCGATCGAGAAGCGCGCCCCGTACATCGTGTGGTTGCGGCGCAGTAAGTACCGGTAGAGCTCGAGGTGGTTCGCGGGCGGGTCGGGCAGGAAGTACACCTCGTAGCGCAGCGTGCGCTCGTGCAGGTCGAAGTAGATCGTCGTCGCGTCGCGTCCCTCGCACCCGAAGCGCACGTACCAACGCCGCAATTCCGGGTCGTACTCGACGTGCTGGGTGTACTCGGCCGCGGCAACGGGACCTTCGAGATGCGTGGCGATGAGCTCGTGGGCCTCGTCGAGGGTCACGCTTCTCCCTGGCGCGGTCGCCGCGGTCCTATGTGCACTCGAGCGGCGCGCGTACGGCGAGATCGCCGTACAGGCGTCGCAGGCGGGCCGCGGCGATGCTCCACATGTACCGGCTCGAGCGGGCAAGGGCGCTCGCTCCCATCGCCTCGGCGAGCTCGCGGTCGGAGAGCACCACGTCGACGGGCGCCGCATAGTCGCACGCGGCGCGTCCCTCGACGAGAAAGCCCGTGTGCCCGTCGTCGACAACAGAGCGGAGCCCACCGACGTCGGCGGCCACGACGGGCGTGCCGCACGCGGCCGCCTCGAGCGCGACCAAGCCGAACGACTCCGTGCGCGAAGGCACCAGGCAGACGTCGGCGGCTTGGTAGTAGACGGTGAGGTCGCTGTGCGGCTGGGGAGGCACCAACCGCACACGACCACCGAGCCCGAGCTCGTCGACGAGGTCACGGAGGCTGTGCATCTCCTTCTGGCCGTCGTTGCCGCTCGGGCCGCCGACCACGACGAGCGTCACGTCCGAGTCCAGCTCGGCGAGGCAGCGCACGGCGAGGTCGGCGCCCTTGAGCGGCTGGATACGCCCGACGAACAGCAGCACCGGGGAGGACGGGTCGAGACCGAGCGTGTGGCGCGCCGCGGCGCGGTCGCCGGGGACGAACAGGCCGTGGTCGACACCGGGCGGGACCACTTCGATGCGATCGCTTTGCGCGCCGTACAGCGCGACGAGCTGCTCGCGTTCCTCGTCGGTGGCGGCGATCATGAGGTCGGCACAGTTGATGATCTCGCTCTCGACCCGGGCCCGCGTCGCCGGGTCGTCGCCCACACCGGCGTCGGCCTTCACGCGATCGAGCGTATGGAAGGTCGCCACCAGCGGCAGGTCGAGCTCGTGCTTGAGGCGGTGCCCCACGGCGCCGGAGATCCAGTAGTTCGCGTGCAGCACGTCGTACGGGGCTTCCTGGTCGGCGATGAATGCGAGCGTCGCCTCGACGAAGGGATCGACGAGATCCAGGAGTGCGCGCTTGGCGACCGGCGCGGTCGGACCGGCGCCGATGTGGATGACCCGGAATCCTCGCTCCACCTCGACAACGGGGGGTTGCTCGGCATGCTCGGCCCGCGTGAGCACGTCGCAGAGGACGCCCGCTCGGGCGAGGTTCGAACCCAGCGAACGCACATACACGTTCATGCCCCCGCCGTCGCCCGCGCCTGGCTGCGCGAGCGGGGAGGTGTGCACGCTGAGCATGGCGACGCGACGGACGGGCATCGAGACGAGCCTACCTGGGGCTGGTAACGGGTCCGTTTGTTCGGCTCAACCTGCTCGCGATGTGTCGTGCTCCTGCGCGCGTTCCTCGACGCGCTCGCGCTGGAAGGATCGGTAGATCTCGACGAGCGCCTGCTTCTGCCGTTCGCTGAGCGTCTTGTCGCGAAGAATGTCAGCGACGAGGTCCTGGTTGTCCGTGCGCTCCTCGAGGATGCCGGCGCGCACGTAGAGCGTCTCGGACGAGATCTGCAGCGCGCGTGCGATCGCCTGGAGGATCTCGGCGCTCGGTTTGCGCAGGCCGCGCTCGATCTGGCTGAGGTACGGGTTCGAGATCCCGGCGAGCTCGCTCAGCTTGCGCAGCGAGAGTCGTGCGTTGCGACGCTGGTCGCGAATGAACTCGCCCAGGTCACGGAGCCGCGACTCGATGTCGGGGCTCATGCGGACGGCGTGATCGGTCGCCTCATGGTGGCCGTCTCATGCCTGGCCCAGTTCGGCCTCGAGAATGTCGAGGCGTGCTTGCGCGACGCGCCGGACGTACGACACTTCCGTCTCGATCTCAAGACATTCGGAGTGACAGCGGCGCAGCTCGTCGAGCGGCCAGTCAGTCAAACCGACGAGGAACGCGGGGTCGGGCACCTTGTCGACCCGCCGCCGGTGCTCGGCCATGAGGTTACGGTACCAGCGGCCTCAGCAGATCTTTACGAGTGTCGCGTACGGGTTGATCGGGCCCGCGGTGCGGCCACCGGGTCGGATCTCGAAATGCGTATGCGGCGCGCCCGCGTTGCCGGTCTGACCGAGCTTGGCGATGACCTCGCCCTGGTTCACGTGGCGCGGGCCGCCGACGTACTCCGACAGGTGGTAGTAGATGTACGTGACGCCGTTCTCGCCTTCGAGGTAGGCGCCGTTGCCGCCGGCGCCGCCCGGGCCGTAGGTGATGTTGCCGCTCACGACGGCGAGGTTGGCCGTTCCCATCGGGGCGAACATGTCATTGCCCTGGTGAGTGTGTCCCCTACGCGGCTGGCCGAAGTCGTTGCTGAACGCGGCGCCGGGTACGGGACACACCAGGCCGTCGATCACTGGTGCGTTGATGGCCGTGCCCGAGAATCCCGGTGCCGCGGCGGCCCCGGCACTCAGCTTCTCCCCGAGACTCTCCTGTGCCTTCTGTGCGTCGGCGACCTTTTCGTCGAGCATTTTGCGCTCGTTCGAGAACGTGTCGAGGGCTTCCTTCTGCAGCTTGCGCTGATTGGCGAGCTCCTCCCGCTTGGCGGCGAGGTCGTCGGCCAGGGCGGCGTACTCCTGCACCGCTTCCTTGTCGGACTCGTTTGCGGCGTCGAGCAGGACGGACGACCTCATCCCGTCGCGCGGGTCGTCGGCACCGAAGACGGCCGACACGTCCGCTCCCTGGGTCTTGTAGGCGACGATCGCCCGGCGCGCCGCGGTCTCGTGCAGGTGCGCGGCGCGGTCTTCGCCGCGCTGGATCTGCTGCTCGATCGCGTCGACTTGGTCGCTCAATTGCTCGTAGTGGGACTGCGCGTCCGTGAAGCGGGCAGCGGCCGCGTTGGCCTCGTTCCTTGCCGCCTCGAGACGCTGCTTGGCCTCGGCAACCGGGTCCCCGCTCCGTGGCGGGGGTGCTGCTCCCGATGGCGCCGCGACGAATGGCGCCCCCGCCGCCGCCAAAGCCCCCGCGAGGAGTAGAACGCGACAAACCGCTCGAACCGCCCCGAGCCGCATCGGAGCAGCACGCTAGTCAGCCCGCCGCCTTCGGTGCAATGCCGGGGGCGGATTCCCCCCTCGCCGCCCGCGGGGACGGGGGCGACGGGCCGAGGGCGCGTTTGTGGAATCCCGCTCCCGGGCAGGAGGTTGGACACCGGGAACACTATCCCCGACCGCATCTGTCGCCGGAGGAGAACCCGATGCCCGAGTACACCCTTCCCGACCTGCCCTACGACTACGCGGCTCTCGAGCCCCACTACTCGGCCCAGATCCTCGAGCTCCACCACGACAAGCACCACGCCGCCTACGTCAAGGGCGCGAACGCCGCCCTCGAGAAGCTCGCCGCGGCGCGGGAGACCGAGGAGTTCGAGACGATCAACCAGCTACTCAAGAACTTGGCGTTCAACCTCTCGGGCCATGTTCTGCACTCACTGTTCTGGAACAATATGAGCCCGCACGGAGGGGACAAGCCGGACGGTGAGCTGGCCGCCGCGATCGACCACTCATTCGGGTCGTTCGAAGGACTCCGGAACCAGCTGACCGAGGCCGCGCTCAACGTGCAGGGCTCGGGCTGGGGCTCGCTCACCTGGGAGCCGGTCGCGCAGCGACTCATCGTCGAGCAGGTGTACGACCACCAGAGCAACGTCGGCCAGGGCGCGCCACCGCTGCTCGTCCTCGACATGTGGGAGCACGCCTACTACCTGCAGTACAAGAACGTGAAGGCAGACTGGGTCGACGCGTTCTGGAACATCGTCAACTGGCCCGACGTCACCAACCGGTTCGCCAACGCGCGCCAGCTGAAGCTGCTGTAAGCGGTCTACGCCTGCGCGCGTCGTCGGGGTCGTAGAGGCCGAGGCGCTGGAGCTTGGCTTTGTCGACCGGCTCCTCAGCCACCGCTCACCGGCGGGAGGACGGCCACCTCGTCACCGTCGTGCAGAACCGTGTCTTCGCCGTGCTCGGGCTCGTCGCCGTTTACCCACACGCGGGCGGACGCGAGCACGGCACGGAACGGCGCGCCGTACACGGATCCCGCCGCCCCCAGCAGCTCGCCGAGCGTGCCGGCTTCGAACGTGTCGTCGGCGCGTCCCGCCGCCTCCCGCGCCTGGGCAAACAGTCGCAGCCGGATGATCAGACCGCGATCTCCGCGACGCCGTCCTTGATGACGGCCTCGCCGGTCGGGTTGGTGGTCTCGAAGCCGTAGACGGTCTTGCCGTCGCGTTCCCCGATGCTCCAGAACCCGGTCGTGATGGTTTCGCCGGGCAGGACCGGCTTCGAGAACCGCACGGCGAGGCGCTTGAGCAATTCCGGCTCGCCCGCGGCGAGGTCGCCGATCGCGGCCCAGCTCGTGAACGCCATCGTGCAGAGCCCGTGGATGATGATGCCGGGCAGCCCGACCGACTTGGCGAACTCCTCGTCGAGGTGAATCGGCACCGTGTCACCCGACGCCTTGGAGTACCGGTACGTCTGGTCCATGTCGAAGGTCTGCTCCGCGACCGCGACCGGGTCGGTCCCGCGCAGCTCCTCGGGAAAGCGGTGCTCGGGGGCGGCCTCGCCCTTGCCCTCCCCGCCGGTGACTCCGCGGAAGAAGGTGACGGAGTACTGCTCGTTCACGAGCTCGCCGGTCTCGTCACGCGTTTCGATGCGGCTGACGACGGTGGTGCCCGACTGCTTGACGTGTACGCCAATCGGCGCGGCGCGCGAACGCAACACTGCGCCCGGGACGATCGGCCGGTGGAAGTACATGTCCTGCTCACCGTGGACGACGAACGGGAACGCCTCGGCCGGTGTGACTTCACCGACGGCGCCGCCCATCACGTCCCATACCGGCACCACCGCGAACACGGGGGGCGCGAGCTCGCCGTTCACGTGTTGCGGGATCGGGTCATTGGTCGCAGCGGCGTATGCCTTGATCCGGTCGGCCTCGACCTTGAATTCCTGCTCGTCGGACCATTGGCCGATCTTGTCGATTGCGAACTGCATCAATACTCCTCAGGATCCCCGGCGCCGCCACGTTGCAGCCTACTGTCCGGCTCGCGGCGCGGTTCGGTGTCGACGTTCGTGCGCGCGGTCGGCACCGCGTCGAGTCGGTCGGGGGCGATCGGCTTGCCCGTCACCTCGTCGATGCCGTACGTGCCGGCATCGATGCGCTCGAGTGCCGCCTGCAACTCCTCCAGATCCTGCTCGAGCTGCTCCAGGATCGAGACGTCCTTCTCGCGCTCGAATGTCTCGCTGGCCGTGTCAGCCGGATGCTGGTCGTAGTCCGCGAGCTCGGACAGCTGACCGCTCTCGCCTTCGTCGCCGAGCTCGTCCTTGATGTTGTGGATGAGGCCCTCGACGCGGGCCTTCTCTTCCTGCAACCGCTTCCGGGCCTGTTCGGGGTCGACGGTCATACACCTACCTTACGGCCGCCGTCGCAGGCTCCGGCTCGGTGCTTCTGGTCGCGGTCGCAAGCTCCCGCTTTGCAACGGCAGTCGGCAAAGCCGCTGCCGTTGCCGGCGACGGTCGGCAAAGCCGCCGCCGCCGCGGGCTAAACCGCGCCGCCTACGCCCCCGAGAGCCGTAGCTCGAGCAGCTCGGCCTGCTCGGCCAGCAAGCCGCGCAGCACGCCGAGGCGCTCGCCGGGGTCGTCGAGCTCGAGCAGACGCTGCGCATCGAGCGGTCCGATCGGCGCCGCCGCCGCCGCCTCGAACCCCGCCTGCACCGGGTCGTGGTCGAGCTCGATGCCCACAGCCTGCGGCACCTCACCCAGCTCGGCCGCCATCGCCAGCACCCGCTTCAGCAGGCGCTCGACGTCGGCCCGGACGTCGTGGGCGTCCGGAGGCGGGGCGGCTTCGGCGAGCAACTCGACTTCCGCGCGCGGGTACGGGTCGTCGGGGAACCATTCGCGAACCCGGAGGCGGCGCGTGCCGACCGTGGCGAGAAGGTAACGACCGTCGGGGAGACGTCCCGCGGTGACAATGCGGGCAACGGTCCCGACCGAGAAGCGCGTGTCGCCACCGCCGACTTCGCTGCCGCGTTCGATGAGGACGACGCCGAACTCCCCGTCACCTGCGAGACACGCCTCGGTGAGAGCGCGATAGCGGGGTTCGAACACGTGCAGCGGAAGCTCCGCGTGCGGGAAGAGCACGCTGCCCAGCGGGAACATCGGAAGCGTTCGTGCGCCGCGCACGAACGCGCACCGTACTGCCGATCAGTTCGCACGCGAGCGCAGGGCGACGGCATCGCGTTCGACACTTGCGGCGTCGTCTCCGGCGAGCTCGGCCGCCACCGCATCGAGCTCGGCTGCAGCCTCCAGAAAGCGCCCGACACCGCCGAGCAGCGCCGCGAGCTGGCGCCGCTCGCCCGGAATGAGCCCCGGTATGCGCAAGCGCAGTCGAACCGCCCAGGCGAGCGACGCCGGATCGCGCCGCATGAACGACTGCTGCAGATTGCCCAGCATGCGGCTGAGAATGGATCGGGTGTCGACCGCTCGCAGCAACGCCGGAGTGAACGGCGGCTCGTCTTGTATCTGCTCGTACAGCTCCCGGCAGCCCGCCTCGTCGAGGCGCCGGCCTCCGTGGAACGGGTCGAACCACACGTCGAGCTCCCCCGCGGGCTGCACGAGGAAGTGCCCGGGCATGCCGACGCCGTAGACCGGCACCCCGCGGCGGCGGCCGACCTCGATCATCACGACCGACAACGTGATCGGGATGCCGAGACGGCGGGCGAGCACGTCGTCGAGGTACGAGTTGCGGGGATCCCCGTAGTCGACCGTGTTGCCCGCGAACCCTCCCTCCTGGAACAAGGCCACGGCGACGTCGCCAGCGGTGTCGCCGCGCACGCCGTCTGCGAGCCGGTCGAGCTCGGCGAGCTGGCGGGCGAGGTCGAGTTCCGGGTGGGCGTGCGCCGCGATCAGCAGAGCGGCTTCGTCGAGCGGGACTTCGTCCGGCGGCCGACGCACGAGCTCCGTGAAGCGGTCGGTCGCGTCCACTGGGACGAGACCGTAACGCTCATACACTGCGCGTATGCCGGAAGCGAGGAGTGCCGTGCTCTCCCGCGGTTTGCGCGACACGGTCTCGACACGGCTACGCCGCGCCAACCAGCGGGTTACGGCGAATCGTCAAGCGATCGTGGGCGCGCTGTCGGCCGCCGCCCGTCCGGTGACGATCCCCGAGATCCTGGAGTCGCCCGGGGGACGCGGGCTCGCGCAGAGCTCGGTGTACCGGAACCTTGTGGTGTTGGAGGAGGCCGGGCTCGTCCACCGGATCGTCACCGACGGCGAGTTCGCCCGCTACGAGCTCGCCGAGGACCTCACCGAGCACCACCACCATCTCATCTGCGCCAACTGCGGGACGGTCGAGGACGTACCGGCGTCCGCCGGCCTCGAGCAATCAGTGGAGACGGCGGCGGAGCAGATCGCGCGCTCGACCGGTTTCCGTACGCAGCGCCACCGCGTCGACCTCGTCGGGCTGTGTGCGCGCTGCTCCTGAGCCCCTACCGCTGCGACGCTTGATCGACCAGGGCGGTCAGTTGCGCCGGGTCGGCAACGACATCGGTCCTGACCACGCGTCCATTCACCAACACGGTCGGAGTGCTGGTCACGCCGCGCTGCGACGCGGCGTCGGTGTTCGTGCGCACCCAACCGTCGTACCGGCCGGCGCGGACGCACTTCGCGAACAAAGGGTCGGTGATGCCGGCGTCGGTGCCGAACGTCAGCAGACGTTCGTTCGTCAGGTAACCCGAGTTCTCGGCTCGAGACTGCTTGTCGTACAGCACGTTCTCGTACTCGAGGAACTTGCCCGCATCGGCCGCGCAGGTAGCGGCGGACGCCGAGCGCAGCGACTCGGTCGTGCCCTGATCGAGGTATTCGAGGCCGACGAACTCGAACTTGACCTTTCCTTCTTGAATCAGCTGCTCGATAGTCGGCTGCCACGCCCCGTGCAGCGCAGCGCAGGCCGGGCACTGGAAGTCTCCGTATTCGGTGATCATGACGAGCGCGTCGGCCTGACCGACGAGCGTGCCACCGTTGGGCCCGACCGCGCTCGCCGGTCGCGTGACCGTGGCCTGCTCGGTACCGGAGCGGCTGCGCTGCACGAGCACGCCGACGAGCGCCGCTACGGCGATGACCGCAATCAGCACCCACCAGCGCCAGGCGGTGGATCTGCGACGCGCTGGAGATCGTTTCAGTGGCATCGACGGTCCTCAGGTGCGGGCGACGTTGTCGAGCGCGAGACGGCTGGTGGCGCCGGCGGCGACGAGCAGGGCCAGAGTAAGGAACAGGCCGTCTCGTCCGATGTCGCGCAGGTAGCGAACAGCGTCGGCTGAGGCCTGGCCGCCACCGCCGAAGCAGCCGCAGTCGATCTGCAACCCCCGGGACCATGCCGCGACGGTGCCGGCGATGAAGACGCCGAGCAGCACCACCGAGGCCCACGCCGCCGGCCGCGTCGCCAGGCCGACGAGCAGCAGCGCGGCCAGGGCGACCTCGACGAACGGCAAGCCCCATGCGAACGGCTTGACCAGGGCCTCGGGCAGGATCTCGTACGCGCGCACCGCTCGCACACCGGCGTCGGGATCACTGAGCTTGGCGATGCCCGCCCACGCCCAGACACCGGCGAGCACGAGGCGAGCGACGGTCGAGCACCACGGCCACCAGCGGGCCGGAAGGCGCCTCGGAGTCAGCGTGTCGGGCGCGCGCACGGCAGACAGTCGACCACAGCCGCCGGCGGATTCCCTGGCGCGATCACCAGGTGACTTCGGCGCACCCGGTGTGGTCGTCGGGCTCGACTTGCAGCGTGGCGTGCGCGATCTCGTAGCGCGCACGTAGGACGTCCCGGGCGTGGTCGAGGACGCCATGCGGATCGGTTTTGGCCCCGACCATCAAGTGCGCACTGGCGACGTCCATCTCCGAGGTCAGCGTCCAGACGTGCAGGTCGTGCACGTCGACGACGCCGGGAACCGCCGCGAGGTCGTCGTGCAACCGGCCGATGTCGAAACCGGCAGGGGCAGCCTGGATGAGGATCCGGAGTGAGCCGGCGGCGAGCCGCCAGGCGCGAGGAATGATCCACACGCCGATCGCGATCGCGACGAGCGCGTCGATCCGCGTGAAGCCGGTCAGCGCGACGACCAGACCGGCGGCGATGACCCCGAGCGACGCGACCGAGTCGGCGAGTACATCGAGGTAGGCCCCCTCGACGTTCAGGCTGTCGCGGGCCCCGCCGCGGAGCAGCATCACGGAGAGGACGTTGACGGCGAATCCTAGGGTCGCCACGACGAGCATGGGGCCCGCGTCGACGGACTCGTCGCGGGCGAGGCGCAGGCCCGCCTCGAAGAGCACGTACCCGGTCACGGCGAAGAGCAGCAGCGCATTGGCGAGGGCGGCGAGGATCTCGAGGCGGTAGAGCCCGAAGGTGCGTGACTCGTCGCCGGCGCCGCGGTTGGCGAGACCGATCGCAGCCAGCGCCATGCCGATTCCCACGGCGTCGGTGAGGAGGTGCGCGGCGTCGGAGAGGAGTGCGAGCGAGCCGGCGAGGAAGGCGGTCACCGCCTCGACGACAAGGAAGGCGACTGCGAGGACGAACGCCGTCCGAAGCCGCCCCTCGTACCGTGCTCCAGCCCGCTCGTACATCGCCCTGTGATCGTGCGCCGGTCCCACGCGCACGATGCTACGAGCGAGGTGGGCAGCCCAATGCGCTCGCGATCTTGTTCAGGTTGGCATCCATCAGCGTGAAGTAGTCGTCACGCTTCTTGCTCTCCTGCTTGGAGAGGCTCTCCAACGGGCTGAGCACTTCCGTGCGCAAACCACCCGCCTCCCGGGCGAGTGTCCGCGCGATACGCGGCGACACGTTCTCTTCGGTGAACACCGTTGTGACGCCCTGGTCGCGCGCGAGCTGCGCAAGCTCCCCCAAGCGCGCCGGGTCGGGCTCGGCATCGGGTGACAGGCCGGCGACCCCCTGCTGTCGCAGCCCATATCGTGACGTCAGGTAGCCGAAGGCCTCGTGCGAGGTCACGAGCAGGTCGCGAGCGCATCCCGTCAGTCGTTCGCGGTAACGGGTATCGAGCTCGGCGAGCTTCTGTTGCAGCGCGGCGGCGTTGCGCTGATACGAGGCGGCGCCCTTCTTGTCGGCCGCGGCGAGCCCGTGCTCGACCTCTCCGACGAGTTGTGACATCAGCACGGGATCCAGCCACACGTGGGGGTCGATTCCGCCCTGACTCCCCTCCTTGGCGACCTTCTTCCCTTGCGTGTCCACGAGCTTCGGCAGCAGCTCGATCGGGGGATTGTCGCGGCGGCGAGCGGCCTTTTCCACCGCTGGTTGGAACCCGTCCCCGAGGACGAACGCGACCTTCGCCTCGAGCAGGCGATCGAGGTCCTCGGAGGTCAGCTCGAGGTCGTGCGGCTCGGCGCCGACCGGCGTCAGGTTGGTGACGTCGACGCGCTTGCCGCCGACGGTCTGAGCCGCGAACGCCACCGGATAGAACGAGGCCGCGACGCCGACCTTCGGGGCGGCGACGGCAGGCGCGGCGTGCCGGGTTTCCGACACGGCCGCGATCGCGACGCCGGTGGCGACCGCGACCGCGATTGCGAGGATCGGCCTCCTCCTCATAATGAGAATGAATCTTAGCAGGGCCCGGGCTACGGTGGGAATCGATCTCATATGAGTCTCACGACCGCAGGCCCCGTCCTCTCCGCCGAAGGCGTCTCGTTCTCGTTCGGCGCCCAGACCGTCCTCGAGCACGTGGTGCTCCAGCTCTCGCCGGGCGAGTTCACGGCACTCGTCGGCCCGAACGGGGCCGGGAAGTCCACGCTCCTACGGATCGTGTTGGGCCTGCTGGCACCGCAGACGGGCCGGGTCGAGCTCTTCGGCGTGCCGCCGCGACGGCTGCGTGATCGGTGGCGCCTCGGTTACGTCCCGCAGCGCCCCCGCCTCGCGCCCGACCTGCCGGCCACGGTCGAGGAGGTCGTGGCGGCGGGACGGTTGGCAAAGCAGGGCTGGTGGCGCCGCTCGCGCCCCGCCGACCGCGCCGCCGTGGGCCACGCGCTCGAGTCCGTCGCGCTCGACGAGCTCCGCGACGCACGTGTCGCCGAGCTCTCGGGCGGGCAGCAACAGCGCGTCCTCATCGCCAAAGCGCTCGCGAGCGAGCCGGAGCTACTGATCCTCGATGAGCCGATCGCCGGCGTCGACGCGCAGGCGCAACGGCTCTTCCGGGGATCGCTCGTCCACTTGCTGCGCGAGCACGGCGCCGCGGTCTTGCTCGTGTCGCACGAGCTGGGCGCGGTCGCCGACGATCTCGACCGGGTAGTCGTGCTGCGCCGCCACGTGCTGTTCGACGGCAAGCCATCGGATCTCGCCGACACCGGCGTGAGCCTCGGAGTGCACCCCGACGACCTCCCCCGGTGGCTCGAAGAGCTCCGCCCTGACCTCACCGAGAACGGCGGCTAACGAATGCCGGGCATGCCGTGGCCCCTTCCGTGGCCGTTCGACACCACCTACATGCAGCTCGCGCTCATCGCCGGCGTCGTCGTCGGCGTGTCGGCGCCGCTTATCGGGACCTTCCTGGTGCAAAAGCGCTTGTCGCTGCTCGGTGACGGAATCGGCCACGTGGCTGTCGCCGGTGTCGGCGCCGGCCTGCTCCTCGGCACGGCGCCGATCTGGACCTCGCTCGTCGTCGCGGTCGCCGCCGCGCTCGCCATCGAGTGGCTGCGCGTCCGCGGTCGTACGCCCGGGGATCTCGCCCTTGCGATTTTTTTCTACGGAGGGATCGCGGCCGGCGTGGTCCTCGCCGGTCGCTCCGCGACCAACACGAATCTGCAGCCGTACCTGTTCGGCTCGATCCTCACCGTGACCGAGAACGACGTGTACACCGTGATCGGCCTGGGCGCCGTGATCGTGGCTGCCGTTGCCGTCACGCGTCGGGCGCTGGTGGCGGTAGTGCTGGACGAGGAGGCGTCCCGGGTGGCGGGTATCCCGGTGGCGGCGCTGAACGCGCTGCTCGCTGCGCTCACGGCGGTCACCGTCGCCGCCGCGATGCGTGTCACCGGGGTGCTGCTCGTCGCCGCGCTCATGGTCCTTCCGGTAGCCACGAGCCGTGTCCTGGCGGGATCGTTCCGTACCACGATGCTGGGCGCCGCGGGCGTGGGAGTCGTCGCCGTCGTGCTCGGCCTCGCCGCCGCCCGGCAATGGGCCCTGGCCGCCGGGGGATCCATCGTGCTCGTCACGGTGGCGCTCTTTGCGGCCGCGTCGATCGGGGCCGCGCTCCGCCGGGGCCGGATGCCCGACGCCGGCACGTTCCTGTCCGGACCCGGATGAACGAGGAGCCTTCAGGGCGTCGAAGGCTTACTCGAGTTGGCGCGCGCCTCGTGTGGGCCATTGGCGCACGAGCGGCTGCTCTGCGGTGCCACGCCCCCAGAAGTCAGCCTCGGCGTCAGGCTCCGAGCGCTCAGCCTCGGCGTCGACGTCGAGGGGTGGCTCATCGGGAGGACGGCGGCGGGTGGGCGCCGCACCCGGGCGTCGACGGCGCGGGATGCCGCCCTCGCCGACCACCCGGGCCGCGACCCAGGTCGTCAGCGGAACCGACGCCACGATGCCGATGCTGCCCACGAGCGCGGCGAGGATCTCGGTGGCAACGGTTTCGCTATTCGCCACCGTGCCGAGCGACTGGCGCGATTGCACGAAGAGGATGAGCAAAGGCAGCGCCGCGCCCGCATATGCAAGCGCGAGCGTGTTGACGGTTGATGCGACGTGCGCGCGGCCGATGCGCATTGCCGACCGAAAAACCGCCCGCCGAGGCAGCTGCGGGTTCGCCGACCGCAGTTCCCACACCGACTCCGCCTGCGTGACGGTCACGTCGTCGAGCGCACCCAGCGCGCCGATCACCATCCCGCCTAGCACGACACCGCTCAGGTCGAGGGCTTTGTCGCCAAGCTTGACCAACAAAGCCTCTTCGCTCGCGAAGCCCGAAATCTCGGCGAGGGACGTGAACACGCTTGCGAGCAAGACGGTGAGCGCGAGTGCGCTCAATGTGCCGAGCAGCGCGACGGTCGTCCTCGTATTGAAGCCATTGGCGAGGTAGAGCGCGAGGTAGGCGATCGCGCTCGCACCGACGATCGAGACGAGCACGGGACTTCGCCCGTCGAGGATGGCGGGCAGCACGAAGGTCAGCAGCACGATGATGCTGGCTGCAAGGCCGACGAGCGCGGCGACGCCGCGCAGTCGACCGAGCGCGACCACGGCCACGGCGAACAGCACCGCCAACCAGAGCAGCACGGACCGCCGCTGCCGGTCTGCGTACTGGTACCGAAACCCGGGCTCCGCCCTCGGTTCGTGCGACAAGACGACGCGATCGCCCTTGTCGAGCGTCGGTGTGGTCGGCGATTTCGGAAAATCGATCGAGACGGTCTTGCCCTGGTCAGGCCCCTGGTGGAGACGGAACCGCACCTTCGTGCAAGGGACACGGTCGGCCTCGGTGGTGCCCTCGCAGGGGCCCCTGCGCGTCGAAACGACCGACGCGTCGTAGACCTTGCTCACCAGCCCGATGTCGGGGCCGGTGCGGCGGCCGACGTCGGTGGGCGAGCGCAACAGCACCACGCCGGCGAGGGTCGCGAGCCCGAGCAAGACGGCGACGGTGGTCAGCGCTCGGCGCGTGCGGCGCGGAATCGCGACGCGGCCGTCTCCATGGGCGTGGGCCACGGCCGACAGTCTGACCGGTGTACCGTCCGCCGCGGCAACACAGGGAGTAGCCGTGCGGCTCGAAGCAGAGAGCGCGCTCGTGACCGGCTCCACCGCCGGGATCGGGAAGGCCGTCGCCACCGCCTTTGCGACCGAGGGGGCGCGCGTCGTAGTCACCGGCCGCGACGCCGAGCGCGGCGCAGCGGTCGTCGAGCAGATCAGCCGAGCGCACGGCGAAGCCGTGTTCGTCGCTGCCGACCTCGCCGATGACGGCGCCTGCGGCGAGCTCGTCGACGCCGCCGTCGATCGCTTCGGCGCCCTCACCGTGCTCGTCAACAACGCGGTGGCGTCGGCCGTCGACGACGCCGACGGGCCGGTGACAGAGGTGACCGATCACGGCTGGGCACAGACGTTGCGAGTCAACCTCACCGCGCCGATGCAGCTCGCGCGCGCCGCGATCCCGCGCATGATCGAGGCCGGCCACGGCTCGATCATCAACATCTCGTCACGCGCTGCCGAGCGCGCCAGCCGCGGCCTCGCCGCCTACATCGCCAGCAAAGGCGGATTGAACGCGCTGACCCGATCGATCGCGGTCGACTACGCGGAACACAAGATCCGCTGCAATACGATCAGCCCCGGCTACGTGATGAACGAGCGACGGGACGCCGACCTGTCGGACGAGCGCCGCGCCCGGCTCGAAGGCATGCACCTCACCCGCCTGGGGCAAGCGAGCGACGTCGCCCACGCCGCCGTGTACCTCGCCAGCCGCGAGTCGGAGTTCGTCACCGGCGTCAACCTTCCGCTCGACGGCGGCGGCAGCGCGGCCCGGGGCCTGACCCTGGGATGACGTGATCGATGCACCCGCGCGTGTCGCTCAGTGCGATCTCGACGATGTCGTGGGCGCTCGACGAGGACCTCGACTTCTACGCCGACGCCGGCATCACCAATGTGGGGATCTCGGTGGCGAAGCTCGAGCGGTTCGGTTGGGACGAAGGCACCCGACGCGTCGTCGACTCGGGGCTACGAGTCACGAACGTCATCGGCCTGGGGCCGTTCGACCTGGCCCGGCCGGACCGATGGGAGTCACAGCGTGACCGGCTCGGAAGAGCCTTCGACACTGCGGCCGAGGTCGGCGCCGAGTGCGTCGTCTTCACCACCGGGCCGGCGGGTGCGCTCACCTGGGAGGACGCCGCCGACGCCCTCGGAGCCGCGCTCGCGCCAGTATTGGCTGACGCTCGTGGGCGCGGTGTGGCGTTCGCCCTCGAGCACACCAACTCGCTGCGGGTGGACGTGAGTTTCGTGCACACCCTGCGCGATGTGCTGGACCTGGCCCGACGACTCGACACCGGTGTGTGCATGGAGGTGAACGCATGCTGGGCCGAGCGCGGCCTGGCCGACACGATCGCCGGCGGCGTCGACCGCCTGCGGCTCGTGCAGGTGAGCGACTTCGCGGTGGGCACGCTGTCGACGCCGAACCGGCTCGTCCCCGGCGACGGCGACATCCCGCTGGAGCGCATTCTCGGCCAGGTGCTGGCGGCCGGCTACGAGGGTTGCTTCGACCTCGAGCTCATCGGCCCGCGCATCGAGGAAGAGGGCTACCGCTCCGCGTGCGGGCGCAGCATCGATCGGCTCGGCGACATGCTCGAGTCGCTCGGGGCGTAACCGATGCGAACCGGACAACGGCGGACCAAACGGTGCCAGTCGCCGCGTGGCCCGGCCATCACGGAAAGGCTGGAGATGACAGCGACAAGGACCGAGGGTCCGCGCACAGGTCTGATGGCGGGGGCATCGCGGCGATCGTGTTCGCCGTGTTGTTCGTCGTCGGCTTCCTTCTGAACACGAACACCCCCGAGGGCGACGAATCGAACGCAGAGTGGGTCCGCCACTTCGCCGACAGCGGGAACCGTCGGATGATCGTCACCGGCGCGATCCTGCTCGCGCTGGCAACGCTTGCATTCCTCATCTTCTTGGGCGCCCTCCGCGATCGGCTTCGCACCGCGGCGCCGGGAACGGAATGGATCTCCACCATCGCGTTCGCGAGCGGCACCGTGTTCGTGGCGATGGTGGGGTCTTCGCCGTCGGGGTGGTAGCGGTCGCGGCCAGCATCACGTTTGGCGACAACCCGGTGCCGCGGGACGCCAACATCATGCGCAGCTTGGAAAGCCTCGGCTTCGGCGCCCTGCTGCTGTTCGGATCCGCGTCCGCCGCGCTGATGATCATTACGACTTCGATCGTGAGCGGTCGGGCGGCGCTGCTGCCGCGGTGGTTCGTCGTGACAGGCGACGTCGTGGGCGTCATCGTGGCCATCGGCGGCTTGTTCTTTTCCCGCTGATCCTTTTCGTGCTGTGGATGCTGACGGTGAGCATCATCATGGCCGGCCGCTCGAGGGCGACGACGTAGCGACCAGCGGTCACCCGATCCAGTGCACAGGGCCGAGGTGGTAGTGGCAGTGGGCGAGGAGCCGCTCCTCGCCGCCGGGCCAGGTGGTGACGCGCAGCTCTGGATGAGAGCGGTCGGCTGACGGCTCGAGTCGAAGCCACGCGAGCGGCGCGTCGTTCGTGGCGCGACCGCCCGCGCTGACGAGCTCGGTTTCGGCGGCGGCGCGCGCTTCGTCGGTGAGATACTGCCACGTGATGGAGTGGAAGACGACGGTGGCGCGTCCGTCGGCCGGCTCATGGAGCAGACCGGCGAGCCACTCCGGGATCTCGGCGCGGTCGACCGGCACCGGGTGGTTGCGCGCGACGTCGAGCGCGGCGCGCAACATCGTGAACCGCTCGGTCTGCCCCGGCCAGACATACGACAGCAGGGTGAGCCGGCCGTCCTCGGCGCCGGCGTCGATCGGATCGCGGTCGCACCCGCGTCGTTCCGCGATCGTGATCGGCGCGTCGAACGGCGGCCGTCCCTCCGCCCACAGCCCCGCGAATCGCACCGGTGACGCGGGGTCGCCGTACGTGGCGCCGTCGGCCTCGTACCAGTAGCGGTCGAAACGCAGGTTGAGACCGGCGCTCGTGCCGACTTCGAGCACGCGCAGCGGGAGTCCGGTGTCGCGCGCGACCACCAGGAACCCACCCACGAGCGACGCCGACCGGCCGACCTCGTTCGTTTGCGGGGGCCGGGTCAGCGCGTCGTGGACGACGGCGTCATGCGCCTGGAGCGCATCCAGCACCGCCGGCCAAGCGCGCGCCGCGTCACCGTCACCGCCGACCGACGGGAAGCGCGCCGCGAGCTCAGGCGCCTGCCCCGCGAGCACGAGCCGGTGGATGCCCCCGAGGAACCGCAACGGGACGGCGTCCTCGTACGTCGAATCGAGCCGGTCGTGCAGGAACCGCGCGACCGGTCCGCCCGCGGCGACGTCGGCGGCCATCCGGTCGAGCAGCTCCCCGTAGAACGGCGAGCCCATGGAGTTGCAGGCCAGCTCGTAGATGCGGATGACGCCGACGAGCGCGGGATCGCTCACGCCACCGCACCGTACCGGGATACCGTGCGGCCCTCATGAAGAGTGTGCTCGTCACCGGCGGGGCCAGCGGCATGGGCCGCGCCACCGCGCTCCTCCTCGCCCGCGACGGCGTGGCGGTGACCGTAGTCGACCGCGCCGCCGACGGCGCCAAAGAAGTTGTGAGCGAGATCGCCTCGGCAAACGGCACCGCGCAGGCGGTGCCGGCCGACGTCGGAAACGAGGACGAGATCGCAGGGGCGGTGGCAAGCGCCGTCGATGCTTATGACGGTCTCGACGGTGTCGTGACATGCGCGGGCATCTTCCACGGCGGCGATCTCAAACTGTTGGGCGAGGTCGAGCTCGACGACTTTCTGCTCGTCCTGCGGGTGAACCTCGCCGGCACGTTCCTCGCCGTCAAGCACGCCGTGCCACATCTGGTCGAACGTCGGGGCGCAGTCGTGACGATCGCGTCGACCGCCGCGCTCAAGGGCCACGGCTTCGGCTCCGGCTACACGGCAAGCAAGGGAGGCGTTGCCGCGCTCACGCGGCTCGCGGCAGTGCAGTACGGAACGCAGGGCGTGCGCGTCAACTGCATCTGCCCCGGCGGTGTCGACACGCCGATGACCGCGGGCACATGGAACAGGCCCGAAGCACAGGAACACATCCGCCGCAACGTTCCGCTCCAGCGGGTAGCGCAACCCGAGGAGATCGCTTCGGTCGCCGCGTTCCTGCTCTCTGATGCAGCTTCGGATCTCACCGGTCAGACCATCGCCGTCGACGGCGGCGCGACGATCGCCTGACGGGGTTACGCCCCCACGAGCTCGACGAGAACGCCGTCGGGGTCGCGTACCGTCGCCATCTCGACGTCACCCTCCGGGCCGGGAACGCGAATGCGGCGCACTGCGCCGTCGAAACCGAGATCGGCGAGGCGATCGAGCGTGTCCTCTACCTCGACGAAGAACGACAGCAGAAAGAACCCGACCGAGGGTGACTCCGACTGGTCCGTCTCGCTCACGGTGCCGCTCACCCCGTCGAACGCGACGAGCTCGACGATGCCGGCGTCGGGAGCCGACGGATCGCCGAGGAAGACCGAACGCAACCGGTCCGCGGGCGCGTCGAACAGCGTGCGCCAGTCACCGTCGAAGCCATCGTCCATCAACACCTCGAGGCCGACACCGTCGCGGTAGAACCGCAGGCTGGCGCCGATGTCGTGGGCGTGGATCGCGCTGTGATGGACGTGTGGCACGTCACCCCCTTTCGAAGAGCTCGGGATCGAGCGGGCTCCGCAGGGTGATCCCACCGTCGGCCACGAGCACGTGACCGGTGACCCAGTCGAGCCGCAGGAGCGCGACGATCGCCGCCGCGACCTCCGCCGGCGTCCCGATCCGCCCGAGAGCGGCCCGCTCCGACACCATGTCCTGGTAGCCGGGAAGCTGCTCGGTCACCGCGAACATTGGCGTGTCGGTACATCCGGGCGCGATGGCGTTCACGCGGATGCCTTGCGGGCCCATCTCGGCCGCCGCCACGCGGGCGAGCTGGTGCACGGCGGCCTTGGTCGTCGAGTAGTGGACGATCCCGCGGTCGCTCACGATGCCGGAGACGGATCCAACCGCGACGATCGCGCCCGGCTGCCCGGCCCCGACCATCGCCCGCGCCGCCTCGCGCAGGCACAAGAAGACGCCGCGCAGGTTCACGCGCTGCACTCGATCCCACTCCTCGGCGCTCATCTGGAGAATTGGTGACATCCCGCCGATACCGGCGGCAAGCACGGCGGCGGAAGGCGGGCCCAGCTCGTCGACGACGCGTTGCACCGCCGACACAACGTCGCCCTCGTCACCGACATCGCATTTGATGGCGAGATCGCCGTGCCCTTCCTGCGCTTGCACGTCGAGTACGGCGACGCGCGCGCCGGCGTCACGGAGCTGCTCGGTCGTGGCGGCGCCGATGCCGCTCGCGCCGCCGGTGACCAATGCGACAGCTCCGTCCAGCTGCATGCGGCCACGGTAACGTCCGGCTGTGTCCACGGACAGCGACACCAACGTGTGGTTCGGCGTGTTCCTCCCCCAGCTGCGCACGTCGTTCGACACGATCCTCGAGCGAACGCTCGCTGCCGAAGCAGCCGGGTTCGACTCGGTGTGGCTCATGGACCACCTCGCGGCGCCGGCCGCGCCCGAGTGGGACACGCTCGAGGGCTGGACACTCGCCGCCGGACTCGCCACGCGTACGAGCCGCATCCGGCTCGGGCACCTCGTGACCTGCGACCCGTTCCGTCACCCGGCCGTGCTCGCGAAGATGGCCGCAACCCTGGACGTGCTCAGTGCCGGACGCCTCGAGCTCGGGCTGGGGTGGGGCTCGGTCGACGACGAGCTGCACACGTTCGGGATCGACACCGGCCCGGCGGCGGAGCGGGCGGCACGGCTGCGCGAGACGCTCGAGATCCTGCCGCGCATGTTCGCGGGCGAGCCCTTCGACTACGCCGGTCGCCACTCCCGGCTCGCCGGCGCTCGCGGGCGCCCGGTCCCCGTCCAGTCGCGGATTCCGGTTCACGTCGGCGGCGCGGGGCCGAAGCTCACGATGCCGCTCGTGCGCGACTTCGCCGACTGGTGGAACTGCCCGTCCTACGCAGCCGACCGCCTCGCAGAGCTCCGCCCGCTGGCAGGGAGCACACGCGTGTCAGTGCAGCGCCCGGTCGGTCTCGCGGCAGCAGCGAAGGAACGCCAGAAGGTCGACGAAGTCGTGACGCGTCGCTTCGGCAGTTGGGGCGGTGTCGTCACCGGCACGCCCCCCGAGGTGGCTGCTGCGCTCGCGGCCGACGTGGAGCTGGGTGCGCGCGGGTTCGTGCTCCAGTTCCACGACTTCGGGACGCCCGCGACATTCGAGCGCTTCATGCGCGAGGTCGCGCCCGCCGTCCGCGCCGCCGCGTCTCGATAGCCTGCAATCGTGCCTTCGATCTTTACCCGGATCATCGACGGCGAGATCCCGGGCGTCTTCGTGTGGCGTGACCCGCAGTGCGTGGGGATCCTGTCGATCGCGCCGATGAACCCCGGCCACACGCTCGTCGTGCCTCGTCAAGAGGTCGACCACTGGATCGACCTCGACCCCGTGCTCGCTCGCCACCTCTTCACCGTGGCGCAGACCATCGGCAAGGCGCAGTACCAGGCGTTCACGCCGCGGCGCATCGGCGTGATGATCGTCGGCGACGAGGTCCCGCACACGCACATCCACGTCGTCCCGATCAACGCCGCGCACGAACTGTCATTCGCGCACGCGAACCACAATCCCCCCGAAGGCTCACTCGAGGCCGCAGCCGAGAAGATCCGCGCCGCCCTGCGCGACATGGGCGCCGAATACGTGGCCGAGTAATCGCTGCGACTTAGCGCGGCGCGTTCTCGGCCAGCTCGGCTAGTAATCGAGCCTGGCTGGCGATGAGCTTGCGCCAGTCGTCGAGATGGAGGCTCTCGTCCTCGCCGTGGATGCGGCTCCCGGGATCGGCCGGGCCGAGCAACAACGCCGGGATGCCGCCGAACGCGTCTGCGAACGGTTGCACGAACGGGATGGACCCCCCCACGCCCATGTAGACGGGATCAGCGCCGAAGCTGGCTCGGAGCGCGCACTCCACGGCGTCGAACGCCCATCCCTTCGGCTCCGTCAGCCAGCCGGCCGCGCCCCAGACGGGCGTGATCTCGAACTCGAGACCCCATGGCACTCGGCTCGCAAGGTGGTCGCGGAGCAGTTTGTGCGCACGTTCGGGGTCCTGCCCGGGCGCGAGCCGCACGTTCAGGCGGGCGGTGGCCTCGGCCACGATTTGGGGTGAAGACCCTGCTATCGGGTGTGAATCCCATCCGATGACCGCGATCGATGGCCGGCGCCACAAACGTTCGTAGATGCTCACGCCGGGGTCTCCCGCGAGCTCCACATCGGGCCGAACACCCCAGGCGCGCCGCAGACCCTCGGAGTCGTCGGGCAGCGCCTCCATGCGCGCGCGCTCCTCGGGCGTGAGCGGCGTGGCGTCGTCGGCAAAGCCGTCGACGGCGACGTCACCGTGTTCGTCGACCAACGACGTCAGCGCAGTGGCGAGCGCCATCGCCGGGTCCGGGACGACCCCACCGGCCATGCCGCTGTGCACCGGCCCGTCGAGGGCGCGCACGGTGACGTCGACGCCGGCGATCCCCCGCAGCGAATAGGTGATCCCCGGGAGCCCGACCTTCCAGTTCCCGGCGTCGGCGAGGACGAGCACGTCGGCCGCCAGCTCGTCGAGATACTTGGTCAGGAATGCCTCGAGGCGGGGCGAGCCGATCTCCTCCTCGCCTTCGACGAGCACCCGCACGTTGCAGGGCAGCTCCCCTGTCGTGCGCAGCCACGCCGCGATCGTGGCCGCGTGGCCGACGGCACCGGCCTTGTCGTCGGCGCTACCCCGTCCGTAGAGACGGCCGCCGCGCTCGCGCGGCTCAAACGGGTCGGAGGTCCAGTGCTCGACGATTCCCGGCGGCTGGACGTCGTGATGCGCGTAGAGCAGCAGCGTGGGGGCGTCGTCGCGGTGCACCCACTCGCCGAGCACGTACGGCGGCGAGTCGTCGACGTCGCGTTGCCGGACCTGTTCGAGGCCTGCGACCTGGAGCGCGGCGGCCACGGCGTCGGCGCTGCGCTCGACATCCGCGTCGTGCGCGGGGTCACCGCTGACGCTGGGGATGCGCACCAACTCCGTCAAGGTGGCGAGCCACTCGCGGTATTGCTCGTCGACGGCCCGGACGACGGCGTCGACGTCGTACGGCACGCTCGGTTCGAACTCCTTTTTCACACGTCGACGGTATCAACGGTCGGCGCTTCGTTTTCCGTCATCGGCGTCCGGGTAGCAACGCCATATGACACTGCTGCTCATCGCATTGGCGCTGATCGTGCTCGTGTTCTTCTTCCTCACGGCATGGCCGAACATGCGCCGACCGGGCTTGCGGCGCAGGCGAGGCCCCGCACGGTTGGGCCGCGGGCCGATCACCGGTCGCTGGGGCCGCCGGCTCTGAACGGCTTCGGGCAGGGCGACACGATCCGCACCTAACATCGCCCGCCGTCGGCGCGGCGGAGGATTGGGTAAAGCGCGACGCGGCCGTCGTCTGGCACGGCTTCACCCAGATGGCCTGCTACGCCGAAAACGCGCCGGTCATCGTGGAGTCGGCTGACGGCCACGAGCTCATCGACGTCGACGGGCGCCGCTACCTCGACGCGATCTCGTCGCTGTGGGTCACGACCCTCGGCCATCGCGTGCCCGAGCTCGACCAAGCCGTGCGCGACCAGCTCGACCGCGTCGCACACTCGACGACGCTCGGCAACGGCAACCGGGCCCCGATCGAGCTGGCCGAAGATCTCGCCCGGGTCGTTCCCGTCGACGGGCCGCACTTCTTGTTCGCGTCCGACGGTGCCGCCGCGGTCGAGCAGGCGCTCAAGATCGCGCTCCAGTACTGGGTGAACCGCGGCGTCGAAGGTCGGACCACATACCTGGCCTTCGGCGGTGCGTACCACGGTGACACCATCGGCGGGATCTCCGTGGGCGCCGGTGGGTTCGGCACCGATCTGTTCGACCCCCTCCGTTTTCCCGTGCTGCGGGCGCCGGGGTTCGACGATCGCGACTGTTTCCGTATCGCGGCACGGATGATCGCCGACCATGCGCACGAGCTCGCGGCCGTGGTCGTCGAGCCCCTCGTGCAGGGTGCGGCCGGGATGCAGGTCGCGCCGCCAGATGTGTTCGCCACGCTGGCCCACGCGTGCCGTGAGCACGCCGTGCTCCTCGTGTGCGACGAGGTGGCAACGGGGTTCGGCCGTACCGGCACGCTGTTCGCCTCTGAGCAGTGCGGGCTGCGGCCTGACCTGCTCTGCCTGGGCAAGGGACTGACGGGCGGGTATCTGCCGCAATCGGTGACGGTCGCCAGTCAGCGCGTCTTCGACGCGTTCCTCGGGCCCGACCTGTCGGAGCAGACGCTGTACCACGGCCATTCGTACGGCGGGAACGCTCTCGCATGCGCAGTGGCGCGTCGCCACCTCGAGTTGGTCGAGAAGCGAGATGTGCTCGCCAACGTGCGCGACCGATCCGCCGAGCTGCGCCGGATGCTCGGTGAACGCGTCGCGTCGCACCCGGCGGTACGCGACGTACGGCTCCAGGGCCTGATGGACGGCGTCGAGCTCGCGCCTCCACGCGACGGGCTGCGCTGGGGCCGGCGGGTGTGCGCGGCGGCGGTCGAACGCCGTGTTCTCTTGCGACCGATCGGAGACGTCGTCGTGCTGATGCCGCCGCTCACGATCACCTCGTCCGAGCTGCGCCGGATCGTCGACGCGCTCGAGGCCGCGATCGACGAGGTGGCGGCGGGGTGACCTGGGGAGACTGGGCGAGCGCGGAGGCCGAACGCATTCGCGCCGCCGGCCGATGGCGTGAGCCGCGCGACTTCGAGGCCGCCGGGCCCGAGGGCAAGCTCGGCCCGGACGCGCGGCCCGTGGTCTCCCTCGCCTCGAACGACTACCTCGGATTGACGCAACACCCGGCGGTGGTCGCGGCGGCGCACGGTGCACTCGACCGCTGGGGCGCGGGCGCGGGCTCGGCGCGCTTGATCGTCGGGTCGCGGCCCGTGCACGCCGACCTCGAGGCCGCACTCGCCACATGGAAGCGCGCCGAGCGGGCCGTGCTGTTCCCGACCGGCTTCGCTACGAATCTCGGGGTGCTGACGACGTTCGCCGGGCGGGGTGCGCTCGTGTGCTCCGACGAGCTCAACCACGCGTCGATCATCGACGGCTGCCGCGCCAGCGCGGCGCGGGTCGAGGTGTACCGGCACCGCGATCTGGACCACCTCGACCATCTGCTGGAAACGGTTGCGGCAGAGCGCGCCTTGGTAGTGACCGACACGGTGTTCTCGATGGACGGTGGGGTCGCCGAGGTCTACGCGCTCGCTGGGATCTGCGCTCGGCACGGCGCGCTGCTCGTGCTCGACGAAGCGCACGCGGTACTCGGGCCTGAGCCTGACTTGTCCGGCGTCGACGCCCTGCGCGTCGGCACGCTGTCGAAGACCCTCGGTTCGCTCGGCGGGTTCGTCGCCGGACCACGCAGCTTCACCGAGCTCGTGGTCAACCGGGCGCGCTCGTACATCTTCACGACCGCGCTCTCACCCGCCGACTCCGCCGCAGCGTTGGCCGCCGTCGGCGTCGTGCGCTCCGCCGAGGGCGCCGAGCTCCGTCGCCGGCTGCGCGGCAACATCGACCGGCTTCGGCCCGGGCATCCGTCGCCG
>JBKOWY010000181.1:0-14017 GCA_046724655.1 Actinomycetota bacterium
TCGACGCGTGGCTGGCACCGTCGCCATGGCCGCAGATCGTCGACGTGCAGCGGCAGGCGAGGAACCTGCGTCCGATGTTCGCCGCGCCGTCCGACCCGATCGGGCGGTCGCCGCTCGTGCTCGTCGTGCGCGCCGACCGCAAGCCGGCACTCGAAGCGACTCCCGCCTGCAACAACAAGATCGACTGGAAGTGCATCGGCGCCGTCGCCGGGCGCAACTGGGCGGACCTGCCCGGCGGGCAGGCGGCGTGGGGAACGGTGAAGCCCGCCCACGGCGACCCGACCGTCAACGCGATCCCTCTCCTCGTGCTCAGCCAGGCCACGAGCGAGTTTTTTGACACGGCCGACTACTCGCGCGCCGACCTCGAGAACAACGATCAGTACCTGGACTGGCTCAGCGGCATCGAGCGCGCGATCCCGAAGCTGCCGGCCACGGCTGCGAGCCCGTTCGCGGAGATGCTCCAGCAGCTCCCGACGGCGACCTACGACATCGTCGGCACCACCGAGGCTGAGGCGGGACCGGGTATCGCGGCCGCCGCACCCGACCGCCGGAAGGAGTTGACCCTCCTCTACCCTGAGCCGGTGGTCACCGCCGACGTCGTCATTACCGCGGTGGCCGGCCGCAGCGACGATGCCCAGGGCCTGACGGACGACCTCGCGGCGGCGCTGGCCGCCACCGGCTGGCGCGTCCCCGGCCAAGGTAAGGCGCGCGGCGTCCGCGACGCCCCTGCGTTACCGCGCCAGTCTGGCCTGCCCGACGCGGGCGTGCTGCTCGCGTTGCAGGAGACCTGGCGCGGGGTACCGAAGTGAGGCGGGCAACGAGCCTCGGCGCGCTCGTCGCCGTGCTCGCAGCCGCAGGCATCCACGCGAGCCCCGCCGCCGCGCAATCCGACTGCATCGTGGTCGACATGGAGGTGTCGCCCGAGAAGGTCGACCTCCTCACCGCGCTGGCCAAGCGGTTCAACGGTTCCGACCGGGCCAGCGTCGACGACGAGTGCATCACCGTGAAGGTGGCGAAGAAGGCGTCGGGCGAGGGGGCGTCGCTGCTCACCGACGACTGGCCCGATCCCAAGACGAACGGGCCGCGTCCCGTCGTGTGGTCGCCGGCGGCGAGCGCGTGGGGTGAGGTCGTCAACCAGCGCCGCGCCGACGCGGGGAAGAAGCCGATCACCCCGGCGGGCAAGCCGTTCATGCTCACACCGCTCGTGATCGCGATGCCAAAGCCCATGGCGGAGGCGCTCGGCTACCCAGGCACGCCGATCGGTTACGGCGACATCCTGCGGCTGGCGAGGGACCCGGCGGGATGGGGCGCGCTGGGGCACCCCGAGTGGGGACCGTTCCGGCTCGGTAAGACGAACCCCAATTTCTCGACCAGCGCGCTCAACGCGACGATTGCCCAGTACTACGCGGCGTCGGGCAAGACGAGCGGGCTCACGCTCGAAGACCTCAACCGGCCGGAAGTGGACCAGTTCGCTCGCAGCATCGAGTCGTCGGTCGTCCACTACGGCGACACCACGCTCACGTTCCTCAACAGCCTGTACCGCGCCGACCAGCGCGGCACCGGGCTCACGTACGTCTCGGCGGTCGCGGTCGAGGAGAAGTCCGTCATCGACTTCAACCGCGGAAACCCTGACGGCATCCTCGACCCGGGCGAGAAGCCGAAGCCGCCGCGCGAGCCGCTGGTCGCCATCTACCCGAAGGAGGGGACGCTTTTCTCCGACAACCCGTTCATCACCGTCGACGCGCCATGGGTGAGCGCGAAGGAGAAGCGGGCGGCGGCGAAGTTCGAGCAGTTCGTCCAGCAACCGTCCAATCAAAAGCGCGTGCTGCGCTTCGGCTTCCGGCCCGGCAACCCGCAGGTCGCGATCGGCGCCCCCATCGAAGCGAAGTTCGGCGTCGACCCCAACCAACCACAGGCCCGGCTCGAGTTGCCGTCGCCGCCGGTACTCGTCGGACTCATCGACCGCTGGGGCCAGAACCGCAAGGCGGCCCGCGTGCTGATGGTGATCGACGTATCGGGCTCCATGGGCGAAGCAGCCGGCGGCGACGAGGGCCCGACCAAGCTGGACCTCGTGAAGAAAGCAGCCGTCGACGCGCTGGGCCAGTTCAAGCCGGACGACGACGTGGGGCTGTGGATCTTCTCGACAGGCATCAGCGGCACCGAGCCGACGGACTACGCCGAGGCGATGCCGATCGCACCGATCGGCGCCCAGCGTGAGGCGATGGCGGCGAAGATCAACGACCTGATCCCGACGCAGGGGACGCCTCTGTACACGGTGACCAAGGCGGCCGACGACCGCCTGGTCGAAACGTTCGACGCGCAACGGATCAACGCCGTGCTCCTCCTGACCGACGGTAAGAACGAGGACAGCCGCAACGACGACCTCGACGGGCTGCTCCGCGCGCTGCGGGCGCGCAACGAGGGCCAGGTCGCCAACCCCGTGCGCGTCTTCCCGATCGCGTACGGCCAGGATGCCGACCTGGCCACGCTCAAGCGGATCGCCGAAGCGACCAACGCGACCGTCTACGACGCCGCCGACCCCAAGAGCATCAACAAGGTGTTCCTCGCCGTCGTGAGCAACTTCTGACGGGCCACCACATTGAGCCTGATCGACCGCCTGCCCGAGCACCTGAAGAACCGCAAGACTGCGGAGGCGGTGACGGCGCCGTCGGCGGTGCTGCTCGCGGGAGCGGGCACGGCCGCCGCCGTGCTCACCGGCGTCGGGCTACCCGTGGCCGTGCTCGTGGGATTGGCCGCGTACGGAGTGCGGGTCGCGTTCGGTCTGCCCCGCAAGCGGCGTCCCGAGCGCATCGACCTCGCCGGATTGAGCCAGCCGTGGCGCGCCTACATGAAGGACGCGATGGAGGCGCAACGCAGGTACTCGCGCGCCGTGGCGACAGCGGATCCGGGACCGCTGCGCGACCGCCTGACCGAGATCGGCGCCCGCCTTGATGCCGGGGTACGCGAGTGCTACCGGATCGCACGCCGCGGCGCGGCGCTCGAGACCGGTCTCTCCGGTTTGCAGACCGGGGTGGCGTGGTCTGACCTCATGCACGGGCTCGACAACTTCCGCGTCCCGGCCGAGCTGCGCGAGCGCGTGCAACAGGGTGAGAGCATCCGCGACCATCCCGCGCTGGCGGACGACCTGCGCAAGTGCGGCATGGACGCCCAGGACCTGCAGAAGCTCGAAGCGCTCCAAGCGCAGGTGCTGTCGGCGCAGCGCCTGAGCACGGTCGCTCAGGAAGCCCGGTCACGTCTGGAGCTGCTCAACGCCCGTCTCGACGAGGCGGTTGCCCGGGCCGTCGAGCTGTCGCTGAGCGCCGAGGACGCCACTGCCCTCTCGGGCCTCGGTGGCGACGTCGACGACCTGGTGGGCGAGATGGAGTCGCTGCGGTCGGCGCTCGACGAGGTCGGCCGGGCCGGCCGGGGGGCGACGGCAACGGGCACGGCGTAGGATCGCCCGCATATGTGGAAAGCGATCCGGCGGTGGTGGAAGTACCTCGGGGCGCGGCTCTCGGGCAAGCTCGAGGAGTCGGCCGACCCGAAGACCCAGCTCGAGCAGGCGATCGAAGAGGCCCAGCAGCAGCACCGCCGGCTGACGGAGCAGGCCGCCAACGTCATCGCCAACCAGAAGCAGACGCAGATGCGCCTGGAGCGAGCGGTCGAGGAGTACGAGAGGTCGAACGCGTCGGCGCGCCAGGCGCTGCTGCTGGCCGACGAGGCCAACCGTGACGGCAAGGCCGACAAGGCCACCAGCTACACGCAGGCCGCCGAGGCGTTCGCAGATCGCATCATCGCCCTCGAGCGGGAGGTCGCCGACCTCAAGCAGCAGCTGCAGCAGACCACCCAGGCCGCCGAGCAGGCCAAGGCGGCGGTGGCACAGAACTCTTCCGCGCTCCAGAAGAAGCTGACCGAACGCCAGAATCTCCTGTCGCAGCTCGACCAGGCGAAGATGCAGGAGCAGATGAACAGGGCGATGACCCAGCTGTCGGCCACCGTCGGCGAGGACGTCCCGACGTTCGAGCAGGTACGCGACAAGATCGAGCGCCGACTGGCGAAGGCCCAGAGCATGGCCGACCTCACGACGACCAACGTCGACGCCAAGATGCTCGAGGTCGAGCAGGCCCAAGCGAGCGCAGAGGCGCAGGCGCGGTTGTCGGAGCTGCGTTCCGAGCTCGGTCTCGCTTCTCGCGAGCCGGAGAAGCCCGCGGCCGAGCCGGCGCCCAAGCCGGCCGAGGCGGAGAAGCCGGCGGAGAAGCCGTCGCCCTAGCGCGGCGAATCAGCCGAACAGCGGTCGGAAATCGTCGGCGATGGTCTCGACCCGTGTGCAGATCGTATTGAGCATCGCCCAGACGCCGACGCCGTCGGCGAGCGGTGTGTCCTGGAACGCGACGTGGACGATGAAGTTCGGCCCCACGTCCATCTCCGGATCCGGCGGATGGAAGGTGAATCGGGCGAGTTCAGCGCCGAGCTTGAGGCGGCCCTCGGGAAAGACGGTCTCGACGAGACTCTCGGGGTAGCGGTCGGCTGTGCCACCAAATCGGTAGGCGGTCGTGCGAAGCGTCCGACGCTTGTCGAAGTCCGTCAGGCACTCGAGAACCATGAGCGAGTCGTAGTCGGGACCGTACCGTCCGTGGTACGGCTGCAGCCGCTCCAGCGGTGCCACCTGGTCCGGTCCCATACCCCGCAGCTTCGGCAGGTTGTCCCAGAACTCTTCGGGCGTTCCATAGATCGGAAAATGGGTGTCGCGAGCGAGATCGTCTGACAGCGTTCCGGTGTGGAGAATCGCGAGCTGGTGGGCGAGATGATCGAGGGCCGACATGGCGTTGTGCAGACAGTCGCCGATGATCGGCCCCCACTCAGAGGGACTCTTCCGGAAAGCTGTTACCCGGTAGACGTGTGCTCGACCGTCCCGTTCCACGTCATGCCGGTACCTGTAGGCGTCGCGCTCAAAAGCTCTGAACTCTCTTTCGAGCGTGTCGAGGGTGTGACGAGCCCGCTCGCACCTGAGCCCGACGCTATCGAGCGGATGAGCCATCGCAATCGCCTGCTGCGCGGGAGAATGTCGCCGTGAAGCTAGTCCGCGGTTGCGCGCCGATCGCAGTGGCGGTTGCGGTCCTCCTTGCCTCGTGCTCCTCGGGCAGCACGCCAACACGGTCGGTGACGCCGCCCACGCGGACACCGCCGACCGTGGCAAGCACTCCACCGGGGGGTGCCGCCGAATCCGGTTTCGTCGCCTTCGGCGACTTCGGCGGGGGCCGCGCGCAACCCGCGGTGGCGCAGCAGATGACGGCCTGGGCGGCAGGGCACCGCGTCGATGCGCTGGTGACAACGGGGGACAACGTCTATCCGGACGGCAACCCCTCCCGATACGCGGCCCAACTCGACGCGCCGTACGCGCAGCTGCGCCAGACCCGCCCCTTTTGGCTCACACTCGGCAACCACGACGTCCAAGCCGGCTTCGGGCAGGACGAGCTCCGCTACGTCGATCTTCCGAGCCTCCCCTTCACCAAGGAACTGCCGGGCGCGCAGCTCCTCTTCCTCGACGCCAACCACCCCGACGCCGAACAGGCCGTCTGGCTCAACGCCGGCTTGTCCGAGCCCGGACCGCTCCTGCGCATCGTGATCTTCCACCAACCCGCGTTCTCGTGCGCGCTCCATGGCTCAACTGTGGCCGTCGACGACCAATGGGTTTCACTGCTCGAGGGACATCGCGTCGCGTTGGTCCTCAACGGGCACGATCACTACTACGAACGCTTCGTCTCCAGCAGTGACGTGACCTATGTGGTCACCGGCGGCGGCGGGCAGGGCCTCTACAAGCGTCGTGCAAACTGCACCGGCGTGCCGCCCTCGAAGGCGACAGCGCAGCGGCACCACTTCACCGGGATCGAGATAAACGGCACGACGATTACGCTTACAGCAGTGGCTGACGACGGCACGGTGTTCGATCAGGCGACGATCACGCGCTGATCAGTACTCCTTGATCTCACGTGTCGACCCGAGCGGGTCACTGTCGAAGGCCGTCTTCCATGCGTCGAAATCGGGCACCGGGTGTCCGATCCGCAGGATGGGCAGCGTGATCCTTCCTCGACGGGCAGCTACCAGATCTCGGTGATCTTGCCGTAGCGACGGACCAAGGCAGAGCGCAGTGGTATCAGGAGCAGCCACCAGAGCTGCGCTGCAGGAACGGCGATGAACGAGATGGGAATCGACGTGAGGAACACGGCCGGTATGGTCAGGCCACGCAGGTGCGCGTGGGCGACCCACTCTCGCGGCGTCGAGGGGTCGATCAAGCGGTTGTCGCGCGTCGCGTACCGCCACAAGGCGGCGGACGCGAGACCCGATGCGCTGATCGCAGTGGCGTACACGATCAGCGCGGGGCGGGCCGACGTGTACTCCCCGTAGACCTCGGTCGGGAACGGGAGCAGCGCGACGAGCCCCAGCACGACGAGGTTGAGGGCGATGAACCGTCCGTCGAGCCGCCGGACGATCTTGAACATCCGGTGGTGCGCCAACCACGTACGACCGATGATGAAGAAGCTGAGCGCATAGGCGAAGACATGCGGGAGCTCGTCCTGGAACGCGTCCCACAGCTTCTCGTCGAGACCGGGGCCCTTCAGGTTGTCCGGGATGCCGATCGAGAGCACCAGGAGGGTCGCCGAGATCGCGAAGACGCCGTCGCTGAAGTTGACGACCCGATCGAGCTCGAGCGAGCGCTCGCGGGGAGCGTCGCTCATGCCGGACTCACCCGGCGAGCTCGACGCTTTCGAGCGCGAGCAGGAATCGCTTGGTGCTGACTCCCGACGGCCCGTAGCCGCCGATGCGGCCGCCGGCGGCGACGACCCGGTGGCACGGCACGACGATCGGCACCGGGTTCCGGCTCATGGCGTTGCCGACGGCGCGCGCCGCGCCCGGACGCCCGGCCATCTCGGCCAGCTCGCCGTAGGAGACAGTCTCGCCGAAGGACACCTCTCCGTGCAGCACCTCGTAGACGCGGCGCGGAAATCCCGCGTCCACCCCGGAGAGATCGACCGGCATCGTGAACCGGTGCCGGCGGCCGACGAAGTACTCGTCGAGCTCCATCGCGATCTCGTCGTCACAGCCCTCGACCGCGGCGGCTTCGCCATTCGAAGCATCATCCTCGAACACCTCGGGACCGAACCCGATGCGGCGCACGCCGCGAGCGCCGGCGAGCACGGTGAGCGTCCCGATCGGGGACTCTTGCCGCCACCATGTTGGTCTCACCCCGCGAGCAGGTCCTTCACCTCGTCGCGCTCGGAAAGCAGCTCCTCGGTCGTGAGCTTGATCTTGTCCTGCGCCCATTCGTCGTGTTCGATCCCGCCGACGACCGACCACGCCGAGCCGTCGCTGCGCACCGGGTAGCCGAATTGCAACCCTTCGGGGATTCCGTACTCGCCGCGGCTGGCGACGGCAACCGAGTGCCAGTCGTCGGCGGGCGTCGGCGTGATGATGCTGCGAACCGTGTTGAGCGCAGCGTGCGCCGCCGACGCGGCGGATGACGCACCCCGCTTCTGGATCACTTCCGCGCCACGTTTCTGCACCGTCTCGATGAACGGGCCGCGGAGCCAGTCGTGGTCGGTGATGACGTCGGGGACGGGCTTCCCGCCGATGCGGGCGTGGACGAAGTCCGGGAACTGGGTCGTCGAGTGGTTGCCCCAGATGCCCATGTTCGTGACCTCGCGCACGGGGACGCCGGCTTTCTTCGCGAGCTGAGCCTTGGCCCGGTTCTCGTCGAGTCGGGTCATGGCGAACCAGCGATCGGCGGGAACGTCAGGTGCGTTGGCGCGCGCAATGAGGCAGTTCGTGTTGCACGGGTTGCCGACGACCAGCACACGCACGTCGTTCGCGGCGTACTCATTGATGGCGCGGCCCTGCGGCTTGAAGATGCCGCCGTTCACGGTGAGGAGCTCGCGACGCTCCATGCCCGCCTTGCGCGGGATGGAACCGACGAGGAGGCACCACGACGCGCCGTCGAACGCGGTCTTCAGGTCGGCGGTCGCCTCGATGCCCTCGAGGGGAGGGTGGGCGCCGTCCTCCAGTTCCATCACGACGCCCTCGAGCGCGGGCAGCGCCGGCTCGATCTCCAGCAAATGGAGGACGACGGGCTGGTCCGCACCGAGCAGGTCGCCGTGCGCGATTCGGTGGACGAGCGCGTACCCGATCTGCCCGGCGGCGCCGGTGACGGTGACGTGCACGGGAGGCTTGAGTGCGGCCATCGGGCCGAAACCTACTGCGAGTGATCCAGGACCGCGAGCAGCAGCTCTCGCGCCTCCGCGAGCTCGGCGATGCGCTCGGCGGCGCCGGCGTCGGCGGCGCCGTGGTCGGGATGGGCGATGCGCAACAGCCGCCGGAACCGGCGCTGCACGTCCTCACGGTCGATGCGGGCGCCGGCGCGCACGCCCAGCACCTCCATGGCCCAGCGCCGCTCAGCGGGCACATCCCGCCATCCGCTCAGAGCTTCGCCGTCGACGTCCGTGTCCCCGCCGTTCCGGGGGGCGGCGCCGGGGGCGTAGGGGCGCAGGCCGGGCACGCCCTCGAGCAGCCGGCGCACCTCCAGCCCCTCCGGGAGCATGCCGGGCCGGGCGACAGCCCCGGCGATCGCGCGAAACGCGAGCTTGCGGCCTGACGGCGGCATCGCGGCCGCGCCCATCACGGCCCCGAGCACCTGGGGCGCGGGCCAGCCGTGGGCGTCGAGCTCCAGGGTGAGCGGTCCACCGTCCGCCACGATGCGGTGCCGGGACCGGTCGAGCCCGTGGGTGTCGGTCTGGAGCCGATGGCGTAACGCGATGCGGGGCACGCCGAGACCGTCGGCGGCGTCGGCGAGCAGCCGCGGCAGCAGCTCGCGCTGCTCCTCGTCGAGGCCACAGAGGAACTCGGCGACGACCGCACCGACCAGGACGGCCCCGTACGCCGGCCCGCTGGTCGGGAGGTACGTGTCGCCGAGCGCGACCCGCCGGGTCGGCTGATGCCGCCGGGTGTGGCGGACGTTGAGCTCGGCGAGGATCACATCCGGCGTCCTTGAAGCTGAGCTTCGCTCGAAAAAGTGAGCTTCGCCATCTGCTTGTCCATTCGCTCCGCCGTCTGCTTGTCCTAGAGCCGGTCACAGATGGCGGCCGCGAACTCGGAGGTCTTGACCTCGGTCGCGCCTTCCATGAGCCGGGCGAAGTCGTACGTGACGATCTTCTCGGCGATGGTCGCCTCGAGCGCGTGGACGATGCTGTCGGCTGCGTTCTGCCATCCGAGGTGCTCGAACATCATCACGCCCGACAAGATCACCGAGCCCGGGTTCACCTTGTCCTGACCCGCGTACTTGGGCGCGGTGCCGTGCGTGGCCTCGAAGACGCCGTGCCCGGTGACGTAGTTGATGTTGCCGCCGGGCGCGATGCCGATCCCGCCGACCTGAGCCGCGAGCGCGTCAGAGAGATAGTCGCCGTTGAGGTTGGTCGTGGCGATCACGTCGAAGTCCTCGGGGCGGGTGAGCACCTGCTGGAGTGTGATGTCGGCGATGTTGTCCTTCACGAGGATCTTGTCGCCGGGATCGCCGGCGCAGTCGTTCCATCCCACCGCGACGTCGGAGAACTCCTCGCGCACCAGCTCGTAGCCCCAGTTGCGGAACGCGCCCTCGGTGAACTTCTGGATGTTGCCCTTGTGCACGAGCGTCACCGAGCTCCGCTTGCGCCGCACCGCGTATTCGATCGCGGCGCGCACGAGACGCTTCGAGCCGGTCTCCGAGATCGGCTTGATGCCGATGCCGGAGTCGGGCCGGATATCCCAGCCGTACTCGTCGTGGAGGAAGCTGATGAGGCGCTTGACCTCGGGCGTGCCTTCCTCGAGCTCTTTGCCTGCGTACACGTCCTCGGTGTTCTCCCGGAAGATGACCATGTCGACCTTCTCGGGCTGCTTCACCGGGGACGGCACGCCCTGGAACCAGCGGACCGGGCGCAGGCACACGTAGAGATCGAGGATCTGGCGCAGGGCGACGTTGAGGCTGCGGATGCCGCCGCCGACGGGCGTCGTGAGCGGTCCTTTGATGCCGATGAGATGCTCGCGGAACGCCTCGACGGTCTCGTCCGGCAGCCAGTAGCCGGTCTGGTCGAAGGCCTTCTGGCCGGCGAGCACCTCTTTCCACTCGATCCGCTTGCCGTGCTTGGCGGCGGCGGCGTCGAAGACCACCTGCGCCGCGGGCCAGATGTCGATGCCGGTGCCGTCGCCTTCGATGAACGGGATGATGGGCTCGTCGGGTACCTCGAGACGGCCGCCGACGAGCGCGATCTTGGCGGGGGTCACAGCTGGAGCGTACTCGGGGTCCCGAGCTGTTCTTCAGCGGGCGAGCGCGACGATGAGGAGCGTGAGCACGTAGACGCCGAGGAGCGCGGCCGCCGACAACCACAGGGCCCGGCGGTCGAAGGGCGCCGGCCGGCCGGCGATCCCGGAGAGGTGGAGTCCGCACTCGCCGCACCGGATCGCGTCGGGGGCGACCGGGGTTCCGCAGAGCGGGCACACCGTCGGCGCGGGCGCGGGTGTATCGAACTCTGCGCTCAGAACCTTCCCCCAACCTTGCTGCCCGCGCCATCGCCGGTCAGCGGACTCGCCGCTCCGCCGCCTCGACCGCGTTGCGAAAGAGCATAGCGATGGTGGTCGGACCGACGCCCCCGACGCGCGGCGTGATGCGCCCGGCGACCTCTTCGCACCGCTCGTCGACATCGGGGAGGAGTTTGCGGCCTTCGTAGCGCACGCCTCCGCCGACGACGGTCGCGCCCGGGGAGATGTGCTCCGGGTGCAAGATGCCCGGCACACCGGCGGCGGCGACCACGATCTCGGCCCGGCGTGTGTAGTCGGGCCAGTTGGCCACGCCGGTATGCACGACCGTGACCGCGGCGTTCGCGGTCGGACGCTTTTGCGAGAGCAGGAGCGCGAGAGGACGGCCGAGCGTGGTGCCCCGGCCCAGGATGCACACCTCGTGCCCGGCCACGGGCACCTCGTAGTACGCGAGCAGCGCTTCGATGCCGGCCGGTGTGCACGGCACCGGGCCCGGCAGCATCAGCGCGAGGCGCCCCATGTTCACGGGGTGGAGGCCGTCGACGTCCTTGTCGGGATCCATCTCGAGCAACGCGGCCTCGTAGTCGATCTGGGGCGGCGTCGGGTGTTGCACGAGCATCGCGTCGACCGCGGGGTCGTCGTTGAACTCGTGGATCGCGGCGAGGAGATCCGCCTGCGTGGCGTCCTGGGACAAGTGGATGTGCGGCGAGTTGAAGTCGAGCTCGGCCGCCTTCTCCTGCTTGATTCGGATGTAGCCGACGCTCGCGCTCTCGTCCCCGACGAGGATCGTGCCCAGCCCCGGCCGGTGCCCGTTCTCGATCAGCTTGGCGATGCGCGGGCGCAGGTCTTCGAACACGGCCTCGGCGACCGGGCCGCCCCACATCAGGATCGCGGCCATCAGTGCAGAAACTGCCGTTCGCCGGTGAACACCATGGCCAAGCCGAGCTCGTCGGCGCGGGCGATGACGGCGTCGTCGCGCATCGATCCGCCCGGTTGCACCACGACGGCGACACCGGCGGCGGCCGCGGCTTCCACGCCGTCGGGGAAGGGATAGAAGCCGTCGGTGGCGGACGCCCCGCCCTTGGCCCGGCCCTCGGCCTTCTTGGCCGCGATCTCCCCCGCGCCGACCCGGCTCTGCTGCCCGGCGCCGATGCCGACGGCCTGGAGGTCTTTCACGAGCACCACACAGTTCGACTTGACGTGCCCGCAGATGCGCCAGGCGAGCTCGGCGTCGCGCCATTGCTCGTCGGTGGGTGCGACCTCCGTGACGACTCGCCACTCGTCGCGCCGCTTCTCGAAGTGCGGCGCATCTTGCACGAGGAAGCCACCGGTAAGCAGGCGGAAGTCGAGCCGGTCGCGCGTCGGGGCAGGCGCCTCGAGAAGGCGCGTGTTCTTGCGCTTCTTGACGAGCGCGTCGAGCGTGCCGGGCTCGTACCCGGGGGCGATGATCACGTCGGCCTGGGGACCGGCAACCATGCGCTCGGCGGTTGCCGTGTCGATCGGGCGATTCACGGCGACGATGCCACCGAACGCCGACAGCTCGTCGCTCTCGAGCGCGTGCTGATACGCGGTGGCGATGTCGGCGGCGACGGCGACGCCGCACGGATTGGCGTGCTTGATGATGGCGCACGCCGGCTGCTCGCCGAGGTCGTGCGCGAGCTGCCACGCCGCTTCAGCGTCGTAGTAGTTGAGGTACGAGAGCGCGACGCCGCCGTGCTGGGTCACGCCGTCCCACCAGCTGGTGGTGCCGGCGCGTCGGTAGCGGGCGGCTTGCTGGTGCGGGTTCTCGCCGTAACGAAGCTCGTCGGCGGTGCGGTCGAGCGCGAGCACGAGGTGGCGGGGCAGGGTCTCGTCGCGCTGGAGCCACGCGACGATGGCGGCGTCATACCTGGCGGTGTGCGCGAATGCCTCGAGCGCGAGGCGGCGGCGGGTCTCGTCGGAGAGCACACCGTCGTTCTCGCGCAGCTCGTCGAGCACGTCGTCGTACTGTCCGGGGCTGGTGACGATCCCGATCCAGGCGTGGTTCTTCGCGCTCGCTCGCACCAGGGCGGGACCGCCGATGTCGATCGTCTCGATGTCGGGCTGCTCGAGGAACGGGTAAAGATTGGAGACCACGAGGTCGAAAGGCTCGATTCCCTGGCGCTCGAGGTCGGCGCGGTGTGCGGGGTTGCCCCGGTCGGCGAGGATCCCGCCGTGGATCTTCGGGTGGAGGGTCTTGACCCTTCCGTCGAGCATCTCGGGCGATCCGGTGACCGACTCGACCGTCACGACGGGGATCCCGGCGCCTTCGAGCGCGGCGGCGGTGCTGCCGGACGCGACGAGCTCGTAGCCGAGGTCGCGGAGGCCGCGGGCGAATTCGGCGAGGCCGGTCTTGTCGTTCACCGACACGAGGGCGCGGCGGGTCACGTCTCCTCCAGCAATTGGCGGATCACCTGCGGGTAGAGGCGCCGCTCGACCTCCTTGATGCGCTCGTGGAGCGACTCGACGGAGTCGTCGGGACGGACGCGCACCGTCGCCTGGGCGACGATCGGGCCGTCGTCCACCTCGAGCGTTGCGAGGTGCACGGTGCAGCCCGTCATCTCGACCCCCGCCGCGAGGGCGTCCGCCACGGCGTGCGCACCCTTGAATGCAGGCAACAGTGACGGATGGGTGTTCGTGATCTTGCCGCCGTAAGCGTCGTGAATCGGCTGCTCGAGGACAGTCATGAACCCGGCCATCGCCACGAGATCGATCTCGTGGCGCTTGAGAGCGTCGACGACGCGTTCGGTGTATGCCAGCCGGTCGAAATCAGGCCCGAAGCTCTCCCGTTCGACGAGCTCCACCGCGATGCCCGCGTGCTCGGCGACCTCCATCGCGCGGCACGAGCGGTCGACGATGACGGCGGCGATCGGGAGGTCGGCATCGATGAGCGCCTGCAGGATCGTCCCGCTTCCTGACGCCAACACCCCTACTCGTCGCACACTCGGCAAGTTACCCGAGGGCAGGCGGGGAAGCTGCGGATAGGCGGCTGGCCCTCCTTGCAATCCCGCAAGAGCCGTGATGAGCTTCCCCGTCGGTGCCCGTGCGGCACCTTCCTTTGCGACGGAGGTCGATTCACCGTGGAGAAGAACCCCACTCCGGGCGAGATCGTCGTGATGGCGGGAGCCGGGGTGAGTTTCCTGTTCTCCTTCTTTCCGTTCTACAGCGGGCGGAGCGGCATCGGGAACACGAGCGCGTGGGGTTCCGGTCTTTTTCCCGTGGCCACACTCATCGTCCTCTTCGCAGTCGCCGCCGGTGTGCTCGTGGCGCTGGTGCGCTTCGCCAACGTGGACTATCCACGCGGCGGGTTCCTGGGTTTCGGATGGACCCAGCTGCTGCTCGCACTCACGTCCTTTGCCGCGATCCTCTCGCTGGCGTTCCTGATCGTCGACAACGGTCCGTTCTACAGGTTGGGCTTCGGGTTCTGGTTCGTGTTCAT
>JBKOWY010000074.1:0-9864 GCA_046724655.1 Actinomycetota bacterium
GTGACGAGGGCGGGTACGGCGATGATGGCCGCCCAGCTACTGACCTTTTTGACGATCAGGTTCTGGCGGTAGTCGCGCAGGCTGAGGTTGGTCTCGACGATGGTGCTGACGAGGTCGCGGAGGGAATCGGAGGACTCGCTGACGCGCAGCATGTGGTCGTACACGTCTTGGTAGTAGGGGTAGAGCTCTTCGGAGACGGCGGCGTGTTCGCGCCGCATGAGGCTGCTGACTGCTTCGCGCATGGGAACGGCGAGACGGTGGAAACGGACCATGGCGCGGCGCATCTCGAACCAGGACCGCTGTTGGGCGGGGTCGAGGGGATGTTCCGAGAAGATGCCGTCGCTGACCTCGTCGTAGTAGTCGTCGAATGCTTGGATGGCATCGAAGTAGCCGTCGATGACGACGTCGAGCAGGCCGTACAGCAAGAAGCTCACCCCGTGGGCGGCGAGGTCGGGCGAGCGGTCCCAGCGCTGGAGCATGGGGCCTATCGAGAAACCGTCGTTCTCGCGGACGGTGATGAGCCAGCGTTCAGTGACGAACGCGTCGATCTCGGTCTCTTCGAGGCTGCCATTTTCAACGTCGACGCGCACGGCAAGGGAGGACAGGAAGAGGTGCGTGGCGTAGCTATCAAGCTTTGGGCGCTGATGAGGCTCGAGAGCGTCTTCGACAGCGAGCTCGTGCAGGCCGAGCTCACCGGCGAGTTCGTCGAGCTGTTCCTTCGAGGGGGCGCAGAAGTCCGCCCATACCAGGGTGTCGGGCTGTTCGAGGTACTTAGAGATGTCTGCGACGCCGAAGCCCTCCGCCTCGAGCACGCCCTTGCGGTACACCCTGGTCATAGGATCGGCCATGGCATCCTCCATGCCCAGAGCGGGAACTCTCGAAGCGATCGCGGTCCGTTCGATTCTTTCAGCGTGGGTGGGATGTCGCCGGCATTGTGCGGCTTGCCGCCGGCTCATTCGTTCGCCAGGTGTGCGGCGGCTCCTCACGGCCCCTTCTCCCGACGGCGCGAGGTGCTCGGCGGACATCGCCGCGCCAGCTCATCGTGATACCGGCGTACCTCTTCCCAGGCTCGTCGCCGCGCCTCCAGGTCGCCCTCCGTGATCTTCGGCATCCCCTGGAGGGCATGTAGTAGCGCTCGAGCAGCTCTTCGTCGCTGAGGGCCGGCACGTCCTCGGTCACCGACCGCTGTCTACCCCGAGGGAGGGGAGACCATCCAGAGGCTGCGCTGACTACCGTCCGGGTGCGTGGTGATCGACGAGGATCAAGTCCTCGACGCTGTGCGCGTCGTCAACGGGGCGGGAAGGCCCGTCCGCCGCTGAGAATGTGCGCAAGTATCTAGGGCAGTTTGCAGACGAGGGCGGCTACTTCGACGTCGGGATCGTCGCAGCTGATCTCGAGGAGCTCGAGTCGCGCGGGAAACTCAAACGCGCTCCCGCTTTCGAGTGGAACGACACCGGGCCGACGCCTAAGATGCGCATCCCGTACGTACTGCCCGGCGAGCAATGGGCGCGGGGTACCAGGGGCTAGCGAAACGACCGGCCGAGCCCGCGACCGGTGACCCTGCCCGCGGCGCGGCGTGTGAGACGCTTCCCGACCCTGCCGTCTTGATCGCTTGGTAGTCGCCGAGGAACCTCGCCCACGCGTCCAACGAGCTGCGGAGGCTCATTCGTCCGGCGGCGATGCCCTCGGCGTAGTGCGCAAGGTCGGTGATCGCTCGGACACCTTCGAGGACGGTGAACTCGCCTTTCCGACCGGATGCGTACCGCCGCTTCACGTCACGGGTGAGGCGGCCGGATTCGTAGTCGTCGGCCAGCCAGCGGAGAAGGGGTCGCCTGTTCTTTCCTCGTGTTGTCGTCCCATTCCATCACGCACTCCCCTCGTCGCCGCTCACCTCACGCACGAGCTGCCCGGTCACGAACACGGTGGCCTGAGCCTCCGATAGGAGACTCCGGAGACGGTTGACGTCCGGGTCGGCGTCTTCGAGTTCGTCCCACATGGATTCGAGCTCGTCCTGTACCTCAATGAGATTTCTCGCGACAATCCGGAGCTTGTTTGCGTCCATCAGCTGTCCTCGTCGTGGCGGCGGATCTCGGCGGAGCATCGCGCCGGCGGCGCTCACATCGCGCACGAGGCGCCGCAGGAGCGTCTGGTGATCGGCGACGATGATCTCAAGGTCGAAGATGCGAGCTTCGAGCTCTGACGAGCGTCAGGCATTGTCGGGACCTCCCAGGGGTCTCGGCCATCCTGGGGGCGGTTCGGGCTCCGGAGGCGGGACAGGCTCGGGCGGAGGAACGGGTTCCGGGGGCGGCACCGGCTCGGGTGGTGGTTCCGGCGGTGGGGGCGGGACAGGCTCGGGCGGGATGGGCGGTTGGGGAGTCGGCAGCGAAGCAGTCTCCGGCGTTCGCCAAGTGCTCACTCGTCCTCCTCGTCGCGGCCGATCTCAGAGGCTCGTGCCCGCGGCGGCGCCCCCTGCTTAGCTCGCCTGGTCGGCGTCTCGAAGATCACCAGGAGCCGTCCGTCTGCGATAACCACGGCTTCAGCGATTGCCCAGCCATCCCGTCCCCACGTTTGGAGGCGCGCATCCGCGTCGTCGTAGAGGGCCGCGTTCAGAGATTGAAAATACGTGCGTTCCGTACTCGATGCGCTCCGCCACGGCGCGGGACTCTACAGCTTTGACCAGCCCCGACGTTGGACGCCGAGGAACATCGACGCTCTCTACCGTGGTCGAGCAGCTCCTCGCCCGATTCGGCGCGCAGTTAGCGACGGATCGCCGGTTCGGGCAGCGACAGCGTGCCGTCTTGCGCGACGTTCAGCGTCGACCTGACGGAGCAACACAACGTTCTCCACCGTGTTGCGAAGCAAGGCAGCGAACGTGAGCTCCCCAAACAGAAGCAAAGCAGGCAGCACGCCGGCAACAAACGGTGCAAGATCCGCGGTCGGTGCGAGGAATCCAAACGCGATCAATGCGCTGGAGACCGTGCCCATATAGATCATGGCGCGTCCCGTCATCTCACTGACGATCGCAGCACGGGCCGCCTGTGTGATGAAAAGGTTCCGTCGCGACCCAAGCCACCGCTTCATGTGAGGCGTGGGCGGGGAGCACTGCGGGCACGGTCGCGCTGTTGGCCATGATCATGACGTTGGCGACTCCGTGCGCGGTCGCCCAGGTGCCAGCGACGAGGTCGGCGAGCTCGGCGGCCAGGGTTTCGTGCCCAGGAGCACAAGAGAAACACGTCGATCACCCATTTGGATACCCCTGCTTTCAAGGCCGTGGCTTGACGAGCGTGCCGGGGTGGCCGGCGGCTGGGCGGATTCGCTCTCGGCGTGGTGATGTCTGGCCCGTTGTGATCCGTCAAGCTTGAGCCTCAGTGGCCTGGAGCAGGTGCCGCGTTCGTGTGGCGCATCGTCTGGCCGGCGGCAGACGACCGCATGGCATGCCCTGGTGTTGGACGCATCGCCGCGTCCGCGCGTTGATGCAGGCTCGGGATTCTGGTCCGTAACCAGATTCGCATTCGTTCGGCGCCGGACAGCCCTGCGTGTACCAATCGATCCTGCCGGCACGGATCGGTGCGGGAAACGAGGCGCGCCGATGCGGAGCTAACGGCCTGCAGCGCCCTCGTCGCGGCGAAGTCGTCAGAGCGGTTCTGGAGTCGCACAATCAGGCCAGCTCGGGTTCGGTCGAGGATGACGTGAGCACGATCGCCGTGCTGGGCGAGCTCGAGGGCTGTCGGTTCCAGGTCGACGCCCGGGCCACGCAGCACCGCGACAAGCTCGGCGATGAGGTCGGGATCGATTCCACACGGCGGTCGGAGAGCCGCTCCGGAGAACAAGGAAGACCTGCTGCCGTGCTACCGGCGCGACGGCGACGTGTCGCGGCGGCTCGTGACCAGGAAGTACACGAGCACCAAGACCAAGGCCAACCCGATGATCGGGAAACCGATATACATCACGTCCCTCCATGTTCTGGCGGACTTCTGAACATCACGTTGATTCGCTCTGGCAGCGCCCGACGACCACCCAAGCAGTCCGCCCGTGCGTTCGCACTCCGTCGCCTCCGGCCCGAAGCATCGTCGCCATCGGGCTGGCGCCGCGATGTCCACCCCCGACGCTACTCGGGTCACAGGATACTAGCAATACATTTCTAGAAATGTCTGGTAAGGTAGACGGTGTGCGCGAATGGAGCTTCCTCACCAACCACGCCCGGGTGATGCTGTGCATCGCGCACGATCCCGGTGCGCGCTTGCGGGACATCGCCAGCACGCTCGGCATCACAGAACGCAGCGCCTACGGCATCGTCACCGACCTTGCCGATGCCGAGTACGTCGTGAAAAAACGCGATGGCCGCCGCAATCGCTACCAGATCCAACATCACCTTCCGCTCCGAGAGGCGTCCAACCGGGAGCGAACCATCGGCGAAATGCTCGACCTCTTGGGAAACACCGACTCACGAAAGCGACGGCGAAGCCGTGATCAACCTCAGAGAAATTGAAGAAGTCGAGTGTCCGCTCTGCGGCGCGCTCGTGAAGGTCGACGTCAGAGAGGGCCCGGCTCGCATCCGCCGTATGCCGGCCTTCCCGGAGACACTCAGACGGGCCACGATCTTCGCCGGCGACGGCGCCGCCATGCACCGCTGCGGCGCCTAAACCCGCGCCACTCAGCCGCTTCATGAGCACTCCGAGGCACGAGCCGATGGCGTCCCCGATGACGTCAGCGACAAGTCCCGCGCCGCAGCGCAGTAGAGCCACCCCGCGGCGCCGCCTGCCTCGGCTCCAGCTCTTCGTCACCGCCGTCCTGGTGTTCGGGCCGATGCTGGTCCTGGGCTTCGCGCTGGTCCGCTTCTGGGGGCACGGCGTCGGGCTGCGGGACGTGATCCTCGCCGTTGGGCTCTACGTCGTAGTGGGCCACGGGGTGACGATCGGCTTTCATCGCCTGCTCGCGCATCGCAGCTTTGAGGCGACCCGGTCCCTCAAGATCGCCTTGTGCGTGGCGGGGTCCTTCGCCTTTCAGGGTGGGGTAATCGGCTGGGTCGCCCAGCACCGACGCCACCACTCCTTCACCGAGCGACCGGGCGATCCCCACTCACCGCTCGAGTACGGGACCGGCTTCGGCGCCCACCTGCGCGGCTTGTGGCACGCACACATGGGGTGGTTCTTCGATCACCAGCCGAGCTGTGAGCGCCGCTTTGTCTCCGATCTGCGCACCGACCGCGACCTGGTCGTGATCGACGCGCTCTTTCCCCTCTGGTGTGTGCTCTCGCTGGCCCTACCCTTCGGGCTGGGCTGGGTCATCGGTGGCGAATTGGCGGCTGGGCTCACCGCGCTGCTGTGGGCGGGCGCGGTTCGGGTGTGCCTCGTGCAGCACCTCACCTGGAGCGTCAACTCGATTTGTCACACCTTCGGGAAACGCCCGTTCCACACGCGTGACCACAGCACGAACTTCGCGCCCCTGGCGGTCCTGACGATGGGCGAGTCGTGGCACAACGCCCACCACGCCTTCCCGCAGTCGGCTCGCCACGGTGTCGACGCCGGCCAGCTCGACTCGTCCGCGGCGCTGATTCGGCTGTTCGAGCGGGCGGGCTGGGTCCGCAATCCACGCTGGCCCGACGCAACTCTCCTCGCCCGGCGGCGCGTCTGAAAGCCCGTTCCCCGGCACCCACCAGCTGGCGTCAGTCAGGGCGGGAGGTAGCGGAGGTCCTGGTCGGTCTCGAACGCCGGGCCGAGTTCGATCCCGCGAGCGTCGGCGGGCTGCTAGGGGGCGGCGCCAGTCGTCTGCCGAAAATGATGCGCGCGCATCATTTTCGCGAATTGGCGCACCCGCAGCCGCGAGGGCCGCTCGCCTACCCGACCGTGAACCATGGCGTGTACCCGGTGGCGACGGAAGATCGGGTTGGGCCGGTACGTGCGTGTCACATCCCAGCGCGATAGTGGAGGTCATGCGGCCTGGGCACCCATGGGAGACGAAAGAACTCGATGAGCTCCGAGCGAGGCAGCGGCAGCAGCTTCGTGCGGTACCTCGTCGCTTGCTAGCGGACCTCAACGTCATCAGGCCGGTGATGCGTCACGACGAAGACCGAGGCCTCGTGGAGATGGAATTTCGTCGACGTGCTCAGCACTGGGCGGAGAAAGACCCGGCGAAGAAGACGCTCGAGAGGCTTGAAGCTCTGCTGCCCGCCGTGGTGCTATCGGCCATGGTGAGCGCCACGCAGATCGACGAGGAGGTGCTCGGACCGGACCTCGACGTACTCGCCAAGGAGAAGACCGACGACGAGGGTATCGTCACGGATGCCGATGCTCAGGCGGCTCTGAGGGCGTTCGCCGCATGGGCTGCCATGGCGGATCAGGTCGCCGGCGACTACTCGGACCCGCGCCTCGGGCAATTGCGCCCAGAGCAGATAAGTAAGCCAGAGCAGATAAGTAAGTAGGACACCTACGCGCGCGAGCAACTATCACAAGCCCGTCTCCGCACAGCGCTTAGGGACCAGAGGGAGTACCCGGCCCCGACGGGTCCACCCGACACGAGCCCGAGAAAGACGGAGCCCCGAGGAAGCTTCTTCCGGGGTTTCTTTCGAAACCGCCTTCGGTCACCCTCTCGGGACTCCACGCCGAATGTACGTCGCCGCTCCGTGACGGTCAAGCGGTGACCGCACGCGGCCGGGACCGAGACCGATCGCGACCTAGTCGGCAAAAACGTCCCGGCTGAGCTGGACGAAGAAGCTGTGGTCGTGACCCTTGTTCGGATCCTCGGAGTTGTAATGCGTCCTTGAGGTTCCGTCGGGGACATTCTCTTCCGAGTAGATCGCTCCGACGGGACACACGTCGGGCTGATAGCACGCGGTACACGACGTGCACTCCTCGGTGTTCACATACAAGATGCTGTCCTCAAAGAGCGCGATCGCTTCTGCGTTCGGCCGATGGGTGTTTTCGGTGACGCCACTACCAGCCTCATCCTCGGAGAACAGCGCATTGTTCTTGGGATCGAACTCGTAGATGCACTGCACGGGACAGACGTCCACGCACGCACGATCCTTCACATCGATACACGCCTCGGTGATGATCGCAAGACCGGACATCTACGGCTCCTCCTCCGACTCACGATAATCGGCGCCGCGTCAAGTTGAGGGCGCCGTCCGGCGGGAATTCCACACCGAATGTGCGCACCGAACGCTCGAGCGCGGTCCCGAGGCTACGCACATCACGACACGTACGCGGTGTGCAGCTCGACAGTACGGAACGCCGGCCATGGGCGCGCCAACGCAGCGTCGCGTGGCGTGGCTATGAGCGACGCTTGCTTGACTGACGTGGCGTTCGGGTTGTGAGGACCACGCGGTCGTCGGGGCTGACTGGGCAGGGATCGTACGGCGGTGGAGCCGCGGGCCCTGAGGCTGTGGGGTCGAGCTGACCCATGACCCGAAAATTGCAACGCTAGAAGGCGGGGTCCCGCTCGGGTGGGATCAGACGCGCAGAACTGCGTCGTCGACGTCTTTGACCCGCTGGTAGGCCCGGGCAAGACGATCGCGGGCGTCGTCGATCTGTTGCTGGGTGAGATCCTCGACCACGAGGAGGTCGAAGTACGGCATCGCTCGCTTCGCGCAGTTGGCGGTGAGCTGCGACCACGTCCGCGCGGTCGACCATGAGGCGAGGCTAGCTCCCATGCGATGCGGGGTTTCTGCGACCGGGTTGCGTCATGGTCTGGCCGTGTCCGCGCTGGGGAGGTCCTATGCTGCGAGTGTCGCTGGCGGGTCGCTTGGGGTTGCGGCTCTACGGAAGGAAGTGACCGAGTTGGCCACCGGCACGGTGAAGTTCTTCAACGCCCAGAAGGGTTACGGCTTCATTTCGCGTGAGGAGGGCGACGACGTGTTCGTCCACTTCTCTGCCATTGAGGGCACGGGTTACAAGAGCCTCGAGGAGGGCCAACGCGTCGAGTTCGACGTCGGTCCCGGCAAGAAAGGCGATGAAGCCCGCAACGTTCGGCCCGTCTAGACCGTCGGCCGGGCGACCGAGTCGAGCAGCGTCATGGCCCGGTCGCAGCGTCGGGGACGACGACCTCGACCTCGTCCACTTGTACCTGGCCGATGTCGGCCGACACGCGCTGCTCACCAAAGACGATGAGGCCCGACTGGCCAGAGTGATCGAGGCGGGCGCCGATGCGCGCCGCCGGCTTCGGGATCCGGGTGGGGCGAGTCCTGGGCGTCGGCGCGCCCTTGGCCGGACGGTGCGGGCCGGCGACGATGCCGGCCGCAGGTTCGTGGAGGCGAACCTGCGCCTGGTCGTCTCGATCGCCAAGAGCTACCAGGCGTCCGGTGTTCCGTTGGCCGATCTGGTCCAGGACGGCAACCTCGGACTGATCCGCGCCGTCGCCAAGTTCGATTGGCGCAAAGGCTTCAAGTTCTCGACCTACGCCACGTGGTGGATCCGCCAGAGCATCCAGCGCGGCATCGCCAAGACCGCCCACACGATCCGGTTGCCGATCCAGGCCACCGAGCAGCTCCTCCGGGTCCGAAAGTCGTGGGCACGCCTCGAAGCCGAGTTGCGCCGCACGCCAACACTCGGGGAGGTCGCGGCCGCACTTGAGCTCCCGGAGCACGATGTCAGCGTCATCTTGCGCTGGGGGACCGACCCGGTCTCGCTCTCTGAACCCCTTTCCGCCGACAGCGACACTGAACTCGCCGACGTTGTGGCTGACCGATCAGCCGCTTCGCCCTTCGAAGCTGCCGCCACCGCGCTGTTACCCCGCGAGGTCGCCAGAGTCTTGGCGCCGCTGGCGGCCCGCGAACGCGAGATCCTCACGCTGCACTTCGGGCTCGATCGCGGCGAACCCCGCACCCTTGAAGAAGTCGGCCAGCACTTCAACCTCACCCCACAACGAATCCGACAACTCGAGGCTCGAGCCATGTCCAAACTGCGCCACCCCGCCTTCAACACGCCGCACACGACGTGACCACGGCGGCGGCTTCGTTCGGCGAACGGTGTGCCGCCCTGACCGGTGCCAGAGCCGACAGGTGAGCCGTGGTCCGTTCGTGTCGTATGCGCAGAACCAGGAGGACGTGGTGCTTGCCCGCGCCCTCCGCCCCGACGACCGGGGGGGCTTCTGGGTGGACGTCGGCGCCGGCGATCCCGTACTGGATTCGGTCACTGCGGCGTTCGCCGAGCGGGGGTGGCGGGGCGTGAACGTGGAACCGCTCCCGCGCGAACACGAGCGGCTCTGCGCGGCGCGGCCGGCGGACACGAATCTGCGGGTCGCGCTCGGTGCGACGGCCGGGCTGGGGAAGCTGTTCGTCGAGCCGGCTGAGAACCGGGGCGCGTCTACGATGGTGCCCGAGCTCGCTGAGCGCTACCGGGCCGACGGCGAGGAGTTCACTCCCATCGAGGTGCCCATCTCGACGCTGGCGCGAGTCGTGGCCGACCACGTTGCGGGTCCGGTCGACTTCCTCAAGGTGGACGTGGAGGGCTTCGAGCGCGAGGTGCTCGCCGGGGCCGACTGGTCCAGCTTCCGGCCCCGGATCGTGGTCATGGAAGCAACCGTGCCGAAGTCCGACGAACCCGCCCACGAGGGCTGGGAGCCGATGCTCCTCGAAGTGGGTTACCGGTTCGCCATGTTCGACGGGCTCAACCGCTTCTACGCGGACGCCGACGAACCAGCGCTCTTGCAGACGCTCGCGATCCCCGCCAACGTGCTCGACGACTTCGTCCCGTACGCGTGGGCGCACCAGGTCGACCAGGCACAACAGTGGGCACACAGCCTGGAGGACGCCCTCACCCAGGCGCAACAAGAACGCGATGACCTACTGGCGCGTTTTGGCGCTCGGGGCTCACAGCGTCACGGCTCTTGACAGTGCTGAAAGTCCAGCTCACGCTGCTGCAGCAA
>JBKOWY010000102.1:0-9341 GCA_046724655.1 Actinomycetota bacterium
TCCGCCGGGAGCGTGACACGCGCCACCGTGGGCGTCCCCTGCGGAAGCTCGGCGCGTCGCAATTGGTACACCAGAGTGCGATGAGTGACATCGAGCACGAGCTGTTCGTCGAGAACCGGTCGCTCCGCAGCGAGTCGCTCCAGTTGGCGACCGTGGCGCAGCGCGCGCTGATCACGGCGATCGACGCGCAGGACGCCTCCTTCGGCGCCCACTACGCCCTCGGCAAGCTCGACGCCTGACCACCCCACCGAGACGACGCCGGTCGAGACCTCAAACCCGAGTGATGCGTAACCACGCGATCACGCCAGGTCAGAGCCTCTCGTGTGCGCCGGAACCGCACAGAACGACGCCGAGCGCCCCTGCCCCGAGCGCGCCAGAACCGGCGATATGCGCTACCCCGCCTGGGGCGCTTTTTGGGGCATTGGTGCCGCGTGCTGCGTGTGCGGCCGGTACAGGAAGAAGCAGATCACCAGAATCCAGACCGCCCACAACAGGAACCCGATGAAGCCGAGGACTCCGATTCCGGCGCTGTCGGTCGTCACGCTCACCCCGGCGACGAGCCACACCAGCGTAAGAACGGCCCCGGCCCATCCAAGCCAGGTTGGGAACACGCGGGCGCGGAGCGCAGCGAGCGAGGTCGCGCCGACCAGCGCCGCCGCGGCGAAGGCGATCATGCTGGTGAGGTTGCCCGCGAGCAGGTACGTCGACATCGTTACGGCGAAGCTGCCCTCATGACTCCCGACGGTCGCTGACCCGCGGCGGCGGTGTGGAGGTTGCTCGCCTCCTCGGGGTTCCACGTCGCCGTGTAGCCGTTGCGATTGAAGTCGATGAGCGCGAGACCGAGGCTGCCCCGGGAATTCCGCACCGCGAACAACCCGGCTGGCTCAGAGTGCTTCGCGCAAGTGTGCCGGGGGTGGCGCAGCGGCGACGGCTTCGACAGGTAAGGCGTACGAGCGTCGACGCTGGTTCGGAGCGGCCGTACGGGATTGTCTTAATGCACGATGGGCATGCCGCACGCTCGGCGCCGGCGCCGCGAGACGTCGCCGCAGGCGCGTCGCGAGTTCGTCGACGGCGTCGCGCACGCTGCTCCCGATGGCCCCGGCGGACACGATCAGCCCGTCCTCAAGCACCAGCGTGCACTCGGCGGTCACAGGCCACGACGACCCGGTCCGATGAGGCCGCGCCGTCAAGCGAGCCCGGGCGCGGCGCACAGGGGACAACGCTCGCGGGTAGAGCTCACGGATCTTGTCGAAGGCGTACACGCGATCCGTCGCCGTGATCGGACCTTCGATGATCTCTGTCATCGTGGCTTCAAGACTCGTCTGTGATGTGCGCATGCGCGCACTCTGACGACCCACCCTGAGACGGGCCTGAAAGTCTCCTGGGTGGTCTCGTAGAGGTAGCGGCGGGCGTATCCCTTGGAGATTGGTTCTCGACGGACGGCACCGTCGCCGGCGTCGTACGCGAGTTCCTCGTGCTCGTGCCCAATGCGGCATCCGCTGCGATTTGTGCAGCCGAGCATCGGACCTCGCACAAGGATGAAGCAGGCCAAGGAGCGAGTAAGGGACGCGCGCTTAGCTCGTGTCCCTCGACTGGTCTTCCCGACCTCCCACGGTGAACGCGATCGCGAAGTAAAGGGCAAGGGCGGCATACACGAGCAAACACGCCACGGGGCTGAGGAACGCGAGCGGGATCGTGAGCGCGTAGAGCACCGGCCCGACCGTCGCCGCCCGGCGGGCACGCCGGGCTCCTTCCGTCCCCACGTCGGGCGCGAGCAGCGCCGGCACCCGGGCGAGGTACGTCCACATGGCGATGAACGCCAGGCCGATCATCGTCATGTTGGCCCCGTACACGGCTGCGGCAATGTGCGCGTTGTCGCCGTCGCGGATGTACTCGCCCAGCAACGCCGTGGGGAAGGGCAGGAAAGCCACCGTGAGCAGCAGGACGAGGTTGAGGAACAACAGGGGCCGGTCCACAGTCGTGATCCCTGCGAAGACCTGGTGGTGATTCACCCAGATGATGCCGATGACGGCGAAGCTGACGACATAGGCGGCGTACGAAGGCCAGATGCTGACCAGATCTCCGGCGAGCTCACCCGGAGCCGAATCAGGCGGGCGCACCTCGATGATGAGCAGCGTGATGGCGATCGCGAACACGCCATCGCTGAAGGCTTCGAGCCGGCTGGTGGGCATCGTCGAATCGTAGGGTCGGCCGAGCGTGTCTCCTCGGCCGACGCATGCTGGCTGTGCCTCGGGCCGGGCCGCGCCAGCATTACGGAACGACCTCGACATCCGAGTTGACCTCGTCCCGCCGGTTCCCACTCGTTCGTCGGGGGGTCTGTCCTCAGGATCTTCGTGAATGCGTGCGGTGTCTTGAATGGAACGAGTGGTCCCCTTGCTCTTGTGAGGGTCAGTCTTTCCGCCCCGGCGCGACGCGCCCTTGCCCGCCGGGTACACGCACCTTGGGCAGTTGGCGCAGGTCCTCGAATCCGCGATCGAGAAAACTGCACGGCGTGGGGCCGACCGGGATCACAGCCCTGCGGGGCGCCCTCGATGAGCGCGGACTCGCGTTCCACTTCTAGCGCGGGGGGAGTTTTCAGATGGCCAGCCTGATCTATTCGGCGATCGCGTCGCTCGACGGCTACGTCGAGGACGAGCACGGCAACTTCGACTGGGCGGCGCCGGATGAGGAGGTGCACGCGTTCGTCAACGACCTCGAGCGGCCCGTCGGCACCTATCTGTACGGGCGGCGCATGTACGAGACGATGGTCTACTGGGAGACCGACGACGATCAGGCGGCGGTGACCCGAGACTTCGCGGAGATTTGGCGTGCGGCCGACAAGGTCGTGTACTCCCGGACGCTTCGGACGGTGTCCAGCGAGAGAACCCGAATCGAGCGCGAGTTCGACGCCGCGGGGATCAGGCGGCTGAAGGAGAACTCGCGGTCCGACATCACGATCGGTGGGGCGGAGCTCGCCGGCCAAGCGATCGCCGAGGGGTTGGTCGACGAGTGCCATCTCTTCCTCGCGCCGGTCCTAGTGGGCGGTGGTAAGCGCGCCCTGCCCGCGGGCGTCCATGCCGAGCTCGAGCTGTTGGACGAGCGCCGCTTTCGCAGCGGCGTCGTGTACCTCCATTACCGTTTATGAGCCGACAGGAGCACGATGTCGAGATCGCCGCAGGGACTTCAACGCCCAGATCATCGAGAAGCTCCGCGCCAACGGGGGGCGGCGGTCCGTTCGAACGCATGCTCGGGACACTGCGGATGAGCAATGCCAAACGCTCGCCGCGGCCTCTCGACTGCATCCACAGCTCGGGCTGGCGACGCCAAGCCGCACCAACTAGCGATCTACTTGAACCGCACGCTCCGGGGAATCTCGCCTTCAGATGTCGAGAACAGGGCCCCCGCTCCGTCCCTATGTCGGAGCAGCCGACGGGGCTGCACGAGATGGAGGAGAGCGAGCATGGCTGCGACCGAGCTTCAGGCCATCGTCCGGTTCCGGTTCCACGACGGCGACGTTGAGGAGTTCAAACGGTTGTCCGCGCAGTGCATGGAGATCGTCCGCACCCAGGACACGGGGACGCTGCAGTACGACACCTACTTCAACGACGACGAAACGGAGTGCATCGTCATCGAGCGGTTCCGCGACTCCGACGCGCTCATCCAGCACGGCGAGAATCTCGCCCACCTGATGGACGCGATCACCGCCACCGGATCGGTGTCGGGCGAGCTCCTCGGTGAACCCAGCGCGGAGCTCCGGGCGAGGATCACCGGCGGCGGCCCGGTGCAGCTCTTCACGCCCTGGGCGACGATGTAGCGAACCAACTGCCGCTCGGCATGGTTTCGTGCTGCTGCGTGACGGCCGCGTGGGAGGCCCCTTTGTCGTTCTCATGTTCGTCGCAGCGCCGCCACCGCCTGGAGCCGCCGCGCCATAACTGCCGCTCGGTGTCGCAGTGGAGTGGGGTGGCTTGTACGCACAGCGCGCGCGCCGTCAACCGGCGTTATATATATGGGCACTGCTCGACGCCGCGATTCTCTCCCTCGTCACACAAGGCGGTAGCGGAACTGTACGACGCCGTTGCTGAATCGGTGCTCGTCGAGGAGCTCGAGGTCGGCGCGCATGTCGGTCGGCAGTGCGGGCTTGCGCCCACCGAGGACGACTGGCCAGACGAACAGTTGGAGCTCGTCGACCAGCCCGGCCACGAGAGCCTGTGCTGCGAGGTTCGGGCCACCCACAAGGAGATCCCTACTGGCGGCTGCTTTCAGGTCGTGTACCGCACTGGGGTCGAAGTGACGTTCGAGCCGGGTGTTCGCGGTGGACGGCGCGGCCAGGCTCGAGGAGTAGACGACCTTGTCCACCGCCTGCCACACCTTCGCGTAGTGGGCCGTGAGATCCGACTGGTGGGCCAGGGTCTGGTCGGTCTCCCAGACGGCCATCGTCTCGTACATTCGCCGCCCGTAGAGGTACGTACCCGCGGACCGCATGAGCTCGGTGATAAACGCGAACACGTCGTCGTCCGGCGGAGCCCAGTCGAAGGCGCCACGTTCGTCCTCGGTGCAGCCGTCAAGGGACATGTTCGACGCGTAGATAAGCCTCGCCATCACCGCTCCTGAATCGCTTTGCCAGTCTGGACGAACTCGTCGTCCAACCGTAGGGCAGGGCGGAGCGACTCGATGACCGTCCCAGACGTGCCGGTAGAAGACGCTCGCGACCGCGTGTTAACGGTGCTCCGCTACGACACTTCACACATACAGATCTGCCGTTCTGCAGCCGGGTTCCGCGCACCAACGCTGCACATAACGTCGGGCGACCGACGACGCCAGCCCAAGAGCGTGTGAACTGTGCTTGGAGGGGTCCGCCGACTCGGGCCATGAGAGCGCCGAACGAAGTTACCTGCGGCCAGTTCGCCCAGAGACCGGTGTTGTTATGTGTGGATGGCGCTGGATGACTCTGTGAGTGCCGAGGAGTAGATCCGCGGCCGATTCTTCGGACCCTCGGAGCTAGCGGGACGCGTGCGCACTGACGCGGGCGTCTGCGTCCTCTAATGCGAGAGGCAGGGCCTTACCCCGTTAGCCGTGGCTGCGCGGACAGCGGTCCCGCGGGGCCGCAATAAAGAGGTTGGGGAACAGGGGTCACACCGATGGTCATTGCAGCCTCTGCGCCACCTCCGGATGCGGCAACGGTCAGACGGGAGCGTTGCGTGCACACACCAAACTCAGGGATGACGAATGTAAAGCGGGCCTGACCCGCATCGTCGGTCGTCAGTTGGTGAGCGCTTAGCGCGAAGGGTTCCGTCACGAGAATCAGCGCGTTCGGTGGGAAGTTCTCGATTGAGCAGCTCACCCAGACACCGCCCCCTGTCGAAGGCACGCTCATTGGGCTGCAAGCGAGACGGGGAGCTTGCTGAGCTCCGGTGGTCGGTGTCGCATAACCAGCAACACCAATCATGAACCCAACCGTGATGCCCACGAGCCGTCGCCTGCGGGTCCATCTCCGCTTGAGATCGGACGTTGAGCGCACGATAAGCCCAACGGCAACTCCCGTCATGCGTCACGGGCGGCGATAGACGAGAAAACTTCACTGTTTTGGCCGCCACGCCATGACTTGTCACGGCAATCTCCGTATTGCCTGTGCCGCAAGTCTTCGAGCAATCGGCCAGAAGTCCGGAATTCCGTACTGCGGCCACACCTGCAGGAAGGTGTTGCGCTTCAAGACAGAGACTCGGGTGCCAAGGGAAAACGCTCTATCACCTAACTTCCGCAGGTCCTGATACGAGGGCTTGACGGTAGAGCCAGCGTTCTTCGCGTCTTCCTGGCTCGATGCGAAGTCTCGCCGCCCAGGGCGCTGCGTCGCTACCACGACGGTCCCCCACTTGCTCGAGGTTGCGTATGCGCACGCTTTGAGCCCGCGTCGTGGAACGATGAGGTCTACAGGCGTCGGTTCCTCGACGGACGCACCGACTGCTTTCGCCACCTCGGTGACGCTCAGCAGACGGCATGGATCCACGGTCTTTCCTCCGTTACGCGCTACTGCATCAAACCCGTGGAAGACCATGACTGCGGATATGAAAGCAGCCGTCGCACCCGTCGCCAGGCCTAGCCGAGCTAGCGTTACCCCGACCCGATGCACCTTCGAAGAGCAGTGATGAGCGGCGCGCGACTTCACCGCGATGTGAGCACACTATGAATCGGGAGTAGATGCGGAGGCTGGTGGGAGCTGCGTTGCTCCACGGTGAGGGTGTCGAGGATGCGATACACCTGGTCTTGGCGGCGCGCTGAGACATCGTCCCCGACGGCGGTCATCACGGCGAGGCGGACGTCCTGATCCGGGAAGTTGAGAGTTCGGATCGTGCCGCCCACGTCGTCGGCGCATTTCACCGGGCCTTCCCCCCAGGGAAGCTCAGGCCCGAATCGAGCTGGACGTTCGCTGACAGTTGCGTCCCAGCTCGCACCGCCACGAAAGACGTACACGGCAATGAACGCGTCCCTCCGTCCGAGCGCGTGGAGCGCCGGTCCAGGCACGGCGCCGCATCCCTCCGTTGGGAAGTCATATGTGCCGAGCGCCAGCGGGATCACTGGGTCGACGAGGACCGGCGCGACGGTGGATCTCGCGGGCTGCCACGACGGCGGATACGAGATCGCGAGGCCGTGCTCGTAGTCGCGGTACGTCAACCACTCCAGGTCGGCATCGGGGGGCGCGGGAGCGCCGAGGGAGACCAGGAAGGAGTCGAGCCGATCATCGGCGCGTTGCCAGCCGCTGGTGAGCTCGGTGCCGTACAGCGTCTGTTCCCGCTCCGTATGGACGAGCGGTCCGCCCTCGGCGAATGGGTACAGCTGTATGCGGATCCTCGCCTTCTGGCCCGTGAATGTGAAGGTCGCGACATAACGGGGACCGAGGCGCTCTGTTGGCGCCGACGTGTTCTGGCTGCCGGCGATGCCCGTCATGCCGATGAGCATGGTCGGCAGGTCCGTGTTCATCGGGGCGCCGTTGAGGCGGATCGGTCGGTCGAGGCCCGGCCCCTCGAGCACGACGTGGGTTGCGCCCTTCGCGGATGCTGCCGTGGGCAGCAACACACACGCCGCCGTCGCAAGCAGCAGGGAAACCAGGACGCGATGCTTCACACCGCTGGTACACCTCTGGTGGTTCGTCGGTTCCAGCGGAACGCGACGACGGCCGGCGGTGTACTACCGGGCGAGCGCGAGTCCGTGGGGGGCCGTCCACTGGACGACGACGCACAACTGATCGAAAGCGCACGCGGAGGCGACATCGGTGCTTTTGAGCAGCTGGTGGAGCGGTACCAGCACGTCGCGATCCGAGTCGCCCATGTCGTATGTGGTGCCGATGACGCTGCCGACGTCACCCAGGAGGCGTTCGTGAAGGTATGGCAAGCGCTGCCGCGGTTCCGCTCCGGCGCGCCGGTCCGGCCGTGGCTGCTGAGCATTGTGGCCAACGAGGCCCGCAACACACGCCGCGCGGCCGGGCGTCGTGCCCGCCTCGCTCTCCGGGCGACCGAGGACCGCCTCCCAGCGACGTGATCTCGTGCCGCTTCCTGGCTGGCCTCAGCGAGGCCGAGACGGCGGCTGTGCTCGGCTGCAGGCCAGGGACGGTGAAATCGCGCTTGTCACGCGCCTTGGTCGCGCTTCGCACGCATCTCGTCGCCCCGGGCACGAACGCGTTCGAGGAAGGGGCCATCCGTGGGTAGCCGCGCCGGACCCTCGGACGCGCAGCTGCGCGTGGCGCTCGAGAGCCTGTCAGCGCGACTGGACGATCCGTCCGCTCCCGATTTGTTGCCCGCGTGCGCGCCCGGCTCGACACCGAGTCCCGCGCCACGCCACGGCGCCGGATGACTCGATACGCGTTCGCCGGCGTCGCAGTGGCGGTCGCGGTGAGCATGGTCTTGGCCTTCGCCCCGGGCACGCGGCGCGCGCTCGCGGGGTGGCTCGGTCTCCGTGGTGTCCACATTGAGCGGGTGGTGCCGCCGCCGACTGCCCTCGGAGGTGGGCTCGATCTCGGCGCGCCCGTCACCCTCGCCCAGGCAGAGCGGCAGACCGCCTTCGACGTGCTCGTGCCGCGCGGTCTCGGGCTTCCAGACGAGATCTACCTTGCCGAGAGTCCGAAGGGCGGCCGCGTTGACCTCCTATACCGACTTCGCCGCGACCTCCCACCGGCCGCCGCAAGCGGCGTAGGGATGCTTCTAACCGAGTTCCGTGCCGACACCCGCACGGAGATCATCTCCAAGCGCGTCGGGCCTGACGTCGGCGTCGCGCCCGTAACCGTCGTTGGGAACGATGGCGTATGGCTCGAGGGCGGGACGCATACCGTCACCTACACCGACGAGAGCGGTAGGGCTTTCGAGGACCGAACGCGTCTCGCGGGCAACACCCTGATCTGGGAGCGCGGGCCGCTCACGCTGCGCCTCGAGTCCGGGCTCTCCAAGGACGACGCGATTCGCGTCGCAGCAGGGCTGATCTCCGACATCAGCGTGAAGTAGGTACCACCAGCCGCGCTGCCATACTGGCATCCGAACCTTTGCGACGACACGTTCGTCTATTGCACTGGTAATCGAACCCTGAGACGATCTGCCGCGCCGCCCGGCTCGGAGCAACGTCGGGCGAGCGTGGCGCGGTGGCGGGCGGAAGGGGCGTCATGGCCGGCGGGTCGGTTCCGCTGAAGGTGGTCTGGGCGCTGCTTGCAGCAGTCGTGCTTGCGGTGGGGGTGGTCGCCTTCGTTGTCGGAGCCTTCGTCGTCAATTCTCGGGAGACGGTGAGGGTCGAGGTTCCCGCAACCGGCGTCGTTTATCCGCCGCCCGAGCAAGTGGCGCCGCTTCCGGAGCCGGAGGGGCCGCCGCCGGCCGACGAGGACCGTGCTCGTGAGGAGGTCACCGAGGCGTTCGAGGTGGCGTACGCCGGCGCCAGCACGGGCGAGGAGCGGCTCTCGCGCATCGAGGACTCTGCCGGCCTTGAGGAACTCCGGCAGCAGGTGCTCGTCAGCTTCCCGCTCACACCTCTTGACGACCTGAGGGTGCGGGTTGAAGAGGTCCGATTCTTGAACCGAAAGATGGCTGCTGTGCGCTACACGATCGTCCTTCCCGGCTATTCGATCCCCGAGTTCCCGAACCGGATCGGGCAGGCAGTCTTGGTGGACCGAACCTGGAAAGTCACCCGCCAAACCCTTTGTAACGACCTGACGCTTGGCAGTGTCAGCTGCCCTCGCTAACGGCGCATCCATCAGTCAGCACAAGGCGTTGCGATTTCCCACCGACTAGATATGAGCTGAGTTCGCAGAGGAGGCTCGTCGCTCGGCCTTCGCGCCAGAACGCGCGCACAGAACGCTCTTGCAACAG
>JBKOWY010000202.1:0-12405 GCA_046724655.1 Actinomycetota bacterium
ATGATCCTGCTCGGCGCCGGCCTCGGCCTCACCAGCGCACCCGCCACCGAGGCCATCATGGGCGTCGTCCCCAAGGAGAAGGCCGGCATCGGCTCGGCCATGAACGACGCCACCCGGGAACTCGGCGGCACGCTGGGCGTCGCGGTCATCGGCAGCGTCTTCGCCTCCCTCTACGCCGCCCGACTCGCCCTCCCCGCCGGGCTCCCGGCCCAGGCAGCGCAGGCTGCTCGCGAGTCCGTCGGTGGCGCGTTCATCGCCGCCCGGAACGTCGCCGACGCCGGACTCGGTCCCCTCGCCGCGCAGCTCAAGGCCACGGCGTCAGCGGCGTTCTTCGACGGCTTCGCCGCCGGCTGCCTGGTTGCGGCCGGGATCGCCGCCGCCGGTGCCATCGCCGCAGCCGTATTGCTTCCCGCGCAGCCGATCGTGGCCCACGACCAACCCTCACCCGACACGGCCGCGGCTGAGAAGCTCGACGTCAACCGTTGGAGGGCTCGCACTCCACCTGTCGCTACTGCGCCAAACCGGAATGAGTGAGCTCGAGGGATCCCAGCGAGAGGTCCCCGGGGGTCCGTCCCAAGAAGCGTCGCGCGACCCGGGTGAGGTGGGGTTGGTCGGCGAACCCGGCCATGGCCGCAGCAGTTGCAGTGGGCGCGTGGGGAAGCCATGCGATCGCCCGCGACAGGCGTGTCCAGAGCCGCAACTGCGTCAGTGGCACCCCGACCTCTGTGTGCGCCAGAGCCCGCAGCCGCGACGGAGAAAGGCCAACCTCTCCGGCCAGGACATCCAGCCGACCCGCGTCGGGCAGCGCATCGATCACGAAGGCCAGCCGTGAATCGATCAGGCCGATGCGCCCCACCAACGGGGCGAGTTCGACCATCGCCGTCGAAAGGTCGGTCCCGCTGTCGACGTCGAGAGCATCGAGTAGGCGCCGAGCGGAGGCGGCCCCGATTATCCGTGGTCTCATGCTGTCGGGCCGGCCCGACCTCCAGGCGTTCGCGTACACGGCGACGTGCGGGCCGTCAGTGGCGGACCGATACTGACTTTGCGGAGGGAGCAGCACTCCCTCCTTTTGCACGCGCACCGCGTCGTCGGCAATGACAGTGATGGTCCCGCCGTCGACCGGCAGAAGCAGTGTCCACGCCGGGTGCGCGTGGGGGGCGGAAACCCGGGCGGACGTCGTTTCGGAGAACACGCTCAACTCACGAGAGCCCGCAAAGGTCACTTGGCGAAGCTTCCTCTCCAAGCGCCAGAAGGTCGGCCCGTTCCCGCCGGAGTCCCACCCCTGCTGTGAGTTGTCGACTCCCCACAATGAGCGTTCGACTGCCGGGAGGATGGCGGTGCGCCGCTGCGATGACAGCTCCGTGGCCATCTGCACTCGCTCCACAGGTGAATGGGGTACCACGGAGACTATTCTATTGATACTAGTTGTCAACCCGTTGTCTGCTGATATTGTTCATGTGTGACCCGAGCCACTCGAACCTACGGTCACTACTGCATGCTCGCCCGAGCCCTCGAGCGGATCGGCGACCGCTGGACCCTGCTGGTGATTCGCGACCTCGTCAGTGGTCCCCAGCGGTTCACCGATCTGATGGATCGTCTCGTCGGGATCACACCCAAGACCCTGACCCAGCGTCTCCGCAGCCTCGAGGAGGACGGCCTCATCGCCGCTGACCGCGAACCGGGACGGCGCGAGGTCTGGTATCGCCTCAGCCCGGCCGGTCTCGACGTGCTCCCTGCGGTCGAAGAACTGGTGTTGTTTGGCGCGCGCCATTCGGCGCGGCCGCCGCAACCGGGCGAAGCGATCCACCCCGAGCACCTGCTCCAACCGCTTCGGATCCACCTCGACCGCGAACACATCCAGGCCGGCCCGGTCCGCTGGGTCATTCGCTTCGTGGACGACAGCTCCTACGTCTTCGCCCACGACGGGGATCGCTGGAACTTCGCCCGGGGCGACACCGCCGACCCGGACATTTTCCTCACCACGACACGCGCCGCCTTCGCCACGTTCCTCACCACACCAGCGCCCCAGCGCTCCATCGAACAACCAGATCTCGAGATCGTCGGCGGACGTCGTGCTATCCGCACCTTCATGAAGGCCATCGAGACCTTCCCCGCCGGCGCGCCAAGCGCGGCATGACCGCCCCGGCAGATCGGCCTTCTGCTGCAGATCGATCAGTCGTTTCGTTCAAGACAGGACCCAGCCCGCGAAGCGATGCTCGGTGCGGAGGTGGTCGTCGTCCGCCGAGGCGGACAATTGCGCGCGACTGCCATACAGCTCTCCGAGCACAGGGAACGCGACTTCGAAGGTAGATAGCCATGGCAGAGGCCAGCCCAGAGGCGTTGGTTACAAGTAACCAGGTACTGAGCCCAAACGGTCGGCTCCATGTTTCCGATCGTTCCGGGGTCGACCCGGCGCTCGTGCTCATGCACGGATTTCCCGATGACTCACGAATCTATGACCGTCTGGCTCCTCTGCTTGGCCCACGGCGCGTGGTCACTTTCGATTTCGCGGGGTATGGGCGCTCGGAGCGCACCGATCCCGGCGTCCTCGAATCCGGGCACCATGCCGACGAGCTCGGCGCGGTGCTCGACGCGCTCGAGCTCGCGCACGTCAGGCTGGTCGCCCACGACGCTTCGGGCCCCGTCGCGATCGACTACGCCGTCAGCCACGCCGACCGGGTCTCTCAACTGATCCTGCTCGATACCTTTTACGGGCGCGCACCGACGCTGCGACTTCCGGAGATGATCCGGCTGCTTGCGGATCATCACCTCGCGCCGCTTGCAGACGCGATGCTCGATGACCCAAACCAGCGCTTGTGGCTGTTGCAGCACACCGCGCGGCGATTTGGGGGTGACCCCAACGACCCGAGCGGGGTCGAGGTCACCTCCGTCTTGCCCCAATTCTTCGGGGACGGCACGACCCCGGATGCGCTGGTCGCCATCCGTGCCTGGACCGGAGCATTGTTCGCAGACCTCGACCGCCAAGACGAAGCCATCTCTGAGGGGCGCCTCGCTGCCCTCGACGTGCCCGTCAGGTTGTTGTTCGGCGCTCGCGACGAGTATTTGAGTCCCGATCTGGCTCGTCACCTTGCCGGTCTGTTTCGCCGCGCCGACGTGCGCATTATCGAGGGCGCCGCGCACTGGCCTCAGTGGGATCAACCCGAGACCGTGGCCCGCCTGATCGAGAGGGGTGATGTCGTCGCACGGACTCGAGAATGAGCGTTATCCGATTGGGGAGGCGAACTACTTCGTTAGCCGGGACGGCTCCGGTCCCGCCGTCCTGCTGTTGCACGGCTTCCCGGAGACGCACGCCTGCTGGGATCGGATCGCTCCCCGCCTGGCCGAAGCTCATCGCATCGTCGCCCCGGATTTGCGTGGCTACGGCGCCTCCGAGGCGCCGTCAGGCGGGCCGCGGGGTGAGGGGTACTCGAAACGAGAGATGGCCGCGGAACTCGTCAAGCTGATGGCAGGCCTGGGTCACGAGCGCTTCGCGGTGGTCGGTCATGACCGCGGCGCTCGGGTCGCCTACCGGCTAGCGCTCGACCATCCTCAGCGGATCACTCGCGTGGCGCTGCTCAACGTCGTGCCTACCATCGACCAGTTCGAGCGAATGGTCGCGGGCCCGTCGCTTGGCTACTGGCCGTGGTTCCTGCTCGCGCAGCCCGAGCCGTTCCCGGAGCGGGTGTTGCTCGCCGAACCGGGCGCTTTGTTGGACCACGTCTTCGCCACCTGGCCGAGCAATCCGAAAACGATCACTGCGGAGCAACGCGACGCTTATCTACAGGCGCTGACGCCCTCGACCGCAGCAGCGATGTGCGCCGACTACCGCGCAAGCTTTCATCTCGATCGCGAGCACGAGGCCGACGATCGCGCCGCTGGGGTCCGCATCACCTGTCCAGCACTGCTTGTGATCGGCGAGGACGAGACACAGCTCGCAGACGCAGCCGACGTCTGGCGGGCGTGGGCCGAGGACCTAACAGCAAGACAAGTTCCCGGTGGCCACTTCATCCCCGAAGAAGCGCCCGAAGAGCTCTCCGAGATCCTTAGCGACTTCCTCGACGGGAGCGAGGACCGATAGCAGCCGGGCCGTCTCGCACCGATGCTGACTGTCTGGACCGCTTCGACCGGGCATGACGGCCGCACGGGCTCGCCTGCCCGATCGTGGCAAGACCCTAGGCGTCCACTCGCGCGCAGCGCACAACTTTGCCGATCGGTGCGCTTCGTCGGGCTGGCCTCGCGCGCGTCCTGGGTGCACATTCGGTCTTCGCGAAAGCGAGTCGACGGCAGGCTTCCGCCTCTCGTCCCGAGCGAGCGCGTCGTCGGGCGGACCGAAACGCCTTCTCTTCCTCAAGATCCAGGCACCTGGCCTGATCGAAGCGCTGGACGTCGCCGTCGTGGGAAACGCCATATTCCTCGAACTGCGGCGGGATGGCCGCCGATGGGCTCCGGCCAGGGTGTCGAATCTGCGCGCGCCGTTCGTGTCGGGTTAGAGGTCAGAGCCCCGGCCGGCGACCCGGACACGGCGGGGAATCCCGCGATCTCTTGGCATTCGCGGCGCGCGTGAGCGCCAGGGCCCAACCAGAGCCCCGCGTGCAGGGGAAGACTCTTGTTCCCTCCACGAGGCGGCGACATGACCTCGAGTTAGGAATCGAAGCTCATACGCTCGTCATGAGCTGACGAGTACAGAATGACGCGTCGTCACATGAGCGAAGGCCGCTCCGAACCGGCGATAGGAGTGAGCCGCCGGCCGCACTCGCGGTGCTTTGTCTAGCGGACTATGAAAGGGCACTGGTCAGGCAAGCGATCAATCGTCCTTTGGGTGTTTGGCCAATCTCGAGCTCGGGGTAGCTGCGGCGCCGCCGCACATTCGGATCGCGATGTCGAAGTACGCGGCCGTGGTGTGCCCGGCGTCGTGAGTAGCCGAATGATGCGATTCTTGCGTTCCGTCGGTCGTCAGCCGCGCCAACGATCAAAGGGGTTCCCATGACTCTGAATTCGTCTTCGACCATCGTCGTCACCGGCGCCAGCAGCGGCATCGGCCAGGCGACCGCCCGGCTGCTCGCACGATCCGAGCATCACGTATACGCGGCTGCACGCCGCGAACGGGAGCTGCGAACGTTGGCCGACACAAATCCTGGCATCTCTGCGCTGCCTCTTGACGTGACTGACCCGAGCTCCATCGCTGCGGCCCAGAACCGAGTGCGCGTCGAGACCGCCGGGCGTGGCCCCGACGTCATCATCAACGCCGCGGGCGTCGCCACCCTCGGACCCGTCGAGGCGACTCCTGTCGACCAGATACGTCAGCAGTTCGAGGTCAACGTCCTGGGAGCGCTTGCCGTCACCCAGTCGTTCCTGCCCGACATGCGCGCCCGGCACGCCGGGCGCGTCGTCAATATCTCAAGCGTCCTTGGCCGATTCACGCTCCCGGGCACCGGCGCCTACGCGGCCAGCAAGTACGCCCTCGAAGCCGTCTCGGACGCGCTACGCGTCGAGCTGGCGCCGTTCGGCATTGCCGTTGTGGTCGTCGAGCCGGGCATTGCCGCCACCGCGCTGTTCGAGACTTCGACGACCGCTTCCCTCGACTACACCGGCACCAAGTCCGAATACCAGAGGTTGTTCGCCAGGGGCACCGGCCTCTCCACCAAGGTCACGAAGGCTGCTGTCCCCGCCCAGGAAGTCGCCAAGACCATCGCCCGAGCAGCGACCGCGCAGCGCCCCCGGGCCCGCTACATCACCGGTACCCGCAACAGCTTCAATGTCAAGCTCCTGACGAACGCACCGACTCGTGCAGTCGACAGGATCAAGACTCGGCTGATGGAACTGGACAGCAGCGCCGTGGCGCAGAAATGACCCACTCGCGCATCGCAATCACGTAACCACGGCCGGGGCGCGCGAAATCGAGGCAAGCAGGTGGCGCGCCTTTTCCCGATCGCCCGCCAGCGTCACGCGCTGCTTTGCGAGCGCGGCGTCGAGGCCGAGGCGCCCGAGGGCGAGGTCGGCCAGGGTCGTGGCGCGGACGGTGATCACGGCGATCGGATCCGTCGCCGCGCCTTGCCGGGGTTGCAGCCGCCCGTCGCGGACGTCGACGTGGACGACTTCCTCGTCCATGTGCAGCTCGAAGGTCGCATCTTCCACGTCGGGCACGGGGGACGTCACGGCGATGCCGAGGACGATCCACTCACCTCGTACCTCGTCGTCCTTGCGGGGTCGACCGAGCATGGTCATCCCCCACGTGGCCATCGCCGTCAGGATGCGCGCCAGCCCAAGGGCCTGATCCGTGAGCTCGTACACCGTCGAGGCTGCCGGCGGCGCCAGCGTCCGCTTCGAGACCATACCGACGCTCTCGAGGTTCTTGAGGCGGGTGGCGAGCACGTTGGGGCTGATGCCGGGCAGTCCGGCCATGAGGTCGGTGAAGCGCCGGGGGCCGAGGAGAAGCTCCCGGGCGACCAGCAAGGTCCAGCGCTCGCCGATGATCTCGAGTGTTCGGGCCACGGGGCAGTACTGCTCGTACGTACGGCTCATGGCGCCAGCCTAGCCTGGGACTTCTGTCACAAGAGTATTTACTTGTATTGTCGTACTGCTCAGTTAGAGTTCCGAAACATGAGGCAGTGCCCGAACGTTACGGTCCCAGGCGCCATCTCCTACTCCGCGATCTGACGAGTCTGCCCCGAGAGCAGCCACCCGGCCGATGTCTAAGACGTCGCATTCCGGGAGCCTGGCGGGCGTCAATCAACCGCGATCCCTCTGACACAAGGAGCATCCCATGGCCACGCTGATTGCCGATCTCTCGATGTCGCTCGATGGCTTCGTCGCCGACCCCGACGACAACCCGAACGAGCTCTTCGGTTGGATGTTCGGCGGCGACGTCGCCGTGCCCACCGCCAACCCCGCAGTGACGTTCCAGTCCCCCGAGGCCAGCGCCCGCATGATCCGTGAGGTGTTCAGCGACCTCGGCGCCCTGATCGGCGGTCGCCGCTACTTCGACCTCGCCGGCGGCTGGGGTGGAACCCACCCGGCGGGTGTCCCCACGTTCATCGTCACCCACAGCGTGCCTGAGGGATGGCCGCGACCGGACTCGAACATCAGCTTCGTCACCGACGGCCTCGACAGCACCGTCGAGCAGGCGGCCACGGTCGCCGGCGACAAGCTCGTCGCTGTCGCCAGCCCGAACATCATCCAGCAGCTGCTCAACGACGGCCGGCTCGATGCCATTCACGTCAACGTCGTGCCCGTGCTCCTCGGCGAGGGCGTCGCGTTCTTCGCCAACCTCTCCAACGCTCCGGTCCGGCTCGACGGACCGGAGATCATCGAGAGCAAGGGCGTCACCCACCTCACGTACACGGTCGTCAAGTGACTGCCACCAATGCGGCAGCGGGTTCAGGCGAGCCGAGCGACTTGCGCGACCGCTCCGTCGAACGAGGCCCGCATCGCATGCACGTGGGTGAGCGCGACGGCGAGGACCCCGCGATCGTGCTGATGCATGGCTTTCCGGACAACCACCATCTCTACGATCGGCTCGTCCCGCATCTGCGGCGTCGTCACGTCGTGGTGTTCGACTTTCTCGGCTGGGGAGAGTCCGACAAGCCGGTGGAGTACGACTACACCTTCGCCAACCAAGTGGGCGATTTGGACGCGGTCGTCAACGGCCTCGGGCTTGATCGCGTGGTTCTCGTCGTGCACGACGCCTCAGGACCAGCCGGGATCAACTGGGCCCTGGACCATCCTCAGAGCGTGGGGGGCATTGTCGCTCTCAATACCTTTTACAGCTTGCAGCCGGATGCCCCGCCGAGGCCACCTGAGGCCATCCGGCTGTTCTCCGATCCCAACTACGCCCGGCTCACCCAACATTTCGCTGAGTCTCCCCGGGAGTTCCGCTGGCTGTTTGACTTCCAAGTCGGTGGCTTCATCCTCAACAAGGACGTCCGTAGGGAGTTCGTCCCACTCCTGTACCGCCAGTTCGAGGCGGAGCCGAGCACACTTCAACCCTTCCTGGCGCTCAATCGAAATCTAAACGCGGCAGTTATCGCGAACACCGAGCGCACCCCGGAGCTCGGGTCCTTCCCGGTACCGGTTCGGTTCGCATTCGGGGAACGCGATCAGTACCTTGACCCAGCCCTCGCACGTAGTCTTGCCGGACTCTTCGGGCGCGGCGAGGTGACCTTGATCGAGAGTGCCGGCCACTTCCCCCAACTCGATGCACCGCAAGAGACTGCGAACGCGATCCTGACTGCACCAACGACTGGATAAGGAAAAGCCGAGTGGATGGAGGGGCCTCGGCTCAATCTGCTCGTCGCACCAGGCGGGTGTCGTCGTACTCGGGCCACGGGGTGTCCTTCCCGGAGGGCCGGTCCGCATCCCCGCACTGCGCACGGGTGAGCCTTTGCCAAGGCGTCCGGCCGCGGCGGGCACGTGACGCGAGGAGGTTGACGGAAGCCGTGCTGTTGTGGCGCGGAATCGGCGCCGTGGCGTCCTCGTATAGCAGCGACACCAGCAACTCGATGTCGAAACGCTCGAAGGCATCCATGTAGCGATTCAGCAGCGCTTGCTGCGTCTTGTCCTCCGGATGCAACGGGTTCGCCGGCGTGAGGTTGGTCGCGGAAAGCGTTGCGCGGGCTCGCTGGAGCGCGCTGTTGACTGACGCGACGCTGGTGCCGAGGAGCTCAGCGACCTCGATCGCTCTCCACCGCAGGACTTCCCGCAGGAACAGCACGGCTCGCTGACGGGGTGGCAGGTGCTGGAGTGTTGCGATGAACGCGATGCGGATTGTTTCCCGGGACGCCGTCAGCTCGGCGGGATCATCACTCGGGCGTACGGCGTGGCCGTCGCGGGACGGCTGGCGCCACAAGTGCTCCGGGAGCCGTTGAGTGGCCGCCCCGTCGTCCCGAGACTCCTGTCCGAAGTCCATCGGGAGGGGCCGCCGCCTTCGGCTTTCGAGCATGTCCACGCACACGTTGGTGGCGATGCGGTACAGCCACGTCCGAAGCGCCGCCCGACCTTCGAACCTGTCGTAGCCCCGCCATGCCCGGACGATCGTCTCTTGGACGGCGTCCTCCGCCTCGAACGTCGAGCCCAGTATCCGGGAGCAGTGACGGGTCAGCTCGGGCCGGTGTGGTTCGAACGTGGATGTGCATGCCATGCGGGCATCATGCGCACCCTCGGCGTCTCGCACATCCTCCCGCGCTCGTGAGTTCAGTTCCGACCGCAGCTAGAGGCCAGCGCTTCTCCGGGTGGACGGGGGCTCGAGCGGGCAAGCCGCGCAATGGGCGTGCACGTTCGGCGAGCGGAACCGGCCTTCACCGCTGCCGGAACGCGTCGGTCTCGGGGTGGAGGGACAGTTTCAACCTTTCGGGGGAGACCGACGCAGCCGGCCGACGGTACGGTCGTCGCGTGGTCGACGACGCGGCGTCCATGGCGGTCGGCGCGGTTCGGTGGGTGGTCCCCGCCTTGGCCGGCGGCGCAGCCGTGGCCGCGATCCTCGCTGACCCCGGGTCGCCGATCGAGAGCGTGGTCGCGGTGGCAGCCGTGGTGCCCTTCGTCATCTGGGCGATGTGGCCCCATCGCATACTTGCGCTTGCCCTGGTTCCGGTGACCGGCGCGGCCGAGGTGGTCGCCCAGCAATCGGGGGACCTCGAACCGCTCATGTTCCTGGTGTGCATCGCCGCGACGGTGATCGGGATCTCGGAGCGGTCCCGGATCGTCGTGGTGATCGTCGGCCTCGGCGCCGCGGCGATCCCGTTCATCGTGGAGGCGGCGTACGACGACGGGATCTTGTACGGCGTGTGGATCATGGGCGTAGCCCTCACCTTGGTTCTCGCGCGCGGGTTCCGCCGTCAGTTGGACCTGGCCGACCAGCTGTCCGCGACCCGACAGGCGCTGGCCCGCCAGGTCGTCCTGGACGAGAAGCGAAGCATCGCTCGCGACGTGCACGATCTCGTCGGCCATGGATTGGCCGCTGTCCTACTGCACGTGACGGGCGCCCGTCACGTCCTCCGACGCGATGTCGAAGCCGCCGACGAGGCCCTGGCGGACGCCGAGACCGTGGGGCATCGCAGCTTGCAGGAGCTGCGCCGCACGCTGAGCGTGCTCCGCGATCCGCACGACGACGGCGCAATGGCCGCGCCTCCGCTGCCCGACGCGACCCATATCGCCGACACGGTGCGGGCGGCGCGTCGTGCGGGGTTGGACGTCGACTTCACACTCGAGGGCGACGTGCGCCGCATCGATCCGATCGTGGGGCTGTCGCTCCACCGGGTGGCCGACGAGGCGCTCGACAACGCCCGACGCCACGCGCCGCGAGCGGTCACCGACGTGTTTCTCAGGGTGCAAGACGATGCCGTGGTCCTCGTGGTGGACAGCGTCGGACCACTCGATGTCGACGCCGGTGTCCCTTCCGGCTACATCGATCGTCCGCGCTACGGCGTCGTGGGCATGAGGGAGCGCATGGCCGCGGTCGGCGGTGACCTCGAAGCCGGCGAAACCGAGACCGGGTGGGTGGTGCGTTGCCGCGCCCCACTCGGTTCCGCCGTTCGTGCCACCGAGGCCGGACCGTGATCAGGGTGGTGCTCGTCGATGACCAGGCGATCGTGCGCACGGGGTTGGCTCGCATCCTCTCGCCCGCTGACGGTTTCGAGGTCGTCGCCGAATGTGGCGACGGCGGGGACGCGGTCGCGACCGTGCCGAGGGTGGGCGCGGACGTCGTGTTGATGGACATCCGCATGCCGGTGCTCGACGGCATCGAAGCCACTCGGCGGCTGTGCGCGCTTCCCGACATGGCACCGATCCTCGTCCTCACCACGTTCGACGAGGACGAGCTGCTGTGGGGGGCAATCGAGGCCGGAGCGAGCGGTTTCGTGCTCAAGGCTTCCACGGCCGACGAGCTGATCGCGGCGGTGACGGCCGTTGCCGGCGGAGCAGCCTGGTTCGATTCCAGCGTCGCGCCGAGGGTGCTGGAGACGTACCGCCGCGACGTCGCCCCCGCGCGCCGCTCTGCTCAACGGATCGACGAGCTCACGGACCGTGAGCACGACGTCTTGCGCCTCCTGTCGCGCGGCGCCACCAACGCAGAGATCGCGGCCGGGCTGCACGTGAGCGAAGCCACGGTGAAGACCCACGTCGGCAGCATCTTCATGAAGCTGGGTGTGCGAGACCGCGCCGCTGCCATCGTCTACGCATTCGACCACGGCGTTGTGTAGCCGCAAGATCCGAGGCGCGCCGCGAGGCTCCACCCGTAGTCGGAGTCACGTTCGAGACCCACGGGTGATGCGCCGATCCTCCTCCACTCCGATCATGAAGATGACCAGGAGGAGGAGGTCGACCACCATGACGAATACGCCCGCAGAAGCCGACAGGCCCCGTACGCAGCGCGCGCGTGAAGAGGCTCAGCGGTGGGTGCGCAGGAAGCGCATCCTCTACACGATCCTCGGGATCTACGTCGTGCTCAGCCTCATGTGGTTCCTCATCGACATGGCCGACGACGGCACCGAGAGCCTCTGGTTCTACTGGCCGATGCTCGGCGTGGGCGTAGCCGTGGCTGTAGTGGCAGTCGTCATGTTCGGAATCGGCGGCCTGTTCGGCACCGGCTGGGAGCGCCGCCAAGTCGATCGTTACCTCGATCGGCACGGTGACTCTGGCGGCAATACGACGACGCACCAACGGAACTGATAGGCGAAGCTCAAGAGCATCAATGGTCATCGGCTACACCGGCGACGTCGCCCGCTTCCGGAATCGTGATCACTTCGCCGCCTACACCGGCGCCGCCCCCATCGAGGTGTCCTCAGGCGGGAGGATCACCCACCGCCTCTGGCGCGGCAACCGCCAGGGGCGATCAGCAGGAATCCGGGTGCCGGTGTGAGCCCACCCGCGAGCGACGCGCCATCGAGCTCGACCTGGTCCGCCGGTTGACCACGCCGAAGTGCTGTGGCGAGGGTGTGAACTCGACGATGCCGGCAGGACGACTCATGCCTACCTCCTCGGGAATCGATCGCTCAAGCAAGCGGCTGAAGCACGCTGCGTCGGATCCAGCATGTCGCATCCAGCACGGGTCGAGAGCGTTGGCAAGCGCGGATTTGACTCCGATCCGACAGTGAGCTCTGGTCTCTGAACCGGGTCCAGCCCTCGACCGACGATCGCCGACCAGCGCCTCCGGTTCGGCTCTTCGCGCCTGCGCGATGTTCGCGGCCTCTGACCGATCGTCGACGCGCCCTGAGAGTTTGGCAACGGGCGGAACCGGTGGTCGCCGGGTGGGCACGTCTTCGGCGTTCCGCGCGCTGCCGGGCGCGCACTGAACGACGCGATTCCAGAACCACCGGATTTCGAGCGTACGCGTCATTTAGCCACCGGTGCCGAGCGCGCCCGAGGTGCCGATAGGGCGCGCCGCGTGCTACTCATCTGGCGACGTTCGGTGCG
>JBKOWY010000041.1:0-7686 GCA_046724655.1 Actinomycetota bacterium
CGGCGTCACGGTGCCGTCGCCGATGCGCTCCTCAACTTCGCTATGCGAAGCTGAGGGACGCATCGCAGTTGCGCTGCGATCACTCGGCCGCGGTGAGCACGAGGCACGCGTTGTGCCCGCCGAAGCCGAACGAGTTCGAGATCGCAGGCTTGGGGCCAACCTCCCGCTCGGAACCCGCCACTACATCGAGCTCGATCTCGTCACCGAGCCGCTCGAGGTTGGCGGTGGGCGGAACGACGCCGTCGCGCACGGCGAGGATCGCGGCCACCGCCTCCACCGCGCCGGCGGCGCCGATCAGGTGGCCGGTCACGCCCTTGGTCGAGGTGACCGGGGGCGGCGAGTCGCCGAAGACCTTGCGGAGGGCTTCGGCTTCGGCGGCATCGTTGAGCTCGGTCGACGTGCCGTGGGCGTTGACGTGGCCGACAGCCGATGGCTCGATGCCGGCGTCGTCGAGCGCCATCTGCATGCACACGGCGGCGCCGGCGCCGCCAGGCGACGGCGCGGTGATGTGGTACGCGTCGGCGTTGCGCCCGTACCCGGCGACTTCGCCGTAGACCATCGCACCGCGCGCGCGAGCCCGTTCCATGGACTCGAGGACGACGCACGTAGCTCCCTCACCGATCACAAAGCCGTCGCGCTCGGCATCGAAGGGACGGGACGCACGCTCCGGCGCGTCGTTGCGAGTACTGAGCGCGCCCATGCGTGCGAACGCGGCGATCGTGATCGGCGTGACGGCCGCCTCGGTGCCGCCGGCCATGACGGCATCGGCAGCGCCATCACGGATGAGCCGAGCACCCTCACCTATGGCGTGCGCGCCGGCGGAGCACGCGGTGGCGACGCAGAGGTTGGGGCCCGTCCAGCCGAGCTGCATCGCGACGACACCCGCGGTCGCGTTGGGCATCATCATCGGGACGAAGAACGGGCTGACGCGCGCTGCGCCCTTCTCGAGATACACGCGTTCGTTCTCCTCGAGCGTCTGCAATCCCCCCACGCCCGTCCCGATGATCACCGCGCAGCGGCTGGGGTCGGCGCCGAGCTCACCGGCGTCGCCGACGGCGTCCGCCGCCGCGCCGAACCCGAGCTGGGTCACGCGGTCTTGGCGGCGGGACTCCTTGGGCCCGAAGTACGGCACCGGGTCGAAGTCGAGCACTTCGCCGGCGAACCGCACCGGGAGAGGGGACGGGTCGAAGCCCTGGACCGTGCGCGCGGTCGCATCGCCCGAGCGCAGCCGCGCCCAGAAGGAGTCCACGTCGGTTCCCGCCGGCGTCTTGACGCCCACGCCGGTGACGACGACGCGGGGCCGGCCTGCGTGGTCGAGGTCACTCATGCTTCGGCGGCCACCTTCGCCATGACGACGTCGACCGCCTGGCCGACGGTCGTGACGTCCTCGAGCTCTTCTTCGGGCACGGAGATGTCGAAGCGCTCCTCGAGCCCCATGACCAGCTCGACGAGGTCGAGGCTGTCGGCGTCGAGGTCTTCTTTGAAGCGCGCGCCCTCGGTCACCTGATCGGGCTCCACGCTCAAGATCTCGACCGCGACCTCTCGTAACACCCCGAGTGCTTCGTCACGTTCCATCCAGTCCTCCTGTCGCGTCTACGGACGGTCGGGGTGGGTCAATGTCCCATCCCCAGGCCCCCGTCGACGGGGACCAGCGCTCCTGTGACGTAACCCGCCAGGTCGGAGCAGAGGAAGGAGACGACTGCGCCTACCTCCTCGGGTGTGCCGAACCGACCCAGCGGCACCGATTCCTGCGCCTTGACCTGCCACTCCTCGGAGAGGCCGTCGGTCATGGCGGTCACGATAGGCCCCGGTGCGACGACGTTGCAGGTGACGTTGCGGGGGGCGAGCTCCTGAGCGACCGATCGGGTGAGGCCCAAGAGCCCGGCCTTGGCGGCGGCGTAGTTGGCCTGCCCCGGCCCGCCCCGTTGGCCGACGACTGACGACACGTTGACGATGCGGCCCCACCGCGCTCGCATCATCTTCGGAGCCGCCCTACGGATCGTGTGGAACGCGCCCGTGAGGTTCGTGTCGAGCACCGATCGCCACTGCTCGTCGGTCATACGCGCCACGAGCCCGTCGTGGTTCAGGCCGGCGTTGTTGACGAGCAACTCGACCGCCCCGAAGCTGTCTTCGATCTCGACGAACGCGCTGTCGACCACGGCGGGGTCACGAACATCGGCGCGTACGGCGAGAGCATCGGCGTCGGTCGCCTCGATGGCACCACGCGTGTCCTTCGCCCCGTCCTCGTCACTCGAATAGCAGAACGCGACACGGTGACCGGCTTCGGCGAGCGCGACCGCGCAAGCGCGGCCGATGCCGCGCGACCCACCGGTGACGAACGCGACCCGACTGTCGCTCACTCGTACCTCACGCCTTTCCCCAGCGCACAAGCGCGCTGCCCCACGTCATGCCGGCGCCGAACCCGGACATCAGGACGAGATCGCCGTCGCCCACCCGGCCGTCGTCTGCGGCCTCGGCCAGCGCGAGCGGGATCGACGCCGCCGACGTGTTCCCGTAGCGCTCGATGTTGACGATGGTCCGCTCCTTCGAGACACCCAATCGGCCCGCGGCCGAGTCGATGATGCGGATGTTGGCCTGATGGGGGACGAACCACGTGACGTCCGAGGAGGTGACGCCGGCGCGATCGAGTGTCATCCGAGCCGAGTCGACGACGGCCCGGACCGCCCGCCGGAACACCTCCTGCCCCTGCATCTTGAGGTACTGCTCACCGGCCGCGATCGTCTCGGGCGTCGCGGGCATGCGGCTGCCGCCGGCGCGGATCTCGAGAAGCCCGGCGGCGGAGCCGTCGCAGCCGAGGTCCCAGGCGAGGACACCAGGCCCGTCGTCAGGGGAGCGGCTGAGCAGGGCGGCGGCGGCGCCATCACCGAATAGGACGAACGTCGCACGGTCCTCGGGATCGATGAGGCGGCTCAGCGTCTCCGCGCCCACGACGAGGACGTGGTCGAGCCCACCGGCGGTGAGCAGCGACGACCCCGCCACGAGCATGTAGACGAATCCCGCGCACCCGGCGCCGAGGTCGAACGAGCCGCACCGCAAGCCCAGTCCCTCACCGACGAACGCGCCCGTGTGGGGGATGGGCTGCTCGGGCGTCGCGGTCGCCACGATGAGCAGGTCGACGGCGTCGGGCGGGATCCCGGCGTGTTTGATCGCGGCGGTGCCGGCCTCGATCGCAAGCGAGGCGGTCGTGTCCCCGGGCGCCGCGATCCGGCGCTCACGGATGCCGGTGCGCTCGACGATCCACGCGTCGGTCGTGTCGACGCGCGCTTCGAGATCGGCGTTCGTGAGTCGCTGCTCGGGAACCGCCGTGCCCCAACCTTGGATGCAAGCCCGCATGCCTACGCGACTCGCAACCAGGCGACCGGCTCGCCCTGACGCATGCGTTCACCATCGCGCGCGAGTAGCCCGGCGATCACGCCCCGAAACGGGCTGCGCACCGGTGTCGAGACGCCCGGGCCTTCGATCACGCCGACCGGCTGGCCGGCGTCGACCGTCTGGCCGCATGCGACATCGTGGGCGAACAACGGTCGGAACACGCCGACCGAGGGTGCCACGATGACCCGCTCGGGGACCAATAGACCCTCGCCCTGCACGAGTGCGGGCTCCATACCTATGAGACCTCCGTCATTGTGGGGGGATTGTCGGGACTTGCCACGCCCTGGACCCGAAGGTCGGGCACGATCCGCTTCGCCAGCGTCGCGAGCATCGAGCCGTGACCAACCTCGAGGAAACTGCTCGTACCGAGTCCGGCCAGGGTTTCCATCGACGTGCGCCACTGCACGGGCTTCGTGACGTGCACGGGGAGGCGGGTACGCCAGCCGTCGGCGTCGTCATACGGTTGCGCGTCGTCGTTCGACACGACCGGCGCGGTTGGCTTGGAGAGAGGCAGTTCGGAAACTTCCGCGGCGAGGCCGTCTGCCGCGTCGCGCATGAGCGGCGTGTGGAACGCGCCGCCGACGTTCAGCGGAGTTGCCCGCTTGACGCCGAGCTCTTTCGCCCTCGTGGCGCCGGTGTCGACGCCGTCAGGCGTGCCGGCGATCACCACCTGGCCGGGTGCGTTGTCGTTCGCGATCCAGCACGCGTCGGGCGCGGCACCACACGCATCCTCGGCTTGTTCGAGGGATGCTCCGAGCAGCGCCACCATGCGGCCAGGGTGCGCATCGGCAGCCGCCTGCGTGAGCTCGGCGCGCCGCGCCGCGAACCGGACGCCGTCCTCCAGCGGCAGCCCGCCGGCGGCGATGAGCGCGGTCACCTGCCCGAGGGAGTGGCCGGCGAACGCGATCGGAGCTTCGATGCGATCGCGGATGGCCTCCCACGCCACGAGAGAGGTGAGCAGGACGGCGAGCTGCGCCTCTCGGGTGCGCGCGAGCTGCTCTGTCGGGGCGTCGAGGATGAGCGGGGCGAGCGGCTCACCCAGCGCGGCCTCGGCCTGGTCGACGACGCGCCAGGCCGGATGGTCGCGCCACGGCGCGCCCATGCCCGTGGATTGGGTTCCCTGGCCGGGAAAGATGACAGAAACAGCCACCAGGTCGCATCCGCGTAGCGAGTGGTTCGTGCCTCCGACCGGTGGCACCGGAAGAGGGTTACACGCGCCGGTTACCCGATGAAGAACGGCGTGTAACGTCTCGTCGCCGCGATGATGGCGGCTTTGCCGACCGTCGCCGCAGGAGCCGGAGCTTGCGCGGGCGACCAGAGGAATACGGTGCCGATCGATTCGGATTCGCTTGTCGCCCTGCTCCCGCACCGGCCGCCATTCCGGTTCGTCGATGCGATCGATGCCCTCCAACCAGGCGTTTCAGTGCAGGGCCGCTACCGCGTGACGGGCGACGAGGAGTTTCTCGCCGGCCACTTCCCCGGAAATCCCGTCTTTCCGGGTGTTCTCCAGCTCGAGGCGCTGGCTCAGACGGGCGCGATCGCCGTGCTGGCGGACGACCGTTACTCCGGCAAGCTGCCGCTGTTCGGCGGGGTCGAGAAGGTACGTTTCCGCCGCCTGGTGCGTCCCGGCGACGAGATCGTGATGACGGTGGAGCTGGAGCGGCTCAGCGCACGGGGCGGGTGGGGGCAGGGCCGCGCGACCATCAAGGACAGCGTTGCGTGCGAAGCCCGCCTGTTCTTCGCGCTGGCCACCGGCGAGTAACGACTACGGACCGGTAACCGCTACGCGGACGAGCGCCGCTCGGGATCGAGATCGAAAACGTCGGCGCGCGGTCCCGAGGGGCCCTCCGGCCTTTCGCCCGTTTCTTCGTCCTTCGCGATGTCCGCAGGGTCGTCGCCGAGCAGCAGCCGCGTCTCGGTGTCGCGGGAGAGCGGCCGCTCCGCCCGGACCTTGCGCCACGGCGCCACCACGATGATCAGCAGCGCCACTACGCAGGCGATGCCAACGGCGATCGCCCCCCACTGGTTCGTTTCGAGACCGAGCAACATGACTCACTCGCTAACTGACTAACTCCACTCGTAACTGACCCGAGAGTTTAGTGATGGGTTACCCAGATGTCGCGCACCTAGAACCGGTTCCAGCAAGGTGTGACGTTGTCGTCAGGTCACATGCGCCCACCCGCACGAGACCGACGATGCGACCGACGCGCTGAAGGCAAGACCTCGATCAGACACGCGCCGGCGGTCAGGCTCCCGTTGACGCGTCTACCGAACGTACGTTCGCTATGATTGAGGCCATGCGCAGTGAGACCGACGTCCATCGCGTCTTCGAATTATGGGAGCAGGGATTGGCGAAAGCCGAGATTGCGCGGCGAACGGGAGTCTCACGAGCACAGGTTCGGTTTTGGTTGAATGCAGGCCGGGAAGCGGTGCTGAGCTCGCCGATGCGGCGGCGTGGCGGGCAAGGACCATGTGATGGTTCGTGCAACGTTGTCGTCGCCGTAGACGAGCGCGCTTACGCCTATCTACTAGGCCAGTACCTCGGTGATGGGACGATCAGCGCTGCGCCGAGACACGTGTTCCGACTGCGGATAGCGACCTGCGACGCCTATCCGGGGATCAGAGCAGAGTGCGAGGAGTCGATGCGATTGGCGATGCCCGCCAACCGTGTCGGGAGGGCACAGTGCGTTGGGTGCACCGAGCTGCACGCTGATTCAAAGCACTGGCCCTGCCTCTTTCCGCAGCATGGGCCAGGCCCAAAGCACCTTCGCCGCATCAAGCTCGAGCCGTGGCAGCGTCGGATCGTCTTCGACCTGTATCCCGAGCGGTTCCTGCGAGGGCTGATCCACTCCGATGGGTGTCGTGTCACCAACAAGATCACTCATCGCCTCGAGAGCGGTACGAAGCGATACGCCTACCTGCGGTACTTCTTCTGCAACGAGTCGGCCGACATCCGCTGGCTGTTCATCGAGGCCTGCATTTACCTGGAGATCGAGTTCCGCTACACGAAGGCCAACACGATCTCCGTCGCGCAGCATGACAGCGTGGCCAAGCTCGATTCGTTCATAGGGCCCAAGCGCTGAGTGCCCCGGGTGGGATTCGAACCCACACTTTCGGCATTTTGAGTGCCGTGCCTCTACCTTGTTGGGCTACCGGGGCGACAGCTTCACAATGCTATGGCGCCCGCAAACCGAACTACGGGGTTCCGTCAGTCGCCGGCGCTGATGCCGAGGCGCTTCGCGATCACCTCGTTCAGGTGGAGCCCGTGTGCACCATGCACACCGGCGGGATTCGTGCCGCGGCAACGATTCGCGGAGAGCGAAAGTCGCTCGGTGTTCTCGCCAGTTGCGAGACCATCGGCCGGAGCGCGTCGGGGTATCGTCTAAGACTCGCCTGCCTGTCCCCTTCGCAGTTAGTCCGGGTTTATGGCGTGACCAAGTCGGAAAGAAGCTTCGCACCTCTCGGGGCAGGATCGAGCCGCCCTTCGAAACACCTGTCTCGGGGGACGAAAGAGGAAGGTGGGAGGCCAAGCCCCAGCTCCGGCCTCCCACCTTCCGCGTCCGCCCCTGGTCGCCGCCCTGGCGAACACCTGTTCGGCTACGGTGGGGTGATGGCCGACCTGCCGACCCCCGAACTCGTCGAGAACCGGCGTCTATCGCCATGCTCCCGCCCGGCGCGCCGGCGCTGAACCGCGATGAGGCCCTCGAGCTACTTGAGCAGTTGAATGCCGCGCTCCTCGCTCTGCGGAAACTGAGGACGCAGGGCGAGGTGCGGTGACGCTCGCGCACGGTAAGGAGCGTCAATGTTCCTTGCGGGTTTGACGGTCGTCGTACTCGAACACGAGCTGGTCGCCGTTCTGCTTGTGGAACCGCAACACACGTTCACTGACCCAGTCGCGCCGGTTCACCGTCGGTGTCCACCGCACGACGTACTCGCACTTCCACTTCATCGGTTCGCTTCCTCCTTCTCGTGGCAACTGCACGCGCAGTCGCCCTCGCGTCCCGCACCGCCGGGATGGACGGTCCACCAGCCGCCGCACAGACGGCGCCGCAGTGGCAACCCAACGTGCCGTCCTTCAACGCACGCACGAGACACCTGACGTTGCACGCGTTCGTTGTCGTTCATCGCTTCTTCTCTCTGTGGTACGGGTCGTACACTTTGGCGTCGCAGCGTTCGACGGCCTCGTCGTACTCTTCCTTCATCGGCGCCGCCGTGATGGTCCGCGCAGTGCCCGACCTAGCCCGCCCGCGGCGCCTTACCTGCCCCCGCCTTGAGCATGGCGGTGAGATACGG
>JBKOWY010000096.1:0-17005 GCA_046724655.1 Actinomycetota bacterium
GCTCTACCCCACTTGCGCCGCTGAAGGCTGCAACAGCCTGGCGTTCTTGGAGACCGACCACCGCGAGGACTGGGCCCAGACCCACACTACGGTCTTCGAGCTCCTGGACCGGTTCTGTCCCCACCACCACGACCTCAAGACCAACGACGGTTGGGCGCTCGTCGAGGGCCGCGGCAAACGAGCATTCGTCCCACCCGACGACCCACGACATCCCCGCAACGCGCACGGGCCACCCGTCGCGGCCTGACGGGTGAGCTGACGCCTACGTGCTGTCGCGGCGTTGGCCGAACAGGCTCACGAGGCGTGCAACCAGTGTGACGAGGAAGACTTGCCCAAGCGCGGCTTCGAGCACGGAAAGCCCGCGCCCGAGGTCGCCACGCGAAACAAAATCGCCGAAGCCGACCGTCGTAAGGCTGGCGTAGCTGAAGTAGAAGAAGTCGAACTGATCGACGACCGGGCGGCCTTCGAAGAACGGACGGCTGTCGATCCGATCGATCGTCGCGTACAGCAGCCCGAACACCATCCCGATGAGCAGGTACGCGCACACGGCGCCGAGGATCGTCGACACCGTCACCTCGGGATGCCGAAGAATCCGATTGATGATCACGACCGGCGAGATCACCAGGAGCAGGCTGTAGATCACATAGGTCGAGCCGGCGAAGATGTCAGAGTCGAAGATCGCCTCTAACAGCACGATCACGAGCGCGACGCCGACGCCGATGAGGGCGCCGCGCATGAGCCGGGGCCGGGCGCGCGACGCGTAGAGGGAGAGCAACAACATCGACCCGATCGCGGGCGCCAGCACCAGCCGGCTCCAACGGGCGGGGTCAATCTGCGCGAAGACCAAGAACGTGAGGACGATATCGACGAGCAGCAGCCCGTATGCGTCCTCCGCGCGAAATCGCAGGCGGCGCCGTGCTGGCGGTGCCTCGTTCAGGAGAGGAACCGCTCGACGATCTCGTCCCGGCGCGCGTCCCACTCTTCGGACGTGATCGCGTAGCGGACGTGGTCTTCCCAGACGCCTCGGATCTGAAGGAAGCGCACGGAGAGCCCTTCGTCCCGCAGCCCGAGCTTCTCGGCGACGCGCCGGCTGGCGCGGTTGCGGGGCACGATCGCGGCCTCGATGCGGTGAAGGCGCAGCTCCTCGAAGCCGTAGCGCAGAATCACCGCGACGCCCTCCGGAACGAGACCCTGTCCGGCGTGCAGCGCATCGATCCAGTAACCGACGAAGGCGGACTGGAACGGGCCCCGCTGCACGTTTCCCAGGCTGACCTCGCCGATGAGCGACCCGTCGTGAACGAACAGCCCGAACCCGTACGCGGTGTCGAAGTGGCGCTGGCGTTCCCACGCGCCACAGCGGCCCCGGAACGCGTCCGAGTCCGTGACCGGGTCGGGGCTACCCGGCTCGGCGAGCGGCTCCCACGGTTCGAGCCACTCCTTGCTGCGCCAGCGCACCTCGTGCCAGGCGTCGAAGTCGCCGGCGCGAAGCGGGCGTAGCTCGACGCGCGGCCCGGTGAGGATCGTTGTCTTGACGTTCCGGACGCTCGTCATGTCACCGTCGGCGTAATCGTGAGCGCGGTGGTGTCTTCTACTACCGCAGTCGGATCGCCAGGGTGAACGGTAGCGTGAACGCCGTGGCCGAGGCTCCGGGCAGCGCCGACGATCGCCTCGTTTGGATCGACCTCGAGATGACGGGCCTCGACGTGGAGCGGCATCGGATCGTGGAGCTCGCCGTCCTCGTCACGGACGCCCAGCTCGAAGTGCTCGCGGACGGGCTCGACCTCGTCGTGCACCAGCCGCCCGAGGTGCTGGCCGACATAGACGACTTCGTGCGCAAGATGCACACGAAGTCGGGCCTCCTCCCCGAGATCGAGCGGTCGTCGCTCACCCTGGACGCTGCGGGCAAGCAGGCCATCGAGTACATCAAGCAGTTCGTGCCCGAGCCGGGCGCGGCGCCGATGTGTGGCAACTCGATCGGCGTCGACCGCAGGTTCCTCGACCGCTACCTTCCCGAGCTCGATCGTTACCTGCATTACCGCAGTATCGACGTCTCGTCGCTGAAAGAGCTGTGCCGGCGCTGGTATCCCGATGCGTACAAGAAGCGCCCGAGCAAGGCGGAAACACACCGCGCGCTCGACGACATCCGCGAGTCGGTCGCCGAGCTGCGCTACTACCGCGACACGATCATGCAACCGCCTGCGCCGGCACCCGGGTCATCGGACTCGCATCCGCCGGGGTCGTTACCAACCACGTCGGGCAGCTAGTCCTCGATCGCCTGGTAGGCCGATGTCCAGAAGTCAAGGCGGAGGCTCGAGTACTGGGGCGCGGCCAGACACTGGGTCATGAGGATCCCGACCACGTCCTCGGTCGGGTCCGAGTACCACGACGTGCCGTAGCCTCCATCCCAGCCGAACCGTCCCGGCACCGCCGAGATGTCGTCGCGCCGCCTACAAACCGCGACGCCAAATCCCCACCCATAGCTGTCACCGAGCAAGAACAGGTCGGACGCCGCCCTCCGCTCCGGCGTCAGCTGGTCGGTCGTCATGACCTCCACGGACGGTCTCGACAGGATCCGCTCCCGTCCATGCACTCCCTGGCGCAGCATCATCTGGCCGAAGGCGAAATAGTCGTCGACCGTCGAGACGAGACCCGCCGCGCCATCGGGGAAGACGGGGGCGCCGGCCCATTGACTGCCCTGCACGGCGTCGTGCACCCGCAGGCCCGCGCCCTGCGGGTCTTCCTCGTAGCACGGCGGAAACCGGTCGAGCTTGTCTGCCGGCACGCTGAACGCGGTGTCCGTCATGCCGAGGGGCTCGAAGATTCGCTCCCGCAAGAACATCCCGAACGGTTGGCCCGACGCGCGCGCGATCAGTACACCCAGAACGTGGGCGCCCGTGTTGTACATCCAGCGTTCGCCGGGCTGGTGCATGAGCGGCAGGCTCCCCACGCGCCGCATCCACTCCTCGGGCGCGTGGGGCGTCGGTGGCTTCGGCGGACCGATCATGATCTGTTGTTCTTCCAGGGCCCGCAGAATCGGATACGCGTCGGGCGGGCCGAACATCAGTCCGAATCCCATGCCGAAGCTGAGCAGGTCGCGCACGGTGATGGGCCGCTTCGCCGGCTCGGTGTCGTCGAGCGGACCATCGAGGCGTTTGAGGACCCGGCGGTCAGCGAGTTCAGGCAGTAGTCGGTCCACGGGCTCGTCCAGCTGCAGCTTGCACTCCTCGACGAGGACCATCGCGGCCGCCGCGGTCACCGGTTTCGTCATCGAGGTGATCCGGAAAATCGTGTCGCGACGGATCGGGTCGCTGCCGTCGATCGCCATGGTGCCGATCGCGTCGACGTGCGACTCGCCGCGCCGGCTCACGAGTGTGACGACGCCGGGGGCGTCGCCTCGCTCGACATGACGGGCCATGACGTCGTGCAAGCGCCCGAGCCGCCCCTTCGACAATCTCCCGGTGCTCATCGGCACCTCGCCTTGACTTCGCTTATGAGTATTTGACTACTCGGCTTGCGGGGCCTCATCGGCCTCGCACGGCGCGCCGGCGCCCGCGTCGTCGGTCCCAGGAGCTAGCTGCGGTATGCAGCCGCCTGGAGTCGCACCAGATCCACGAGGTTCCCGAGCGCGAAGTTGACGTCAACAAGGTGGAGGCCCCAGGTCGGCGGGAGCGAACCACGCGTGCGAGGTCGAGCGTCGTTCGGCCCGCCGATGTCGGTCACCTGGAGCCAGTTGGTGTCGTTGGCGTGCTCGCACCGGGCGGTGTACAGGTTCGGGTATTCGACCCACGCCGTCGGTGCCGACGGAGGCTCGCCGGAGACCGCGCCGATGGGCCCGGGGAATCGGGTCGTCCGGAGGTACGGCTGCAACTTCCCGGTTCCCTTCATCGATGCGGGATTTACGCAGAGCACCTCGAGGTTGGCGGGGTCTTGTCCGGAGTCGGCGCGGGGGCCGGTGCCGACGCGTCCGAACAGCGCGTTGGGCGGAGGTGTCTCAGCGAACATCGAGTAGGCGACGACGCAACCTGTCTGCTTGGTGGACTGGCAGCCGGGCAAGCGCTGGAAGTCGCCGCCGACCTTCTTCCCTTTGGCCACAGTGACGTTGCCGCCGAGCAGCAGCGCCGACACTGTTCGACGACGCAGCTTCGCGTGCGGGTCGATCTCGGAGCTCAACAGCCGCGTGAGCATGCCCGCCCCCTGCGAGTGGCCGATGAAGACGACTCCCCGGCCCTGGTTGTACTTCTGGAGGTATTCCTTCCACGCCGAGAGCACGCCTGCGTAGGCCGTCTCACGCGCCTCGGGAGTGGCGCTTCCACCGATGGCCGCAATCGTCAGCTGGGGATACACCGGCGCGTACACCCGACAGACCTGGGAGAAGCGCGCCGCTTGGTACTCGGCTACGGCGATCAACTCAGGATCGATGTTCAGATTCGCGTTGATCGTCGTCTGCGCGCTCACGGTCGGGTATACGTAGAAGCAATCGACCGGCGGGTTCTTGGCCGGCGCCGCCCGTTGCACCTTCTGCGACCCGTCGGCCCGTGCGACGCTGGCGGTGAGGTCGCCCTCGCACGGGTTCTGTGGAAGGCCAGGGCGGCACAGCCACACGGTCTCTTGCGGTTGCGCGCTGCGGGACCGATCGGCGACCGAAACCGAGGATCCGGACACGATGCCGGCCCCGGCGACCAGGCACCCCACGACCCCCGCGGCGGCGTCGGCGAAGTCGTTTCATCCGAGCAGCTCGTGGAGCGCGCCCAGCAGCGCGGTCACCGAACGGTCGCGGGCCGAGTTGCCCATGAGCCCGATGCGCCACACCTTGCCCGCGAACTCTCCCAGTCCCGCGCTGACCTCGATGCCGTAGGTTTCGCGCAGGCCCTTCCGCAGCGCGGCGTCGTCGGCGCCTTCGGGCAGCCACGCCGCGGTGAGCTGCGGCAGCCGGCGGCCGCGCTCTGCCGCGAGTGTGAACCCGAACTCGGGCAGCGCTTCCTGCAGCCACGCGCCCAGCCTCCGGTGGCGCGTCCAGACCGCGTCGAGCCCCTCCTCGAGCAGTGCGCCGAGACCGGCGTGCAACGCGTAGATCATGACGATCGGCGCGGTGTGGTGATAGCGGCGCGTCGACCCGCCGACGTAGGCGCCGATGAGCCCGAGGTCCAGGTACCACGACTGCGGCGGGCGCTCGCGGTCGCGGAGGCGATCAACGGCGCGTTCGCCGAACGTGAGCGGCGCGAGGCCGGGCGGGACGCCGAGGCACTTCTGCGTCGCCGAATAGCAGGCGTCGATGCGCCACTCGTCGACTTCGACTGGGGTGCCGCCCAGAGAGGTCACCGCGTCGACTACGAGCAGCGTGTCGGTGTCTGCGATCGCAGCGAGCGGAGCGATGTCGTTCTCGACGCCGGTGGAGGTCTCGGCGTGCACGACGGCGAGCAGCCGGGCGCCCGGGTGCTCGCGTTGGGCGTCGAAGAGATGCTGCGGGTCGAGGGCACGGCCCCACTGCTCCTCGACGCGCACGACGTCGGCGCCGCAGCGGCGCGCGACCTCGGCCATGCGCTCGCCGAACAGCCCGTTGATGCCGACGATCGCGGTGTCGCCCGGCTCGAGCAGGTTGACGAAGCACGCCTCCATCCCGGCCGACCCAGTGCCGCTGATCGGCAGCGTGAGCGTGTTCTGGGTGCGGAACACCTCGCGCAGGCGCTGCATGGTGTCATCGAGGAGGTCGATGAACTCGGGATCGAGGATCCCGAGGACAGGGCGATTGAACGCGGCGACGGCCTCCGGGTACGGGTTCGACGGCCCCGAGCCGAGCAGCAGACGCTCACTGAGCGGCACGCCCGGAGCCTACCGGTGCGTATCTGAGCGACGCTGAGCGTCGCTCAGGAGAAACTGAGCTCTGCTCGCTTCGCTCGCTCCGCCGTCTGCTTGTCCATCACGAGATCAGGCGGCAGCGACGACGGGCGACCAGTCGACGAGCAGGGCCCGCACCTCGTTGCTCACCTCGTCGCCGGCGACGAGGCCGCGGGCGATCTCGGCGGCGGCGCGGGCAACGTGCGTGACCTCAGCGTCGGGTAGTGCGATCCCCTGCCGGGCCGCGACCGTGAGCACCGTGTGGGTGACCATCGACGCGGCGCGGGCGGCGATCCGAGTCTGGTGGGTGCGACGGAGCACGCGGTCGATGGAGAGCGTCACACGCCACGCCTCGACCTCATCGGCCGCCGAGTCGGCATGTGTACCCAACGTCGCCGAGATCCGATGGACGTCGGCGGCGGTGAGCTGCTCCAACGCTCGGATGAACTCGGTGAGCTCCATCACTTGCAGCATCGGCGCGTTGGCACCGGAAGTGGTGGATTTCCGGGCCGTTACCGCTCGGTAAGGCTGCGGACGAGTCCGTCGAGAATGTCCGATTCGGACACCACGATCTCGTCGAACCCGAAGGCGCGCATGATCGTGACGAGCTCGAGGGCGCCGGCGACGATCACGTCGGCCCGGCCGGGGTCGAGCCCCGGGTTGTGGCGCCGCTCCTCGACGGTTTCGGTCGCGAGTGTGCGGAAGACATCCTCGGCGGCCGCTTTGCTGAGTCCGAAGTGGTGGATCTTGTCGCGGTCGTACTCGGCGAGCCCGAGCTCGACGGCGGCGACCGTGGTGATCGTGCCCGCGAGGCCGATGAGCGTGGCGGCGTCGCGCACGGCCGGGATCTCGCGCTCGACATCGGCGAGGTGGTCGCGCACGACCGACACGGCCGCGGAGAGCTCCTCGGGCTCGGGAGGATCGGAGGTCAGAAAGTGCTCGGTGAGCCGGACGGACCCCATGTCGACCGAGATGAGACCCTCCGGCGCGCGAGTGCCGACGATGAACTCCGTCGAGCCGCCGCCGATGTCGACGACGAGGTAGGGCGCGGGCTCGGAGAGCTCGGCGGTCGCGCCGAGGAACGAGAGGCGAGCCTCCTCGTCGCCCGGGATGAGCTCCGGTTCGAAGCCGAGGACCTCGGCCGCCGGTTCGAAGAAATCGTCCCGGTTGGCGGCGTCGCGGGCCGCGCTCGTCGCCGTCGCACGAACACGCGTCACGCCGAGCTCGTCGAGTACCCCGCGGTACTCGCGGAGCACGTCCAGTGTGCGCGCAATGGCGTCGGGGTGCAGCTGACGCGTCTCGTCGACTTCTTGCCCGAGACGGGTGATGTGGATGCGCCGGTCAACGGCGCGGAGCGTGGCGTCGGCGCCGACGCCGTCGATGTCCGCGACGAGCAGGCGCACAGAGTTCGTGCCGATGTCGATCGCGCCGAGCCGCTGGTCGGCGGCTGCGCTCACGGTCGCTCCGCGGCTTGTGCCTCGAGCTGTTCCTGAACCCAGCGTCCGACGGGATCGTTGCCGCCCGCCAGGAAGTAAGCGTAGTGCGCGTGCAGGCACTTCACGCCGGTGCCGGTGCCCCCGACGCCTCCATGCGGCTGGGGACCGGCGTAGTCGGCCGGCATTGCGGCGTCGCGCTCCTTCGCGTACGCCACGTGCGCGGCGGCAAGCTCGTCGGGATCGACCGTCGCTTCGGCGGCGCGCACTCCGCCGTCGGCCTCGATCCGCGACACCGCGAGCACGAGGTCGGGGTCGACCAGCCAGTAGCGCGTCGGCATCGGCGTGCCGTCGTCGAGAAACGGCGCGTTGCGAATCACTCCGGCTCGGCCCGCGGCGGTTCGGACCACGACCTCGAAGTCGGCCTGCGGGGGGCGGCCGAGGAGCTCCGTGAGCTCGGCGACGTCGGCGGCGGTCGCGGACATGGGCAAATTGTAAGGACACGCCGTCCGTACACTCTCCTCCGTGGCCAAGGGCAGCGTGCCGGGCGGATTCCTCACCGAGGACGAATGGCGCACGCTCGGCGAGAGGGGCCGGCCGCGGCGGTTTCGTCCCCGCCAGCGGCTGTTCCGCGAAGGCGAGCCCGGCGACCACGTGCTCGCGATCCTCAGCGGGCGAGTGAAGGTATCGATCCAGACGCGTTCGGGGCGCGAGATCCTCCTTGCCATGAAAGTGCCCGGCGACCTCGTGGGCGAGCTCTCCGTGATCGACGGCCGTCCCCGTTCTGCGACGGCAATCGCCCTCGATCCCGTCGAAGCGCTCGTCGTGCCTGCACCTGCGTTCACGGAATTCGTCGAGGGCCACCCGCGCATCGCGGTGCGCCTGTTGCACATGCTGGCGGAACAGATTCGCGACGCCGATCGCCGGTCGCTCGATCGCGACACCGGGGACATCACGTGTCGCGTCGCCCGCCGGCTCGTCGACCTCGCCGAGCGGCTCGGCGAGCACCGTGGCTCGGGTGTCGAGATCACGCTCACGCTGAGCCAGGACGATCTCGCCGCCTGGGTGGGCGCCACGCGTGAGGCAACCAGCCGGGCGCTGGCCCGCTTACGTGGCGAAGGCTGCGTGACGACGGGCCGGCAGCGCATCGTCCTCACCGACCTCGCGGCGCTGCGGCAGCGAGCGGTCGAGCCGTCGTGACGGACGTCACCGTTGTTGCGTGATCTCGATCATGTCCGGCGAGGCCGCCACCCCCGAAGCTGGGGAGGTCCGGTCACCATTCGGGAGGAAAGCAATGCGGCGCATCGACGACGGCAAGATCCGGCGGCTTGCAGAGGTCGAGCTGTTCCGGCACTGCACACCGAAGGAGCTGGCCCGCTTGGCGGCCATCACCGACGAAGCGGTCCTCGAGACGGGGCAGGTGCTCTGCCGTCAGGGCGAGGTGGCGACGGCGGCGTACGTCATCGACGACGGCGAGGCGAACGTGAAGATCGGCAGCCACTTCATCAGCACCGTCGGCCCGGGCGAGAGCGTCGGGGAGATGGGCCTGCTCGACTACCGGCCCCGGTCGGCGTCCGTCGTCGCACGTACGCCGATGAAGGTCTACGTGATCGACGGCCGCCGCTTCGAAAGCGTGCTCGAGGACGCGCCCACGCTCGCCCGTAGCCTGCTCCGTGAGCTCACCGGGCGTATCCGCGGTCTCGACCAGGCCGCCGCGTCCGAGCCGGCGGCGTAACCGCTCCGTTCAGCCCCGCGGCGGAGTCGTCGTGCTCGGCGGCGGCGAGGATGTGGGCGGCGGCACGACGACATAGGGGTGCTCGCCCGGGCGGACGAAGTTGTACCGGTCCCGGGCGATGCGCTCGATCTCAGCGTCGTTCTCGAGACGCCTCGTCTCGGCCTCGAGCTTGCGGGTCTGTTCATGCAGCAGCTCGAGCCGTTTGCGCTCGTTCTCGGTCTGTTGGCGTTGAGCAAGAAGCGTGCGGGCCGGGAACACGAACGCGAAGAGCAGGGCGACGATCACCATGCCGGCCAGCAGCACTCGCCGCAGCACACGTCGCCGGCGCATGCTCGTACCGATCGGTCCTCGCGCCCTTCGGCTGCGGGTGGGCTTGCGCGTGGTGCTCGGCCGGCGCGGCGCGCGCTTGCCGTCAGCCACGGCCGCCTCCCCGGGCGAGCGCGGCGCCGCCCAGGTAGCGCGCGCCACCGTCGAGCTCGTCCTCGATGCGCAGCAGCTGGTTGTACTTCGCGACGCGTTCGCTTCGGGCGGGGGCGCCGGTCTTGATCTGCCCGCAGTTGGTCGCCACCGCGAGGTCGGCGATAGTGGTGTCCTCGGTCTCGCCGCTGCGGTGGGACATCACGGCCGTGTAGCCGTGGCGGGCCGCGAGCAGGATCGTGTCGAGCGCCTCCGAGAGCGTGCCGATCTGGTTCACCTTCACGAGGATCGAATTCGCCACGCCGGCATCGATCCCCCGCTGCAGCCGCTCGGGGTTGGTGACGAACAGGTCGTCGCCGACCAGCTGCACGCGATCGCCGACCCGCTGCGTGAGGCGCGTCCAGCCGTCCCAGTCGTCTTCGGCCATGCCGTCCTCGATCGACGCGACCGGATACCGCTCGACGAGCGCCGCCAGCCAGTCGGCCCACTCGGACGGTGAGTACGACGCCCCCTCGCCTTTGAGGGCATAGCGGCCATCGGCGAAGAACTCGGTCGCGGCCGGGTCGAGCGCGATCGCGATCTCCTCGCCCGGCCGGTAGCCCGCGGCCTCGATCGCGGCGAGCAGCAGCTGTATCGCGTCCTCGCTCGAAGGCAGGTTCGGCGCGAAGCCGCCCTCGTCGCCAAGACCGGTGGCGAGCCCGCGGTCGTGCAGTAGATCTCGGAGCGCGTCGTAGGTCTCGGCGCCCCAGCGCAGCGCCTCCGAGAAGCTGGCCGCGCCGACGGGCGCGAGCATGAACTCCTGCAGGTCGACGTTGCTGTCGGCGTGCGCGCCCCCGTTGAGCACGTTCATGAGCGGGACGGGAAGCACGTGAGCGTCGGCGCCGCCGACGTATCGGTAGAGCGGCAACTCGACTTCGCGCGCCGCCGCATGCGCGACCGCGAGTGACACGCCGAGGATCGCGTTGGCGCCAAGGCGCGACTTGCCGTCGGTGCCGTCGAGTGTGACGAGCTCGTCATCGACGCGGCGCTGTTCGGTGCCTTCGAGCCCGAGCATGGCGTCGGCGATCTCGCCGTTGACGTGGTCGACGGCGCGGAGAACGCCCTTGCCGCCGTAACGCTCGCCGCCGTCGCGCAGCTCGAGCGCCTCGTGGGCGCCGGTGCTCGCGCCGCTCGGGACGGCGGCGCGGCCACGCGCGCCGGACACCAGCTCGACCTCGACCTCGACCGTGGGGTTGCCCCGGGAGTCCAGGATCTCCCGGCCGACGACCTCGACGATGGCGCTCATCGGTCCTCCGGCGCACGTCGGACCCCTCCGCCCCTGGGCCGTAGGCACATTGATGCTCGATCTTCGGGTTGGTGCTCGTGTGGTTGGAGTGTCGAACCTAGCCTATTGAGGCTATCGGGAGACGGACCGGCGTATCGGTCGCACCCGGCGACAACAGGTAGGTTGCCCACGTGAGCGAGGCGGCTACCGCACCCGAGCCGGTCGCGTTCAATCCCTTCGAGCCCGGGTACTTCGACGACCCGTACCGGCAGTATGGCCTCCTGCGGGATCGCGACCCGGTGCATCACAGCCCGCTCGAGGTCTGGATTCTCTTCAGGTACGACGACGTCGTCCGCGTCCTTCGCGACCCGACGCTGAGCGTGCAGATCGACAACGCCGCGCCGACGGCGCGCACGCAGATGTTCGTGGAGCAGGCGCCCGACGCGCGGGAGCGGGGCGCCCACTCGATCCTGAACATCGACCCGCCCGACCACACGCGGCTTCGCCGTCTCGTGTCCAAGGCGTTCACGCCGAAGATGGTTCAGAACCTGCGGCCGCGCATCGAAGCCCTCGTGGGCGAGGCGCTCGACGCCATGGCTGCGCGCGGTCGCGCGGACGTGATCGGCGATCTCGCGTTCCCGCTGCCGTTCACCGTCATCTCGGAGATGCTCGGGATGCCCGAAGGCAACCGCGACGAGGTACGGGGCTGGTCACACACCTTGACGAAAACGCTCGACCCCATCCTCACGCCGGACGAAGTCCAAGCCGCACTGGCAGCCGCGGACAACATGCTCGCCCACGTGCAGAGCGTCCTGGCGTGGAAGCGCGAGCACCCGGCCGACGACCTGCTTTCCGGCCTGCTGGCGGCGGAGGACGAAGGCGATCGCCTGACCGAGGAGGAGCTGCTCGACCAGGTGATCCTCCTTTACATCGCCGGTCACGAGACGACCGTCAACCTCATCGGCAACGCCGCGCTGGCGTTGCTCGAGCACCCCGCCGGCCTCGCGAGGCTGCGTTCGGACCCGGAGCTCGACGCCGGCGCCGTCGAGGAGCTGCTCCGCTACGACAGCCCCGTGCAGTTCTCGCGTCGCATCACGCTCGACGACCTCGACGTCGACGGCGCGACGATCCCGGCCGGGAGCTTCGTGCTCACCTGCCTCGGGTCGGCCAACCACGATCCGGACCGGTGGGGACCTTCCGCCGACGAGCTCGACCTCACGCGTTCCGACGCCGGCCAGCACATGTCGTTCGGCAACGGCATCCACCACTGCCTCGGCTCGTCGCTCGCCCGCGTCGAGGCCCAGGTCGCGATCGGGGCGCTGGTCAGGCGCTTCCCCGCGCTGGACCTGGCCGCACCTCCGGAACGCAACGGACGCGTGGTGTTGCGCGGGCTCGAAGCGCTGCCGGTGACGCTGGCGTAGTTACCGGCCGGGCTCGGTGAAGTTCGCTCGCGCTCGCTGTGCGGTCTCGAGAATGCGATGCCGTCGTGTTCACCGAACATCCAGTAGAACGTCTCGAGCCGGGCGTCCACACTCTCGAGGACGGCCAGGATCGCCGGTTCACGCTCGGCCGCCGGTTCTCGATCATCGCGGCCAGGGCTCTTCTGAATACGAGAACAGAGCAAGGTACTTGGGCATGGGACGCTCCTCCGCGACGTGACGATGTCGGCCGTGAGGTGACAGATTGCCTGGTCGGCTGCGTGCTCGCACTCGTCCTTCCCGAACTGGTTGGAGTGCTGCGAAGTGGCGATGATTTTCGAGCGGTGGAACGGTCTGGAGAGGTAGAGGGCCAACCCACCGACGACAGGAGAAGTGCGATGCCCCGGATCACGCCCAACCTCTGGTTCGACACGCAGGGTCAGGAGGCCGCCGAGTTCTACGTCTCGGTGTTCCCGAACTCGAAGGTCACGAACGTCACGCACTACGGCGAGGCCGGTCCGCGACCCGCAGGCATGGTGCTGACCGTCGACTTCGTGCTCGACGGCCAGGAGTTCACCGCGATCAACGGCGGCCCGGAATTCACCTTCGACGAGGCCATCTCGCTACTCATTAATTGCGCCGACCAGGAAGAGGTCGATTACTACTGGGCCAAGCTGTCCGAGGGTGGCGAGGAGGGCCCGTGCGGATGGCTCAAGGACAAGTACGGCCTCTCCTGGCAGGTCGTCCCGGTCGGGATGAATGAGCTGTTGAACGATCCGGACGAGGCACGCGGGCAACGCGCGATGCGAGCCATGCTCGGCATGAAGAAGATCGACGTCGCCGCGCTGCACGCGGCCGCCGATCAGGCCTAGTTCCCACGACCTGACAAGCTCGAGCGGTGGGCTGGTCGCCGGATCGAGACGCGCTGCGGGAGCGGGTGGCCGTCGTCGCGGGAGCGACCAGAGGCGCCGGACGCGGTATCGCCGCCGCCTTGGGCGAAGCGGGCGCGACGGTCGTGTGCACGGGTCGTAGCTCGCGGACAGGGTCAGCTCGCTCCGACTACGACCGTGCCGAGACGATCGAAGAGACCGCCGAGCTCGTCAAGGAGCTCGGCGGCACGGGCATTGCCGCCGTCGTCGACCACCTCGATCCCGACCAGGTGCGAAGCCTGGCCGACCAGATCCGGAGCGACCACGGCCACATCGACGTGCTCGTCAACGACATCTGGGGCGGCGAGCTGCTCAAAGGCGGCCCGACCCAGTGGAACACCCCGATCTGGGAGCTCGACCTCGACGACGGTCTCCGAATACTCCGGCTCGCCATCGACACCCACCTCATCACCTCGCATCACTTGCTCCCACTTGTCGTCGACCGGCCGGGCGGCTTGCTCGTCGAAGTCACTGATGGCACCACGGCGCACAATGCATCGCGCTATCGGATCTCCGTGTACTACGACCTCGCCAAGGTCGCGGTGAACCGCCTCGCCTTCTCGCAAGGACACGAGCTGGCAGCGTTCGGAGCGACCGCGGTCGCGATCACGCCCGGATGGCTTCGCTCCGAGATGATGCTCGACAACTTCGGCGTCTCCGAGGAGAACTGGCGCGATTCAGTGAGTCCGCCGTCCAAGAACGATCAGCCCTCCGCTCCGCCCGACTTTGCTCTCTCGGAGTCGCCTCGGTACATCGGTCGCGCCGTCGTCGCGCTCGCGTCCGATCCCGACCGGGCGAGGCGGAACCAGCAATCGGTCACCTCCGGTCAGCTCGCGCACGAGTACGGCTTCACCGATGTCGACGGCTCACAGCCCGACATCTGGCGGTTCATCGAGGAGGTCCGCGAGCCGGGCCTCGAGGCGAACCTCGACGACTATCGGTAGCCCGCTCGCCGCTACGCGGCCTTCTCCCACACCGAGACGTGGCTCCGGCTGTCGCTCGTGAACGGCTCACGGTCCCAGTCGCTCCACCGCCCGCGCAGAGTCATTCCGGCAAGTCGCGCCATGAGGTCCAGCTCGGACGGCCAGACGTAGCGAAATGGCGCCGAGAAGGTCTCGAGTTGCCCGTCGACCACCCAGTAGTGATGAGAGAGCGAGATCTGCGCGGCAAGGTCGACGTACTCGTCGAACCCGAGATGCGTTGGCGTCACCGTGAACGCCCGGACCGTCTCACCCGGAGGGAGCTGCCGGAGCGCAGGAACGACGACCTCGATCACGAAGCAGCCGCCGGGTTCGAGGTGCGCGGCGACGTTGCGGAAGCACTCGACCTGCTCGTCCTGGCTGGTCAGGTTCATGATCGTGTTACGCACAAGAAAGGCGAGCTTGAACGTCCCTTCCACCCTGGTGGTCGCGAAGTCGCCGATCGTCACGCCGATTTCTTCCGCGCCGGGCTTCGCCCGCAGCTCCTCGACCATCGCCGGCGACAGCTCGATACCGTGCACGCGGACGCCTCGCTCGCTGAGCGGTAACGCGATCCGGCCGGTACCGACGCCCAGTTCGAGCGCGGCGCCTGTTCCCGCCAGATCGGCGAGGAAGCTCACGGCCGCGTCGATGACTCTCGGCTCGAACGTCTCCGGCCAGTACGTCTCGTAGCGCTGCGCAATCCGCTCGTCGAAGTAGTTCTTTGCCACGTTGGCACCATGTCAGGAGGTTCCCGCAAGCTGCCACCGAATTCCCACGGACGGCGGCGCCCGGCTCCTCCCGACCAGACGCACTACGACTTGACCGCTCGGAAATACAGGAACAGCGGAATGTCTCGCCATCGCTCATACCTTCCGGATTCGCCGATCGGCCGCGGCTCACGCATGGTTTCGAGATGGAGACCGGCGCCTTCCAACGCCACGGCATAGTGCTCGAGCGAGTGCGTCCAGCCCCGGAACGTCATCGTGAGGCCGTCGAGCTGCACCGTGTCCTCGACACGTCGAGTCTCGAAGTAGTGCCGTCTCATCGCGAACCCGGCGCCCGCCTCGTCCCCGGTGAAGTGGCCGAGATCCGTCACGGGATGGGCCACGCAGGCACACAGGCACCCGCCGCGGTCGAGCACGCGTGCCGCCTCGCACACGGTGGCTGCCATGTCATCGACCACTTGGAGCGAGTTGTAGGCGACCGCCAGATCGAAGCAGCGATCAGGAAATGGGAGCGCCCGACTCTCCGCTCCCACGTACATGCTCGCGAGGTCGTCGCGTCGCGCATAGCGCAGCAGCGTCCGGGCCGCATCGACCGCCGCGACTCGATGCCCGCGAGCGGCCAGGTCGCGAGCGACCCGGCCCTCACCACAACCAATCTCGAGGGTTCGTCGACCCGGCGCCGGCACAACGACATCGAAGAAGCTGTCCCGGTAGTGCCAGTACGCGTCGTGGCCCGGGGTGCGAGCCCAGCGAACCCAGTTCTCGGCCTCGGGTTCCCACTCCGCCTCCCCTGCCATGGTCCCAAGCTACGCGGCGTGAGCGCGCCCACCGAGCTCACCGCTGCGCACGCGATGATGCGCCAGAGCCCGAATTGCGGCCTCTACCGCAAACCCGGACCGACAGAGGAGGGCATGCGATGAGCGAGCACAGGATCGGAACCCGTGAGGAGTGGCAGGCCGCGCGCGACGCGCTGCTCGAGCGTGAGAAGGAGCTCACCCGCAGCAACGACGAGCTCGCGCAGCAGCGCCGGGAAATGCCCTGGGTGCCGATCGAGAAGGAGTACACCTTCGAGACCGACGAAGGGACCAAGAGCCTTCCCGAGCTCTTCGACGGGCGCTCGCAGCTCCTCATCTACCACTTCATGTTCGGCCCGGCGTACGAGGCAGGCTGCCCCGTCTGCTCGTCGATCGCCGACAGCATCGACCCCAACGTCGTCCACCTCGGCGCGCGCGACGTGACCATGATCTGCGTCTCACGGGCGCCACTCGAGAAGCTCCAAGCGTACAAGCACCGCATGGGGTGGAACTTCGAGTGGCCGTCCAGCTACAGCAGCGATTTCAACTTCGACTTCGGTTTCTCCTACCCCGAGCAGGAGGTGCGATCGTTCCTGAAGGACGGAGCGCCTCCGGTCATTTCCCAAGTCTCCGCCGCGTGCGGGACCGATCCGGCCGGATACCTGACAGAGGGGCCGGGACTGAGCGCGTTCGCACTCGCGGGTGGTGTCGTCCACCACACCTACTCGACCAGCGCGCGCGGGCTCGAGCCCGTGATGGGCTACTACGGCCTGTTGGACCGTGCCCCGATGGGCAGGAACGAGGGCGATCCGCCGGAGTTCTGGTTGCGGCGCCACGACGAGTACTGAGAGGCGCGGGAAGAATGGCATCCGAGAATTGGCGATCAGCCACCACCGCTCAGAAAGCCCGACCTACCGAGAACGACAATATTGCTGAGGATCAAGGCTCGGTCACGGTAAGGAAAGAGCAGCTCGTACACGATGCTTGCTATGCCCAAGTCGGCAAGCCGCACGCACGCGTCCGCTGCGAGCCCCAATGAGAACGGTCGGAAGGGATTTTGGGGCGCTGGCAGCCGCGCGAAAGCGTCTCTGGATAAGTGGCGTAGGGCTTCTCGTGCCTCATCGCGCTTTCCTGACTCGGCCTCGGTACTGCTGCGCTCACGAATACGGTGTGCGTGACACGCTCGCCTAGCCCGGCGGTCAGGGCGGGGACCAGGATCCACTGAGCGAGTGCGCGACCAGAACGACTTGCTCCATCGACCACGCCTCCACCGTGCGTCACGGAGTTGCTAATCCGCATCTGTGGTGAAGCTTCGCGAGTGGTGTTCGCCGAGGACGCCGGCGCGCGCCACCGCAGCGGCCTGGACTCGGTTTCGGACTTTGAGCTTGGAAAAGAGGCTGCGCAGTTGACTCTTGATGGTGTTTTCGCTGAGGTGGAGATGCGCCGCGAGCTCCCGGTTGGTCATGCCGGTGGGCAGGAGCGCCAACAGTTCG
>JBKOWY010000079.1:0-9402 GCA_046724655.1 Actinomycetota bacterium
GGAACGTCGAGACGGAACCGCTCCCACTGCTCGCGTCGGCGGTCCGCGTCTTCGGGTTCGTACGCGACCGACACGGCGTGCAGGAACTGGGGATGCAGCGACTTGGCGTAGGCGATGGCCTCCAGCACGCCGAGATGTACCCGCTCGCCGACCAGCACGACCACCGTGTGCTTGATCGGGGGGATGACGACGTCGGGGTCGGCGTGCAGGGCCCGCTCGACTGTCTCGTAATGGCGGCGAATGCCCTTGAAGAGCAGGACGAGCAACGGGATCACCACGGTTGGGATCCACGCACCCTCGGTGAACTTCGAGACGAGGATGACCGCGAGGACCAGCGTCGTCGCGGCCGTGCCGACAGCGTTGATCACGATCCCGACCCGCCATCGGGGCTCGCGCAGGCGCCAGTGGTGCACGACCATTCCCGCCTGCGAGAGCGTGAAGGCCGTGAAGAGCCCGACGGCGAACAGCGGGACGAGCGAGCTGACGCTGGCCCGGAAGGCGACGACGAGCAAGCCGGCCGCGAACGCGAGGACGAGGATGCCGTTCGAGAGCACGAGCCGGTCGCCGCGGTTCGTGAGCTGGCGGGGCATGAAGCCGTCCCGTGCAACGATCGCCGAGAGGCGAGGGAAGTCGGCGAACGCGGTGTTTGCCGACAGCGTCAGGATCGCCGCCGTAGACGCCTGGAGGACGATGTAAAGAGGGCTGCTGCCGCCGCCGAAGACGGCCCGCCCCATCTGCGACAAGATCGTCTGACTCTCCGAGAGGGTGGGGCGCAGCTGGTCGGCAAGAACCGCGAGCCCGAAGAACAGACCGCCGAGAATGAAAGCGGTCCACATGAGCGTGATCGCGGCGTTGTGCGACTCGGGCTTGCGGAATGCCTGAATGCCGTTCGAGATCGCTTCGACGCCGCTCAGGGCGATGGCGCCGGACGAGAACGCGCGCATCAGGAGGAACAACGTGACCCCGCCCATCATCGTCTCGCCGTTGGTGAAGTGCGCGAGCTCGCTGTGGTTGACAGGCAGAGGCTGCAGGTCGCCCGTGAATGTTCGGAACAGCCCGTACCCGATGAGCAGCGTCATGATCGCGATGTAGGTGTAGGTGGGTGGCGCGAACAGCCGGCCGGATTCCCTGACGCCGCGCAGGTTCGCCAGGGCGATGAATGCGATCAGGCTCACCCCGAGAAGCGTCTCGTGACCGCGTAGCGGCGCGACCGCCGACGTGATGGCGGCGACGCCCGCCGCTACCGACACCGACACGGTGAGCGTGTAGTCGACCATCAGCGACCCGGCCGCGACGAGCGACGGGTAGGTCCCGAGGTTCTCGCGGCTCACGATGTACGACCCGCCGCCGTTCGGGTACGCGTACAGCGTCTGCCGGTAACTCAGGACGACGATCACCAGCAGGGCCACGACGACCAGCGAGATCGGCACCAGGTATCCGAGCGCCGCCATGCCCGCCACCGGCACGAGCACGACGAGGATCTCCTGGGTGGCGAACGCAGTGGACGCGATGGCATCGGTCGAGAAGACGCCGAGCGCCAGCCGCTTGGGGAGGCGCTGCTGCTCGAACTCACGTGACGGCAACGGCCGACCGAGCAACAACCGCTTGAGCACGCTGAAGGTCACGAGCCTCCTTGCTCGGAGTGCCCCGTATCCTTTCCGCGGCGACGGCGGCTTTGGCGATCGTCGCCGCAAAGCCGGAGCTTGCGACGGCGACCATAGGGGCGGCGACGCGGGCGGGCGCGCCTCAGCGGGCTCTCAGGTCGCGCTCAGGGACGACCCAAGGGGTGGTCCTACCCTGGTGTGTCGTGGTTGCCCGAGCCAGGACGAGAAGATGGCGTTGGCTCGTGCCACCCGTCGTCGTCGCTGTGGTCTGGGCGGGTTACTCCCTCAGTGGCCGGCTCGACGCGCGCGCGGAGCCGACGCTGCCGAAGCGGACGGCCGCCGAGGTCGCCGAATGGGCCGCGAGCCCGCACCCGCAGCCGCGTTCGGGTTTCCTCGAGCTGAAAACCAGCCTCGGGTTGGGTGACTTCGGGACGGCGACGGGCGAATCGGGCGGCTCCCTGGTCGGCCTCGCCGCAGGGAGCAATGACGCGCGCCTCTGGCAGGACGGAGATCGTCGTCGGATCGCGCTGCTGCAACAGCTCGAAGAGACCGACTGGTACCGCAACGGCGATGTCACCTACGTCTGGCACAGCCGGCGCTCGCGAGTGACGAAGGTCGCGACCCCGAGCGAATCCGGTACCGCCACCGGTTTGATCACCTCGCTCGCCGGCGGAGGGACCCTCGAGTCGCCGGACGGAATGGCGGCCCGCTTCCTCGCGCTGCGCAATCAGAGCACCCGACTCGTGCTCCATGCGCCGACCTACGTCGCCGACCGGCCCGTGTACCAGCTGGGGCTCGTCCCCGACACGCCCACGTCCCTCATCACGGAGGTCACGGTCGGTGTGGATGCCACGACCGGGTTGCCGCTGCGGGTCCAGGTGAAGACGCGGAGCGGCACCGTGGCCATCGACAGCAAGTTCACGTCGATCACGTTCAAGCGTCCATCGGAATCGCAGTTCGCCTTCCGACCTCCGCCCGAGGCGAAGGTGACGGACGGCGACGAGGTGAGCCGCTCGCCCGACTACTCGGGTGACTGGCAGCGCGAACGGGACCGCCAGAGGGCGCTCGAGGACGTGCAGTCGGTGACCGGCGTCAACGATGCGCTCCTTCGGCTTGCGACCACCGGCGAAGGTTGGAACGAAGTGGTCGCCGTCACCGGGCTGAGCTGGTGGCGGCTGGACGATCTCGGCCGCACGGCCAAGGACGTCAGCGGCCCGTACGGCACGGGACAGCTCCTGGAGACGCCGGTCTTCAGCCTCCTCATCCTGCCCGGCGGCCGCATCGTCGCCGGCGCCGTGACACCGCAGGGCCTCGAGCCCGCGGCGGCAGAGGTCACGTCACGATGAGCGACGAGACGGCAACCGTGGCGCAGCCGAGCGCCGCCAGCGCCCCCGCGGCGCGTGTGTTCGGCGAGGGCCCGATCGACAGCGAGTTCGCGATCGAGACGAAGGGGCTCACGAAGCGCCTCGGGCACACCGCCGTCGTCGACGGGCTCGATCTCGTGGTGCCGACCGGCAGCGTGTACGGCTTCCTCGGGCCCAACGGCTCGGGCAAGACGACGACGATCCGGATGCTGCTCGGGCTCATCTGGCCCTCGGGCGGGTCATACCGCCTGCTCGGCAAGGACATGCCGGCCGCCAACGCGAGGGTGCTGCCACACGTCGGAGCGCTCGTGGAAGGCCCGGCCTTCTATCCCTGGCTGACCGGTCGCCAGAACCTCAAGCGCATCGACGCCGCCGGGCCGGACGGGCAGCGCCGCACCCGCCGCGGCCGCATCGATGCCGCGCTGGCCAAGGTTGGTCTCAGCGCGGCGGCGACGAAGCGCTACCGCGCCTATTCGCTCGGTATGAAACAGCGGCTCGGTCTCGCTGCCGCGCTCCTGCGGCCGCGCAGCCTTCTCGTCCTCGACGAGCCCACGAACGGGATGGACCCCCAAGGGACCCGCGAGATCCGGAACCTCGTGCGGGAGCTGGCATCGGAAGGTTCGTCGGTGTTCCTGTCGACCCACCTCCTCAGCGAGGTGGAGCAGCTGTGCACCCACGTTGGCATCATCTCCGTCGGCAAGCTCGTGGCCCAGGGCTCTATCGAGGAGCTCCGCGGCAGTGGCGACTCGATGCTGCGGGTCGAGACGGAAGACGCCGCCGACGCCGCCCGGGTGCTCGAACGAATGGGGCTCGAGTCCATCATCGTCACGGGCGAGGTCGTCTCGGCCCAGCTCGACGGGCAACGACCCGAGGAGTGCAACCGGGCGCTCGTCCTCGCGGGGGTCGGTGTCCGCAGCTTGACGACGGATCGGCGCAGTCTCGAAGACGCGTTCGTCGCGCTCACCGGAGAGGGATTCGATGTGGCTCACTGAGCTTGGACTGCTGTTCCGACGCGTGCGCACGCGAGTGTTGCTGTTCGTGCTCGCCGCCGTGCCCGTGGCCGTGGCGGTGGCGGTGCGCCTCTCGGGCGAGGGACCGAGCCCGGGACAGGGGCCGCGCTTCTTCGACCAGATCACCAACAACGGCGTCTTCGCCGCGCTCGTCGGTCTGACCGTCACGTTGCCGTTCTTCCTTCCCCTCGCGGTGGCGATCGTCGCCGGCGATTCGGTCGCGGGGGAGGCGAACCTGGGCACGTTGCGGTACGTGTTGTCGCGTCCGGTCGGTCGGACGCGGCTGCTCGTTCTCAAGGCGACGGCGGTGACGGTGTTCTGTTTCGTGGCCACGTTCGCGGTTGCGATCGCCGGCCTCATCGCCGGCTCCATCCTGTTCCCGATCGGAGATGTCACGACTTTGTCCGGCGACACGCTGTCGCTCGCCGCGGGAACCCTGCGGATCGGCCTGGCCGCGATCCTGGTGGCAGTGTCGCTGCTTGGGTTGGCCGCGATCGGTCTCTTCATCTCGACACTCACGGACGCGCCCGTCGGCGCGATGGCGGGGACCGTCGGCGTGGCGGTGTTGAGCGGTGTGCTCAACGCCGTCCCCTCCCTGTCCTGGCTGCACCCCTTCTTGCTCACGCACTACTGGTTGTCGTTCGGCGATGTCCTGCGATCGCCCGTGTACTGGAATCAGATCCTCCTGAACCTGCTGATCCAGGGCGTCACGGTCGTGATCTTCGCCGTCGCCGCCTGGTCCCGCTTCACCACAAAGGACGTCCTCGCTTAGGGACCCGAGCCGACCCCGCCGCCGGCCTGTTACCGCGGCGGCCGACACGCCGGAGGGAAGCCGCTGCCGGACTCATCGGCGGCGGACTCGGACAGTGCGCTTATGGGAGTGCTCAGCACGGTGCAGATCGCGCCGCTCGCGGGGTCGAACGGTGTGGGCGACTTCAACCTCGAGCTGAACTACATGCGTTCGCACTCGTCGTTCTCCGATGTCCAGCTCGCGTTGGGTACGCAACCGTTCAACCCGAACGCCAGTCTCAGCCTTCTCGGCCAGCTCGGATTCTGAGGATCGCGGCTGAGAGGCGACTGAACGCGGTCCGGGGCTTTGCCCCAGACCGCGGCACGTATCAGAGTCGCGCCGCCTCGCGTATCCGCTGCTCCACGTAGGCCACCGCGTTCGGCAGGTCTTCCACTTCACGTTCGACGGCGCGACCCCGACGCGCGAACACGAAGACGCACCGCGCGACGCCAGTTCCGAGCGCACGTTCGAGCGCCAACGCGTACGCGGCGCCTTGGACGCGGTAGCGCTCCATCACTGCATCGAGATCGGTGTCGGTGGGGATCTGGTCGGTCTTGTAGTCGACGACGACGAGCCCTTCGAGCGTCTCCATGAGCAGGTCGATGAAGCCTTCGACGGTCACGCCGTCGATGACCGCGGCCACCGGCACCTCTCGCCAGTACCGACCGCTCGTGACCGCGCCGCGCACCGCCGGCGCCTGCAGGACGCCGCGGGCCAAGGCTCGTACCTCGGCCTCCCTTTGCGGGATCCCTTCCGCCAACGCCTGCGCCCGAGCCGTGGCGTCGAGTCCGGCGCCCGTGGCGAGGTCGATGGATTGGAGGACGGCGTGCACCGCCCGCCCCACCGACGTGCCGGCCCGGCCCCGGCGCCACGGCGGCCGGTCGTCGGCGGGCTCGTCCTTCTCGAGCGCGGGATCCCACGTTTCGTGCGCGAGCGTTGTCGCCGCAACACTGGCGGGCCGCCCGGCGTGGGTCAGAAGTGCGGTGCGCGCCGCGATCCAGGTGTCGCGATCGGCGGGGGTTTCAGGCGCCTCGTCGTCGGCGGAGGTGACCGCGGCCGGTAGGAGCGGCGATGCCGCACCATCGAGGTCGAGTGCGACTGCGGGGGCGTCCGCGGCGTGCTGGCACAGCAGGGCGGCATGACAGTCGGTGTCCTGCTTGTGGTGGAGGCTCACGAGCAGGTGGTCGCGGGCGCGAGTCGAGGCCACGTACAGCAGCCGCAACCGCTCGGCGGCGTCGAGTACGTCTTCGCGGCGCGCCCGCTCGTCCCACCCGGAGGTCTCGAAGCGTGTGCCCGGTCGAACCCTTCCGACGCGGACCTCGAAGCCGCCGTCAGGGTTCCAGAGCACGGGCGTCGTGCGGTTCGGCGGGGCCACGTTCAGCCCGGCGAGAATGACGATCGGGAACTCGAGCCCTTTGGCGCCGTGCACGGTGAGGACGCGCAGCGCATCGTCGTCCGGCTCGGGCACCACGATCTCGACCGCCCGCGCGCGCTCGTCGGCGAGCTGGCGTACCCAGTCGATGAAGCCGCGCAGTCCGAAGCCCGACGCCGCGTCGTATGCGCGGGCCTGGTCGAGGAAGAACCGGATGCGGCGCCAGTGGTCGCGCGGCCGCCGGTGCGTGACCGCGAGCTCCAGCATCTTGCGTTGGCGCACGACCGTCTCGACGGTTTCACTGACCGATTGCCACCAGCGGATCTCGTGCAGGTCGCGGAGCGCCGTGAGTGCTACGACAACCGGATGGTCGCGCGGCAGGTCCTCGGGCACCGTTCGCCGGTAGTCCCAGCGTCCGCCGCGCTGGTGGTAGTCGACGAGGTCGTCGTCTCCGCATCCGAATGCAGGGGATCGAAGCGATGCGACCAGCGCGATCTCGTCGGTCGGATCGTCGAGCGCGGTCAGGATCGACAGCAGGTCGCGCACCTCCGCCGTCGAGAACACCAGCGACTGGCTCTCGATCCGGACGGGCACGTCGGCGCGTTCCAATGCGTCCTCCAGGTCGGGGAGAGCCGTGCGCGTCGGCAGCAGCAGCCCGACGTCGTCGTAGCGGGCGGGTCGGATCGAGCCGGTGACCGGGTCCGCGACCTCCCATCCGTCGTCCTTGATCCGCCGAGCAAGAGCCGCAACGGCCGCCGCTTCGACGGCACGGACCTCGGCGACGAGTGGCACGTCGGAGGGACCACCGAAGACCGCGACCGACGGCGTCGAGCACTGGAACGCATCTCGCTCGGCGACGAGCGCCACGTGCGCGGCCTGCGCGCTGCCTCCCGATTCGGCGCCGTCGAACAGACGGTCGAAGACGTGGTTGACCCAGTCGAGGATCTCCGGCACCGACCGGAAGTTCTGCGTGAGCTCACGGCGGCCGTCGCGCAACTCCTGCTCGACGCGGTGGTAGAGCTCGAGGTCGGCCCGCCGGAAGCGGTAGATCGACTGCTTCGGGTCGCCGACGAAGAACGCCCGACCAGGCGTGATCGGCACGTCGTGCCACGGCCGCCGGCCGGCGTCGGGATCGTCGGACGCGAGGAGCACCGCGATCTCGATCTGCAGCGGATCGGTGTCCTGGAACTCGTCGATCAACAGCACGCGGAAGCGCTCGCTCAGCGCGGCGCGTACCCGGGGGTCGTTCCGGAGCAGGTCGCGCGCCAGCACGAGCAGATCGTGGAACTCGATGCGGCCGTCTTGCCGGCGCTCGTCCGCGTACGCGCGTACGAATCCGCGCAGTCGGGTGAGGAGCAGGTCGAGCGTCGCCCGCTGATGAGTGGCGATGACGGACGCGCGCGCCGCGTCCGCCTGCTCGAGGAGCCCGCGTACCTCGTCGATCGGACAGTGCCAGTTCCCGTGCCGTCCGACGTTCTTCGCCATCTTCGGCATTTGGCCGAGAAGATCGAGGCGGTCGAGGTCGTCGTGCGCGCCGCGGAGTGCGTCGAGCCAGCCCGCGAGCCCTTCGACGTGCTGGAACAGCAGATCCTGCCGGACCCGGCACTCCGCGAGTCGACCGATCGCCTGCTCGAGTGGTGCGAGGACAGGGTCGAGCTCGACAGGGGGAGCGTCGGTCGCGGCCGGGGGTGCGGCGCGGAGACGCTCGTAATGGTCGTGCAGGACACGCGCTACCCGGCGCAGCTGGTCGAAGTCGACGCCCAACGCCACGGCGGTGAGGAGCGCGGGTTCGAGGGCGGGGTCGGCGACGAGTGCGTCGACGAACTGCCCCCAGTGCTCCTCGAAGCGGACCGCGGCCTCGACGTCGTCGATGACGTCGAAGCGCGGCGGCAAGCCGGCTTCGAGCGGGTGCTCGGCGAGGATCCGCTGCGCGAAGCCATGCAGCGTCGACAAGGCGGCGTCGTCGAGGTCGTCGAGCGCGGCCCGGCATCGTTCTCGCTCCTCGGGCGTCCACGACCCGCGCGGCCCGTGCTGGTCGCTGTCGCGGGCTCCGGCTCCTGCCGCGCCGGCCGGCAAAGCCGCCGTCGCCGCGGCGGCCGCCTGCTCGAGGCGGTACCGGATGCGGTCACGGAGCTCGCCCGCCGCCGCCTCCGTGAACGTGATGGCGGCGAGCTCTCTGACGGCGACGCGACCGCGCGCGATGAGCGAGACGACCCGGTCGACGAGCGCGGTGGTCTTGCCCGTGCCCGCTCCCGCCTCGACGAACAGCGTTGCGTCATGAAGGTCGCGGATCTCGCCGCGCGCCACGGCGTCGGCGGTCACAGCTCGTCTCCGTCGCCGGATGCGTCGACAGGGGGATCGGCGAGCTCCCGGAACCTGACCAGAACAGGGTCGTCTCGCTTGCGAGTCCAGTCGTCGTCGCGAGTCGGCGCGCACAAGCGGTCGAAGGCGCAGTAACAGCAGTTCTCCCACGTCTCGCGACCGCGCCCGTCCTGGCGGGGCTTGTCGGGGAAGGCGGGGAAGATGCCGGCGCCGATCCCGTCGACGATCGCCGAGACCTTGTCCACGAACTCGGCCCGTGTCGCCTCGTCGAGGACGATGCCGGCTTCGGGGTCGACGCCCGGTCCTCGCAGGTGCCAGTAGTAGGCGCGCACGTCGGCCGACGGACGGTCGCCCGCCATCGCCAGCGCGTACACCGGCAACTGCAGCAAGTTGCCGCGCTCGAGACCTTTCGAAGGATCGTCCACGTACCGGCCGGTCTTGTAGTCGAAGACGACGACCGGGGAGCCACCGAGCCCTTCGTCGACACGGTCGATGTAGCCGTGGAAGCGCACCACCCGTCCGTCCGCCAGCGTCACGGTCGCGGGCTCGCCGGATTCGCCACCGAATCCGAAGGCGAGCTCCCGCCCACCCGGCCGGGGCACGATGCCGAACGCGGCCCGGACCATCTCGTCGGTGTCGAGGAAGCCCTCGAGCTCGCGCAGGATGCGCCGCCGGTCGAGCTTCCACAGCAGCGGGCGGCCGGTGATCCCTTCGGCTTCGACGTCGTTGCAACGGCGCTCGGCGATCGCCAGCAAGAGCGCGCGCTCGTCGTCGTTCCACGGCTGGTCGGGTGCCGTCCGGGGCTCGACGCTGTCGAGGAACTCCGCAAGCACGGCGTGGATGAGCGCGCCGCGTGCGAGCGCGCTGATCCGGTCGGTGACCTCGGGACGCTCCACCTCGCGCAGGCGGAGCACGCGCCCGAGCAGGTACCGGAACGGGC
>JBKOWY010000126.1:0-12816 GCA_046724655.1 Actinomycetota bacterium
GTCGAGCTTCGCCAACGAAGTCCCGTTCATGCACGCCGCCGAGCTGCTCATGGACATCGAGGCGCCGCCACGGGCGCAGTACATCCGGACGATCCTCACCGAGCTCTCGCGTATCGCGACGTTCATGCTGTTCCTCGGCGAAATGGGCCTTCAGGTCGGCGCGCTGACACCGCCGTTCTACGGGTTCCGTGACCGCGAGCACGTCCTCAATCTCATCGAGGCCGCAACCGGAGGCCGGTTCCACCCCAACTTCAACCGCATCGGCGGCCTGAAGGACGACCTCCCGTGGGGCTGGATCAACGAGTGCCGCAACACCATGAAGATCGTCTTCGACGCCTGCAACACGCTGGAGGAGCTCGTCGCCGAGAACGAGATCTTCCAGGCCCGCACCCGTTCGATCGGGATCATCCCCCCCGAAATCGGCGCCGGTTACGGGGTGTCGGGCTCGAACCTGCGGGCGTCGGGCGTCGACTGGGACCTGCGCCGCGACGGCAAGCCCTACCTCGTCTACCCCGACCTCGATTTCAAGGTATGGACGCACCCCGACGGCGACTCGTACTCGCGGTACTGGGTGCGACTCCAGGAGACACGTGAAGCGGCACGCATGGTCGTGCAGATGCTCGACCAGATCCCGAGCGGTCCGATCATGGCCAAGGTCCCGCGCATCATCAAGGTCCCCGAAGGCGAGCTCTGGGTGGAGACCGAGAACCCGCTCGGCCAGATGGGCTACTACGTGATCTCGAAGGGCGCGACGGGACCGTTCCGGGTCAAGATCCGGTCGGCGTCGTTCAGCAACGTGTCGATCCTGCCCTGGCTGCTGCGGGGCGTGTACGTGCCCGACATCATCGCCGTGCTCGCGTCGCTCTACTTCATCCTAGGGGACATCGACCGGTGAGCCTGCTCGCGCTCGACATCCCGGGCGGCCAGGCGACGATCCTGGCGATCAAGACGGTCGTCGTCCTCGCCGTCATCCCGCTCGGCGCCATCATCCTCGGCTACGTGTTCCTGCTGAAGATGATGGCGCACATGCAGAGCCGGCTCGGGCCGATGGACCCGGGCGGGTTCCACGGCTGGTTCCAGCTCTTCGGCGACGGCATCAAGTTCATCCAGAAAGAGGACGTGATGCCGGAGCCGTCCGACCGGCGCGTGTTCGCCTTCGCGCCCGCGGTCGTCGTGATCTCGACGTTCCTCGTGTTCCTCGTGCTGCCGACAGGCCCGGACCTCATCGTCAGCGACCTCGACGTCGGCGTGTTCTACGCCCTCGCCGTCTCCAGCCTGTCGGTCGTCGGCGTGCTCATGGCGGGGTGGGCGAGCGCCAACAAGTTCGCCCTGCTCGGTGCGCTGCGCGCCGGTGCCCAGCTCATCGCCTACGAGCTCCCGCTGCTGCTCGCGGTGGTCGGCGTCGTCGTGACCGCCGGGACCATGAACCTCCAGGGCGTCGTGGGCGCGCAGCAGAACGGGGCCATCTTCGGGTGGGACGGCATCGGAAACCCGTTCATCCTCACGCAGATCGTCGGCTTCGTGCTGTTCCTGGTCGCCGCCCAGGCCGAGCTCACCCAGGCCCCGTTCGACATGCCTGTGGCCGAGAGCGAGCTCGTTTCCGGGTACATGGTCGAGTACACCGGCTTCCGGTTCCTCTTCTTTTTCATCGGCGAGTTCGGCACCGCGTTCGCGTTCGCCGCCCTCGCGGCCACCCTGTTCCTCGGCGGTTGGGCGATCCCGCACGTCACCGACACCGGCGTCGCCAACGTCCTCGGGCCTATCGTGCTGCTCACCAAGGTCATGATCGTGGCGTTCCTCATGTTCTGGGTGCGGTTCACGTATCCGCGGCTGCGGGAGGACCAGCTCCAGGCGGTGGCGTGGAAGTACCTCATCCCGATCGGCCTGGCCAACATCCTGATCACCGGCGCATTGAAGGTGGCGTTCTAGATGCCCAAGCTCCCCAAACTTCCCAAGAAACCGAAGGCCCCGGGCCTGATCGGCGGCCTCGGCGTCACGTTCAAGACGATGCTCAAGGGCGCCGTCACGGTGCAGTACCCCCACGAGCGGGAAGACCCTCCGACGCGAGCGAGAGGGGTCATCGCGCTCAAAGAGGAGAACTGCACGGTGTGCATGCTCTGCGCGCGCCAGTGCCCCGACTGGTGCATCTACATCGAGGGCCACAAAGAGAAGCGGCCGCCCCGGCGCGAAGGTGGTCGCGAACGCACCGTGAGCCTCCTCGACCGGTTCGACATCGACTACGCGCTGTGCATGTACTGCGGCATCTGCGTCGAGGTGTGCCCGTTCGACGCCTTGTTCTGGAGCCCCGAGTACGAGTACTCGGAGTCGAACATCGCCGACCTCCTGCACGACAAGGAGAAGCTCGGCGAGTGGATGGAGACCGTTCCCGAACCGGAGCCGCTCGAAGTCGGCGCCGACGCCAAGAAGTAGCGGAGTAGGCCACCCGCATGACGAGCCAGAACGTCGCATTCTGGATTCTCGCGATCGCGATGGGTGTCGGCGCGGTCGGGGTCGTGCGGTCGCGCAACATCGTCCACGCGGCGCTGTTCCTCATCGTGGTGCTCGTCGGAGCAGCCGCCCAGTACATCGTGCTTCTCGCCGAGTTCGTGGGGATCACGCAGTTCTTCATCTACATCGGCGCCATCGCGGTGTTGTTCCTCTTCGGCATAATGCTGACGCGGGCGCCGATGCGGGCCGGCGACTTCGACAACGACCAGCGCTTGCCGGCCGCAATCGTGTCTGTCTTCTTGTTCGGGACGCTCGTCGCTCTCCTCGTCAACGCCTTCGGCCACGACGAGATCAAGCTCACCGACAAGCTGCTCGAGGCGAGCCGGACCGGACCGGTGGCCGATTCCATCTTCCGGAACTTCGTCGTCCCCTTCGAGGTCGTGTCGATGCTCCTGCTCGCCGCGCTCGTCGGCGCCGTCGTGATCGCGCGGAGAGACTGATGGCGCTCAACCAGTACCTGATCCTGAGCGCGTTCCTCTTCTGCTGCGGCGTCTACGGCGTGCTCGCGCGGCGCAACGGCGTCTTGGTGCTGCTCTCGGTCGAGCTGATGCTCAACGCCGTCAACATCAACCTGGTCGCCTTCTCGGCCTTCACCAGCCACGTCGCCGGCCAAGTGTTCGCCCTCTTCGTGATCACCATCGCCGCCGCCGAGGTCGGCGTCGGGCTGGCCATCGTGCTGATCATCTACCGGAACCTGCATAGCCCCGACCTCGACCGCGTCGACCAGCTGAAGGGCTGACCGGCAGATGCTGCGGAGCGCCTGGCTCATCCCGCTGCTGCCCGCGGTGTCGTTCGTGGCGATCCTGCTCTTCGGGAAGCGACTGCCCCGCAAGGGCGCCGAGCTCGCGGTCACCTCGGTCGGGGCGTCGTTCGTGCTCGCCTGCATCGTGCTGGTCCAGTGGATCCAGCGCGTCGAGGACTCGCCCGCTGCCCACGGCGCGGTCCGCGGGTTCGGTCGGGCGCTGCTCCCGGCACAGGAAGGCGGGGTTGCGGCCGTCGATCGTGGGGTCACGTGGTGGGAGAACGGCCTCGTCAAGTTCGGCGCCGGCATCCACATTGACGGGCTGGCCGTGATGATGCTGTTCATGGTCACGCTCGTGTCGCTCCTGGTGCACGTGTACTCGACGAAGTACATGGAGGGCGATCGCCGGTTCACGCACTACTTCGCGATGCTCAATCTCTTCACGGCCTCGATGCTCTTGCTCGTCGTGGCCGACAACACGATCGAGCTGCTCGTCGGCTGGGAGCTCGTGGGCCTGTGCTCGTTCGTGCTGATCGGCCACTGGTGGGAGGAGAAGCCCAACGCCGACGCCGCCGTCAAGGCGTTCCTCACGACCCGCGTCGGAGACGTCGGCCTCCTGATCGGGATCATCATCTTGTTCTTCGGCGCCGGGACGTTCGACATCGCGGGCATCAACACCGAGGTGCTCGACGGCGGCATCAGCCACACCCTGCTCGTCGTGGCGGCGACGTGCGTCCTGATCGGCATCATCGGCAAGAGCGGCCAGTTCCCGCTGCACACCTGGCTCCCCGACGCCATGGCCGGCCCGACACCAGTCTCCGCCCTCATCCACGCGGCCACCATGGTGGTCGCGGGCGTCTACCTCGGCGCCCGTCTCTATCCCGTCTTCTTCAATGGCTTCTCGATCGGCGACGGCGGCTTGAACGCCATGGCGTTCATCGGCGGCTTCACGATCCTCATCGGAGCCGTCCTCGCGTTCGTGCAACGCGACATCAAGAAGGTGCTCGCGTACTCGACGATCAGCCAGATCGGCTACATGGTGATGGCGCTGGGGATCGGCGCCTGGGTGGCGGCCGTCTTCCATCTCTTCACGCACGCGTTCTTCAAGGCGCTGCTGTTCCTCGGGGCCGGGTCGGTGAGCCACTCCGGCTCCCACCACAGCTTCGACATGAAGAGCGACATGGGTGGGCTTCGCAAGTACATGCCGGTCACGTTCGTGACGTTCGTCATCGGGTCGCTCGCGCTCGCCGGCATCTTCCCGCTGGCCGGGTTCTGGTCCAAGGACGAGATCCTCGTCACCGCCGGGCGGACCGGCTTCGACGTCTTCTTGTACGTGGGCCTCGTCGGCGCGTTCCTCACCGCCGCCTACATGACCCGCTGCGTCTACCTGACGTTCTTCGGCGAGTACCGCGGCCACGGCGAGCCGCACGAGTCGCCGCCCATCCTCACCGTTCCCCTGGTCGTGCTCGCCGGCCTCTCGGTGTTGGCGGGGTTCACGAACGCGGGCGCGTTCGGTATCGAGAAGTTCAAGGACTGGTTCGAGGCGGGTGTCGCGCTCCCGGCGCTCGAGCACGCCGACTTCGAGGTGGTCAAGGCGGTGGTGTCCGTGTCGGTGGCGGCGATCGCCATCGGGATCGCGGCGTACCTGTGGTTCCAACGGGAGGAGCTGGGGCCGTTCCGCGGCCTGACGCAGCGCAACGCGCTCGCCCGGGCGGGCTACCGGTTCCTCGAGAACAAGCTCTACCTCGACGACCTGTACGAGAAGGTCATCGTGGCGGGGATCAGGGGCCCGATCGCCCAGGGCACCTACTGGTTCGATCAGCACGTCATCGACGGTGTCGTCAACGGCGTCGCACGGGCGACCGCGCGCGCGGCGCGAGGCGTCTACGACGTCATCGATCAGCGGGTCGTCGACGGCGCCGTCAACGGTCTCGCCGAGACCGCCGGCGAGACCGGTGGACTGCTGCGGTATGTCCAGTCCGGACGCGTGCAGCGCTACGCGCTCACGTTGTTCGGCGCCGTCGCTGCCCTGAGCATCGCGCTCTGGATCGTCTACTAGCAGGAAAGGAACAGGAGAGAGACCTTGGACTGGTTCGACTCGTGGGGACTGACCCTGGCGGTGTTCCTGCCGTCGGTGGGCATGGCGATCGTCCTCTTCATCCCCAAGGCGCAGGAGCTCGCGCTCAAAATGACCGCGCTGCTGACGACGCTGGCGACGCTCGCCGTCGGCATCGCGCTGCTGGCGCGCTTCGACTTCGACAAGACCGGAACGCTCCAGTACGACGTCAACAAGTCTTGGATCGACGTGATCAACAGTCGGTACCACATGGGCATCGACGGGATCGCGCTGCCGCTCCTGCTGCTGACCATGGTCATCACGGTGATGTGCGTCATCTACTCGTGGGACCATTTCCCCGAGCCGCACACCCCGAAGGCTTTCCTCGCGCTCATCCTGCTGCTCGAGACGGGCATGAACGGCACGTTCTGTGCCCAGGACCTCATTCTGTTCTTCATCTTCTTCGAGCTCGTCCTGCTGCCGATGTTCTTCATGATCGGAGTGTGGGGCGGGCCCGACCGCGAGTACGCGTCGATCAAATTCTTCCTGTTCACCCTCTTCGGGTCGGCGCTGATGCTCCTCAGCTTCCTTGCGCTCTTCTTCCTGTCCGATCCGCAGACGTTCGACATACCCCGCCTCGCCGCCCAGGGCGGCGGCGGCCTCGCGGCCAGCACGCAGAACTTGATCTTCGTCGGCCTGTTCCTCGGATTCGCGATCAAGGTGCCGATGTTCCCGTTCCATACCTGGCTGCCCGACGCGCACACCGAGGCACCAACGGTGGGCTCGGTGCTCCTGGCGGCCATCCTCCTGAAGCTCGGGTCGTACGGCTTCATCCGGATCGCGCTGCCGATCCTGCCCCAGGCGGCGCATGACTGGGCGCCATGGATCGGACTGCTGGCGGTGATCGGGATCATCTACGGCGCGTTGTGCTGCCTCGCCCAGCGCGACATGAAACGCCTGATCGCGTTCTCCTCGGTGTCGCACATGGGTTTCATCATGCTCGGCATCGCGACGCTCACGAACTTCGGCATCAACGCCGCCATCTTCGGGATGGTCGCCCACGGCCTCATCACCGGGATGCTGTTCTTCCTTGCCGGCTCAGTGCAGGAGCGCTACGAGACCCGCGAGATCAGCAGCCTGGGCGGAATGCTCATCCAGGTGCCGAGGCTCGCCTGGATCCTGGGGTTCTGCGTCATGGCGTCACTCGGATTGCCCGGCCTCGCCGGGTTCTGGGGTGAATTCCCGGCCATCCTCTCGGCCTACAACCCCGCCGCTGGTATCTCGGAGATCACGTTCCGCGTGTACATGGTCGTCTCCGCCGTCGGCACGGTGCTCGCCGCCGGCTACCTGCTCTACATGTTCCAGCGGGTGGCGTTCGGGACCGTGAAGGCGCAGTTCCAGAACGTGCACGTGCACGACGTGCACTGGCCCGAATGGTTCGCGTGGGCGCCGCTCCTGCTTCTGATCGTGGCGCTGGGCATCTATCCCAACTTCATCTTCCGGATCACTGACGGCGCCGTGACGAGTCTGGCCAACGGCGTGGCCAAGGTCGTCGGATGACCATATCTATGACGCCCACGATCCCGTGACCCCGCGATTCGACTACCACGCCCTCGCGCCCGAGCTGATCCTCACCGGGACGATCGTCGTCGTCCTCGTCGCCGACTTCTTCTTCAGCGATCGCGAGCGGTTCCAGACGTCGCGTCTTGCGACGATTGGCGTGCTGGGGTCTCTAGTACCAGTGCTGACCCTCGCCATTGATGGCACGACCCGCTCGCTCTTCGGCGGCGCGTTCGTGGTCGACAACTACGCCCTCGCGCTCAAGGGGTTCTTCCTCCTCGTCGCCTACGTCACGTTGCTCGTCTCGGTCGATTACATCGGTGAGGGCGACTACTACCAGGGCGAGTACTACTTCCTGCTGCTGAGCTCGGTGCTCGGCATGATCGTAATGGCGTCGGCACGCGATCTCATCTCGATCTTCGTCGCCCTCGAGCTGATGTCGGTGCCCACGTACGTGCTCGCCGGTTGGCGAAAGCACGACACCAAGTCGAACGAGGCCGCCATCAAGTACTACCTGTTCGGCGTGTTGTCGTCGGCGGTGATGCTGTACGGCATGTCGTTGATCTTCGGCTTGTCCGGGTCAACTCTGCTCCGCGACATCGGCGAGTATGCGCGCGGCGTCGACATTCCGCCGCTGTTCGCGGTGGCGATCTTCCTGACGCTCGTCGGTTTTGCGTTCAAGATCAGCGCCGTTCCGTTCCATTTCTGGGCGCCGGACACGTACGAGGGATCGCCGACGCCGGTGACGGCGTTCCTGTCCGTGGCGTCGAAGGCTGGGGGTTTCGTGGCGATCCTGAGCCTCGTCTTCTTCGGATTCTTCCGTACGGAGGAGGCGTGGCAGCCGATCCTGTGGGCGCTGGCGGCGGGGTCGATGACGCTCGGCAACCTCACCGCGCTACGTCAGACCAACATCGTCCGCTTGCTCGCATACTCGTCGGTCGCACAAGGCGGGTTCATCCTTGCGCCCTTGGCGGTGGCCGCAGAAGGTAACGCGGCGCGGTCCGCCTTCGAGGCGGTTGTCATCTACCTGCTGATCTACGGGGCGATGAACCTCGGTGCGTTCGCGGTCGTGATCGCCGTCGCGCGCCGGACGCGCTCGGGCGAGATTGCCTCGTACTCGGGGCTGGGGCAGACCGCACCCGTCCTGGCGCTGCTGATGTCGGCGTTCCTGTTCGCGCTCGCCGGGGTCCCGCCGCTCGCGGGCTGGTTCGCCAAGTTCGTGATGTTCCGCGCCATCTTCAACGCCGGGACGGCGGCCGCCTACACGCTGGGTGTGATCGCCGCCGTCAACTCCGTGATCGCGCTGTTCTATTACGCCGCCATCGCCCGACGGATGTGGTTCCGTGACCCATCCGAAGCCGGCGTCGAGCAAGTCCCGGCCCGTACGCCTCCCGCGCTCGCGATCGCGCTCGGTCTGTCGGCCGCCGTCGTCGTCGTGATCGGTGTCTACCCGCAGCTGTTCGCCCGGATCGGCGAGGGAGCGTTTCCCGGGTAGCGGGCGTTATGGCTGATCTGGCCGAGCGCATCGCAGAGTGCATCCGGCGCGAAGGGCCGATCCCATTCGATCGCTTTGTCGAAGCCGCTCTCTACGACGAGCAGGCCGGGTTCTTCGCCCGCGGTGGCGGCGCGGGCCGGGCCGGGCGTGACTTCGTCACGAGCCCCGAGGTGGGCGCGCTGTTCGGCGCGCTCGTGGCGCGGTTCCTCGATCGCGCGTGGTCCGAGCTCGAGCGTCCCGACCCGTTCGTCGTGATCGACGCCGGCGCCGGGCGCGGACGCCTCGCGACGGACGTGCTGAGGGCGCGACCGCAATGCGCACGCACCTTGCGGTACGTGCTCGTCGAACGGTCGGCCGCCCTGCGGGCCCCCCAGCGCGAGCTCCTCGCCATCGAGCCTGCGGACCGGGCGTTGGGACCGGCCGTGCGCACCGAACCCGATGAGGTGCCGCGCCCGGTCAGCGGTATCGGTCCCATCGTCGCGGCGCTGCCCGAGCTGCCGGCGCTCGAGATCCCGGACGGTGTCGTGGTGGCGAATGAGTTGCTCGACAATCTCCCGTTCCGGGTCGTCGAGCGCTCTGGCCACGGATGGATGGAGATCCGGGTCGGTCTCGATGAGGCCGGTTTCATCGAAGTCCCCGTCGCGGCGGCGGCCGATGTTGCGGAGGCGGCGCAGGACGTCGCCGCCGGAGCTGCCGTACCCGAGGGTGCCCGGCTTCCCATTGCCACCGCGACGGATGAGTGGCTCGCGTCATGCGCGCACGTCTTACGGCGCGGCTTGCTCGTCGTCCTCGACTTCGCCGACGAAGCGGCTTCGCTCGTGACGCGCGGGCAGGACCAGTGGCTACGAACGTACCGGGGTCACCAGCGAGGCGACCATCCGCTCGCCGATCCCGGCACGCAAGACATCACGTGCGATGTGCCCGTCGAACACCTCGTGACCCACGCCCGGCGTGCCGGCTTCCGGCTGCGCGAGCAGACGACCCAGGCGCAGTGGCTCGCCGGTCTGGGGGTCGACGAGCTCGTCGACGAAGCCCGCGGTTTGTGGCGTGACCGTGCTGCGATCGGTGACCTCGACGCCGTCGCGGCGCGCAGCCGCGTCAGCGAAGCCGCCGCCCTCACCGACCCGTCCGGCCTCGGCGCCCATCGGGTGTTCGTGTTCGCGAAAGCATCAGGGGGGTTCGCGTGACGTTCGATGCGCTGCCGTGATTGTGATTCCGGCCGATCACGGTCGATTCACAACCATTCGGCAGCGTGAAGGCCGCGACGACTCCGCGCCTAATAGGCAGGCTCGAGCCGCCACCGCCCGGGCACATCGGCGGGGACGATCATGCCCGCGCCCGGCGATGCCCACAGCGGGCCGATGACGAGCGTCTGTTCTTCGGCCGCGCGCGCCAGGAGTGCGCGCCGCGTCTCGGCTGCGAGCGAGATGTTCTCGTCGAGCCCGGGTCGCGCCTCGGGGCCGAAGACCTGGGCCGGATGAAGGAACAGATGCCCGACGATGACGGCGCCTCCGCCGTCGGAGTCCAGTCGGACGACGTGATGCCCGGGCGAGTGTCCCGGTCCGGGCTCGACGTGCACGTCGCCCGCTACCCGCGCGTCGGGCTCGTCCACCAGGCCCTCGGCACGCAGTACCTCGAGCGGCTCGGCGCCCGGTAACCGCCCGGCTCGCAGCGCCGCGATCTCTTCCGATGGGATCACGTAGCGGGCGTTCGGGAACGCCGGCACTTCGGCATCGCCTACCGGGCGCGTGTTCGCGCCGACGCCGTCGATGTGGCTGTTCACGACGACATCGACCGACTCCGGCGCGAAGCCGGCGTCGGTGAGGCTCGCAAGGAGGCGCTCGATTCGAGCGCGTGCGGCGGGCGTCTTTCTGTCGGGGTCGTCGGACGCAAGCCAGGGGTCCACGACGACGCGCGCACCTGGAGTGTCGATTGCAAGCGCCGACGTGCCGATCCGCAGCTCGCCGGCCGCGGTCAAGAAGTGTGGTGACAACCAAGATGCCTGCGTGCGCAGCACCGTCGTCGTCGCCTCGTCCTGCGGCACCACGAGCTCGAAGTTCTCGTCGGGAACGCGGGTGATGACCGAGCGACCGACCCTCCATCGCTCCACGCTCGAAAGGTACCGCCCGAGGCCGGCGCGCGGCGGGGGGCACCGCGCGCCGGCCGGCAGTCTCAGCTCGGTTCCTGGAGGACGCCGATGCGGTGACCCTCGGGGTCGGAGATCATCGCCACCGTCGGGCCGTCCGGGGTCGTGGGTGTCGGCGGCTGGACCACCTTGGCCCCGAGCTTCTCGGCTTGCCGCAGCCGAGCCTCGAGGTCGGGCACCGAGACGTAGAACGTCACGTACTGCGTGTCCTCGCTGGCGAAGATCCCGCCCGGGATCCCGCCTTCGCCGTCGGTGTCGACCATGCCGTAGCCGGCGGGGTTGTCGCCGCTGACCTTCCAGTGGAAGAGCTCGCTGTAGAACTTCGAAAGGTTGTCGAAGTCGCGTCCCGCGACCTCGAACCACACCACGGGAGCGCCCATGTCGTTTCCTCCTGTCTGTGTTCCCTGCGATGACACCAACAGGATCCGCGGGCCGGGCGACAACCCCATGTCGGGATTTCGGGAAGAGGTGGCGTGACCCGCGTCTCACTCGTCGAGGCTGGTCTCCCGGGCGAAGGCGGCGATGTCGCCGGCGACCTCGTGCAGCTGCCGGTCCGGCGCCGTCTCGTCGGTGACGCGCGCCTCGTGGATGCGGTCGAGGCGGAAGGTCCGGCCCCCGTCGCGCATCCGGCACCAGGCCATGAGGTACCAGTGGTCCTGCCCGCCCGCCAAGCCGTACGGCTCGACCAGCCGGTGGTCGGTGTGCTGCCCGCTCCTGTCGACGTAGTCGAGCTCCAGGACCTTGCGCTGCACGACGGCGGTTTCCACCGCGCGCACCACGGGCGTGGCCTCGAGCTGACCGCGCTGCTGGAGCAGATGGATACGACCGACCAGCTCGCGTGCCCCCTCCCGGCTCGTGGACGACATCGCGGCCACCAGCTTGCGCAGTGCCGCCCGGGCCGAGTCGCCGAACGGGATCGGTCCGCTCGCGGCAAGCGCGACCGCGATCGCGGTGGCTTCGTCGGCCGTGAGGTTGAGCGGCGGCAGTGTCATCTCGGGATCGACCGAGTACCCGCCACCGGGACCGGGCGTCGCCCAGATCGGGACGCCGGACTGCTGGAGGGCGGAGATGTCGCGCTCGATCGTGCGCGCACTGACCTCGAACCGTTCGGCGAGATCGCGTGACGTACGTGCCCGCGGCGCGGTCGCCCGCAGCACCTCGGCGATCGCGTACAGCCGGTCGGTGCGGTTCACGGCGTGGACGGTAGCCTGCGACCAGTCACGGGCAGATCGCTGACAGCCCAAGGGGGAACGATGTCGGAAGCCACCATCGAGGCCCTGCTCGCCGAAGGCCGCACGTTCCCCCCGCCGCCCGAGTTCAAGAAGACGGCGCGCATCGTCGACGCCGAGATCTACGACGAATCCGAGCGCGACTTCGAACGCTTCTGGGCCCGCCAGGCCGCCGACCTCGTCGACTGGATCGACGAGTGGCACACCATCCTCGACTGGGACCTGCCGTTCGCCAAGTGGTTCGTCGGCGGCAGGCTCAACGTGAGCGCCAACTGCCTTGACCGGCACGTCGCCACAGGGCATGGCGACCAGGTCGCATACCACTGGGAAGGTGAACCGGGCGACTCGCGCACGATCACGTACGCGCAGCTCCTCGACGACGTCCAGCGGGTCGCGAACGCGCTCAAGTCGCTCGGCATTCAGAAGGGCGACCGCGTCAACATCTACCTGGGCATGGTCCCCGAGCTGCCGATCGCGATGCTCGCCTGCGCGCGCATCGGGGCGCCGCACTCGGTCGTCTTCGGCGGGTTCTCAGCCGATGCGCTGCGTGATCGCATCAACGACGCCGAAGCCCGGCTGCTCATCACCGCTGACGGCGCCTGGCGCCGAGGTCAGATCGTCCCCCTCAAGCAGAGCGCCGATACGGCAATGGCCGAGACCCCGTCGGTCGAGCGGTGCCTCGTGGTCAAGCGCACCGGCCAGGACGTCGCGATGCGGGACGGCCGCGATCTTTGGTGGGACGACGTCGTCCCCGAACAACCTGCCGACTGCCCGCCCGAGCCGATGGACTCCGAGGACCTCCTCTATCTCCTCTACACGAGCGGGACGACGGCGAAGCCCAAAGGGATCATGCACACGACCGGCGGGTATCTCACGCAGGTCGCGTGGACGCACCTCAACGTGTTCGACATCAAGCCGGATACCGACGTGTACTGGTGTGCGGCCGACGTCGGCTGGGTGACCGGCCACTCGTACATCGTCTACGGGCCGCTCGCCAACCGTACGACGAGCGTGATGTACGAAGGCACGCCGGACTTTCCCGACAAGGATCGGCTGTGGTCCATCGTCGAGCGGTACGGC
>JBKOWY010000140.1:0-34013 GCA_046724655.1 Actinomycetota bacterium
GCCGTGACGACCGACCTCATCGTCGGCTTCCCGGGCGAGACCGACGACGACTTCCGCCGCACGCTCGAAGTCGTCGACGAAGCCGCGTACGACGCCGCTTACACGTTCGTCTTCTCGCCCCGGCCCGGAACGCCGGCCGCCGAGATGACCGACGATTTCGTGCCTCACGAGGTCGCGCAGGAGCGCATGCAGGAGCTGGTCGAGGTTGTCGAGCGTCATGCGCTTCGCCGGCACGACGCGCGCGTCGGCCGCGTCGAGGAAGTGCTCGTGGACGGGCCGTCGAAGAAAGATCCGTCGGTGCTCTCGGGACGCACGCGCCAGAACAAGCTCGTGCACTTCACCGCAGGCGATCTCCCCGTTGGTCCGGGCGCGTTGACCGACGTGCACATCACACACGCGGCACCACACTGGCTGCGCGGCGACCTCGTGGGTCACGTCGCGCCGCCGGCACCCACTCGGACCCGCATCCCCGTCACGGTGGCCTAGCCACGGTCACGCACCTCGCCCTGGTCGGGCCCACGGCCTCGGGAAAATCGGCGCTGGCGCTCGGCGCCGCGCACGTGCTCGCCGACGTCGAGATCGTCTCCCTCGACTCGATGCAGGTGTACCGCCGCCTCGACATCGGCACCGCCAAGCCGACGGCGGCCGAACGCGCCGCGGTCCCGCATCATGTGATCGACGTCGTCGAGCCCACCGAAGACTGGTCTGCGGTCCGGCACCAAGCCGCCGCCCGCGCCGCCGTCGCCGACATTGCGGCACGCGGAAGACGCGCTCTGCTCGTGGGTGGAACGGGGCTGTACGTGCAAGCTGTGGTCGATGACCTCCGCTTCCCGCAGGAGGATTCCGACCTGCGCGCCGAGCTCGAGGCGTGGACGGCGAGCCCCGGCGGCGTCGCCGCCGCCTACGACGAGCTCACCGGGCGCGACCCCGAAGCCGCGCACAAGATCGACCCGCACAACGCCCGGCGGATTGTGCGGGCGCTCGAGGTCATCCGGCTGACCGGTTGCCCCTTCTCCTCGTTCGGGCCCGGCGTCGACCACTTCGGCCCGACCGCGTTCCCGGTGCGCATGGTCGGCGTGTGGCTTCCGCGCGGCGTGCTCAACGCCCGCATCCGGGCGCGGTTCGCGGCGATGCGCGACGCGGGCTTGATCGACGAGGTCAGACGGCTGCTCGACGGGCCGGCGTTGTCTCGAACTGCGGCACAGGCGATCGGCTACAAGGAAGTCATCGCGGCGCTCACTGGCGACACCTCGATGGACGACGCGATCGAGACCGCCGTCCGGCGCACTCGGTCCTTCGCCCGCCGGCAGAGGATGTGGTTCCGCCGCGATCCTCGAATCACGTGGCTCGGCGCACCCGACAATCCGTGCGATGCGTTGCCCGCGCTCCTGGCAACCTGGACCTCATGAGCGGCACCCGGATCCGGCTCTCCAAGCTGCACGGCGCCGGCAACGACTTCCTCGTGACCGCGGCTCCCGAGGGCCACGCGCCCGGCGCTGACGTCGCGGCGCGGCTGTGCGACCGCCATCTCGGGGTCGGCGGCGACGGACTGATCACGCTTCTCCCGGGCCGCGACGGCGCTGACTGCACAATGGAGCTCCGCAACGCCGACGGCACGGTGGCCGAGATGAGCGGCAACGGGATCGCCTGCTTGTCGTGGGTCGCCGTCCGCGAGGGTCTTGGCGACGGGAAGCGGCTCGTCGTCGACACCGGCGGCGGTCGCCGCGAAGTCGCGCTCGACATCGACGCCGCGAGCGGGCAGCTCACGGGAGCCACGGTCGACATGGGCCCGGTCACGTTCGAGCCTGCACGTGTCCCGCTCGACGCGGCGAGCGCGTTCGACCTCGAGGTCACCTTCCACGGGGTCACGTACCACGGTGACGCGGCGGGCATGGGCAACCCGCATCTCGTGCTGCTCGTCGACGATCCGGAGACGACGCGCGTGACCCAGCATGGCCCGCATCTGGAAACCGACGCTCGCTTCCCGCGTCGCACGAACGTCGAGTTCGTCGCAGTGACGGGGCCAGACGAGCTCAGCATGCGAGTGTGGGAGCGTGGCGTGGGGGAGACGCTCTCCTGCGGCACGGGGGTGTGCGCGTCTGCCGCTGTGGCCCATCGGCGCGGGCTCGTGGGCGACCACGTGACGGTACGGGTCCGGGGCGGCACGCACGAAGTCGAACTCGGCGAGACGATCCGGCTTCACGGACCGGTCACGCACGTGTTCGACGCCGAAGTGAGCGTCGCATGAGCAACCGCGAAGGCCGCCAGCGACGTCGTCTCACGGCCACCGAAGTCGACTTCGGTGTCGTCAAGCAACGGGCGCTGCTCGTCAGCACGGGGTCGGGGACGCGCTCGCTGAGTGAGGCCGAGGCAAGTCTCTCCGAGCTCGGGTTGCTCGCCGACACTGCGGGCGCCGATCCGGTCGAGTCGGTGCTGCAGCGGCGCCCGACCCCTGACCCGGCGACGTACATCGGGGGCGGGAAGGCCGACGAGCTACGGGGCCTCGCCGACGCGCTCGACATCGACGTCGTCGTGTTCGACGACGAGCTCACGCCCGCGCAGCAGCGGAACCTCGAGAAGAAGCTCGGACGCGACGTCGTCGACCGCGTCGCGCTGATCCTCGACATCTTCGCCCAGCATGCGCGCAGCCAAGAGGGGATGGTCCAGGTCGAGCTGGCCCAGCTGCGCTACCGGCTTCCCCGCCTGCGCGGCCGCGGGATCGAGCTGAGCCAGCAGGCCGGCGGCATCGGCACCCGAGGCCCGGGCGAAACCCAGCTCGAGGTCGACCGGCGGCGGATCCAGCGCCGCATGAACAAGCTCGAGGCGGAGCTGGATCGCCTCGCCAAGACTCGGTCCACCCAACGGAAGGCCCGGACCCGCCGGGAACTTTCGACCGTTTCGCTGGTCGGCTACACGAACGCCGGCAAGTCCACTCTGCTGAACCGGCTCACCCGGGCCGACGCCCGCGTCGAGGACCGGCTGTTCTCGACGCTCGACCCCACCACGCGCCGTCTCCATCTACCGGGCGGCGAGACCGGCCTGCTCGGCGACACCGTCGGGTTCGTGCGCCGGCTGCCGCACGAGCTCGTCGAGGCGTTCAAGTCGACGCTCGAGGAGGTCGGCCGCGCCGACATGTTGTTGCACGTCGTGGACGGCAGCGCCCACGACGCCGAGGATCAGATCGTCGCCGTCCGCGCTGTCCTGCGCGATATCGGCGCCGACGGCCGTCCCGAACTGCTGGTCGTCAACAAGATCGACGTCGCCGATCCGAGCGCGGTCGACGATCTGCTCTCGGCGCACGCGGGCGCGGTGGCGGTGTCGGCAGCGACCGGCGAAGGCGTCGAGAAGCTCGCCGAGACGATCGGCACGCGACTGCGCGCCCTCGATCCGGTCGTCGAGTTGGCGGTGCCGTTCGACCGCGGCGACATCATCGCCGCGCTGCACCGCGAAGGCGACGTGCTGGTCGAAGTGCACGGCGACCGCGAGACACGCGTGCGCGCCCGCATCCCCGAGTCGGGTGTCAACCGCTTCCGCGAGTTCGTCGTCGGCAACGGGGAATCCGCCGGTGCCACGAACGGCCCCGGATAGCCTGCGCTTATGACCATGCCCGGGTTCGTCCCGCCGCCATACCCACACGATCGGCTGCTCGAGCTGCGTGCGATCGCAGAAGCGGTGCCGGGCGGCATCGTCGACTGCTCGGTCGGGACGCCGGTCGACCCGATGCCCGAAGTCGCTCACCGCGCGCTCGTGGACGCCGCGCCCGCAGCGACGGGCTACCCCGCGGCCGTCGGCGCTCCGGCGTACCGGCAGGCAGCGGCGGCATGGATCGGACGGCGCTTCGGTGTCGACGTCTCACCCGATGCCGTCCTGGCGTGCGTCGGTACCAAGGAGCTGGTGGCGTCGCTGCCGCGTTTGTTGTCGTTGCGCGACCCGTCACGCGACACGGTGCTGTACCCCGGGATCGCGTACCCCACCTACGAGATGGGCGCGCTCCTGGCCGGGTTGCGCGCCGTTCCCGTGCCTCTCGACGACGCCTGGCTGGTCGACCTGTCGCGTGTGAGCAAGGCCGACGCCGAGAGGGCACTGCTGCTCTGGGTGAACGAGCCCGGAAACCCCACCGGCTCGTCGGGCGGGGCCGGGCACCTCCGCGCTGTGGCGGACTGGGCCCGCGAACACGGCGTCATCGTCGCCAGCGACGAGTGCTACGCCGAGTTCACCTACGACGAGGCCGGCTCGCCCGCGCCCCCCGCGACCGTGCTGAGCGCCGGTCAAGGCCGTACCCTCGCCGTCCACTCCCTGTCGAAGCGCTCGAACCTGGCGGGGCTGCGGGCCGGATTCGCGGCCGGCGACGCCGAGCTCATCGAGTACTTGCGTGAGGTTCGCAAGCACGCCGGCCTCATGACCCCCAGCCCGGTGCAGGCCGCAGCCACTGCCGCGCTGGCCGACGACGCCCACGTCGACGGGCAACGCGAGCGCTACGCCGGCCGCCGGGCACTCGCGATCGACGCGCTCGGCGGGTGGGGTCTCGTGCACGACGGCGGGCCGTCCACGTTCTACCTGTGGCTGCGCGATGCCGACGGCGGGCAGAACGGATGGTCGATTGCCCATCGACTCGCCGAGCGGGGCCTCCTGGCTGCGGCCGGCGAGCTCTACGGCCCCGGCGGCGCGGGACACGTGCGACTCTCTCTTACCCAGACCGACGAGCGTCTCGCGCTCGCGTTCGAACGGCTCGCGAGCAAGGAGCATGTGTGAGCGACCTCGCCGAGCAGGTCACGCGGCTCTGGGAAGGACGCGACGACATCGCCGCGGTCCTGCCCAAAACCGAGGCGCGTGTCGTGGTCCACGAGGCCATCGACCTGCTCGACCGCGGTGAGGCACGCGTCGCGGACATCAGCGGCGGGGAAGTCGTCGTCCACGAATGGCTCAAGCAGGCGATCCTCCTGCTGTTCCGGCTCGAGGACCTCGCGGTCATGGAGGTCGGGCCGTTCGAGTATCACGACAAGCTGCCGCTGAAGCATGACTACCGGTCGGCGCGTGTGCGTGTGGTGCCGGGCGGGTCGGCGCGCTGGGGCTCCTACCTCGCGCCGGGGGTGATTCTCATGCCGTCGTACGTGAACATCGGCGCGCACGTCGGCGCCGAGACGATGGTCGATACCTGGGCGACCGTGGGCTCGTGCGCGCAGATCGGCGAGCGTGTGCACCTGTCGGGCGGGGTCGGCATCGGAGGTGTGCTCGAGCCACCGCAAGCCGCGCCGGTGATCGTCGGCGACGACGCGATGCTCGGGAGCCGCTGCATGGTCACCCAAGGCGCCCGGGTCGGCGAGGGAAGCGTGCTCGGCGAGGGTGTCATCCTGAACCCCGCCATCCCCGTGATCGATGCGGAGACGGGAGAAGCGGTCGCCCGGGGCGTTGTGCCTCCGTGGTGTGTCGTGGTGCAGGCGATGCGGAAGCGAGAGTTTCCGGGCGGCGAGTTCGGTCTGCCATGCGCGCTGATCCTGCGACGGCTGGAGCCGGGCGAGCGCGCCGACACGGCGAAGCTCAACGAGACCTTGCGTGAGCACGGTGTCGCTACCTGATCTGGCCGACGCTCGCGCCGATGATCTGCTCACATTGACGGCGGCACTGGTGGCGGTGCCGTCGGTGAGCCGGCACGAGGCTGAGCTCGCCGATCGCGTGGAGCGCCGCATCGACGAGCGCGCCCCGCACCTCGAACGCGCTCGCGTCGGCAACACGGTGATCGCCCGGACGCAGCTCGAAGCGGAGAGGCGGGTCGTCCTGGGCGGTCATCTCGACACCGTGCCCGCCAACGGCAACGAGACCCCGCGCCTCGACGGCGACGTGCTCCACGGTCTCGGCGCCGCCGACATGAAGGGCGGCCTGGCAGTGCTCCTCCGCCTGGCCGAGGAGTTCAGCGCCGGCGCCCGCCCCCGATTCGATTGCACGCTGGCGTTCTACGAAGCGGAGGAGATCGCCGACGAGTTCAACGGCTTGCGGCACGTGTTCGCCGAGCGCCCGGAGCTCCTCGCCGGGGACTTCGCCGTGCTGCTCGAGCCCACCGGCGGCCGGGTCGAGGCCGGCTGTCAGGGGACGCTGCACCTTCGGGCGGAGTTCGCCGGCGAGCGCGCCCATTCGGCGCGCCCGTGGAAGGGCAACAACGCCATCCATGCCGCGGCCGAGGTCTTGCGCCGGCTGGCGCGGCACGACCCCGGCACGGCGTGGGTCGACGGCCTGCCGTACCGCCAGTCCCTCCAGGTCGTGCGGGTCGAGGGCGGCGTTGCCAACAACGTCGTGCCCGACACCTGCACGCTGGTCGTGAACCGGCGCTTCGCCCCGAGCTACTCGATCGACGAAGCGCGCGCCGAGACCGGAGCGTTGCTCACGGGCGCGGATCGCATCGAGGTCATCAACGCCTCGCCGGCCGCGCCGCCCAACCTCGACCATCCTCTCGTCGCCGAGTTCGTGCAGACGCTCGGTGTCGAGGTCGAGCCGAAGCTCGGTTGGACCGACGTCGCCCGCTTCGCCGCCCGCGGCGTGCCGGCGGTCAATTTCGGACCCGGGGACCCCGACGTCGCGCACACCGCCGGCGAACGGGTGACGCGCCAGTCGGTCGAGCAGTGCTACGCCGGACTGGCGGATTTCCTCCGCGTTGCCGGGTGACCGGCGAACCGCTCAGAGCTTGCGCAGGACCGTCACGACCTTGCCGTAGATGACGACGTCGGCGGGGTCGTAGACGAGCTCGTCCATGTCCTCGTTCGCGGGACGCAGGACGATCTTGCCCCGGCGGCGCGAGAAGGTCTTGACCGTGGCCTCTTCGCCCGGGATGCCGGCCACGACGGTGTCGCCCGGCTCGGCCGTGCTCTGCTGGCGCACGACGACGTGGTCACCGTCGAAGATGCCGGCGTCGATCATCGAGTCGCCGCGCACGCGGACCATGAACAGCTGACCCCGGCCGGTGAAGTCCTCCGGTAGGGGCACGGTCTCCTCGACGTTCTCGGCGGCGAGGACACCGGTGCCGGCGGCGACGTCGCCGACCAACGGGATGTGGCGCACGGGCCGGCGCTCGACGGCCGCGCCCGAGGCGGGCTCGAAGCGGACCTCGAGCGCCCGCGGCTTGGTCGGGTCGCGCACGAGGTAGCCCTTGTCCTGCAGGGCGGCCAGGTGGGCGTGGACGGTCGAGCTCGACGAGAGCCCCACCGCCTCGCCGATCTCGCGGACGCTCGGCGGATAGCCGCGTCGCCGGACCTCGGCGTCGATGAACTCGAGCACCTGGCGCTGCCGGGTGGTCAGGTCTGTCATCTCGTGCCTTCCTCGTGGGCAGCCCGAAGGGACGCCATCTGACGGGTCCAGAGGCACGGTAACACGATCAGGCGTTCGGGGCAAACATCTGTTCGAAATTCTGCTTGACGGGAACACTCGTTCGTGGTTGGATCCGAACAAGCGTTCGGCCCGCCAAGCAGGATCTCCCCGGGTGGGCCGAACCCCGCCGGGGGGCTTCCGCTCCCCGGCGTAGCTGTCAGACGTAGTTGTCACACCCCCGTGGTTCGCTACACGGGAAAGCGGCGGAGCAGGAGCACGAGCAAGACCAGAGAGCACGAGACCAGAAAGCAGGAGAACGAGGGAGAGACCCATATGGCCGCCGTCATGACCGAGTGGAGGTTCGATCCGAGGCCCGCCCAGGCGCCCACGCTGCGGCTGGTCCGCCCCCGTCCCGTCGCCCGGCGCGGGCGTCGAGCCTCCACCGCCACCTTCTGGCGCCGGCGGCTGGTCGCCGGCGCGGCGGGATTGGCGGTGCTGGTCATGGTGGGGAAGGCGGGCGCCGCGCTCGGGGGCTCCCCCCTCGCAGTCCCCGAGCGCCGCCCGGCCATAGCTCGCCACGTCGTGCAGCCTGGCGACACGCTGTGGTCGATCGCCGAACGACTTGAGCCCGGCCGCGACCCGCGCCCGATCGTCGACGAGCTCGCAGCCGCCCGTGGCGATGGCCCGCTCGTCCCCGGCGAGATCGTCGCCCGGCCGCGCTGATGAAGCAGTGCCGCCGCCGTCGTCGCCCATGGGGCCTCCGGGTACCGTGGCGCGGTGCGCTGTCCGTACTGCCAGGCGTCCGAGGACAAGGTCGTCGACTCGCGGCCGGCGGACGACGGAACGGCCATCCGGCGGCGGCGCGAGTGCATCCCGTGCGGCCGTCGCTTCACGACCTACGAACGCCTCGAGGAGCTGCCGTTGATCGTCGTGAAGCGGTCGGGCGCGAAGGAGCCGTTTGCGGGCGACAAGCTCCAGGCCGGCATCGAGCGCGCGGTGACGGGCCGGCCGATCGCGGACGGGGCGGTGGCGGCGTTGGCAACGGAGATCGAGGAGGAGATGCGCGCCGCTGGGGCGGAGGTCACGAGCGAGCGAATCGGCCTCGCCGTCCTGGAGCATCTGCAGGCCCTCGACCCGGTCTCGTACCTGCGGTTCGCGTCCGTGTACAAGGGCTTCGAGGACGTCACCGACTTCGAGCGCGAGGTCGCGGTGCTGCAGAAGACGACCGAGCCGAAGTCGCGGCCCGCCCGAGCTCGCTGACGCCCGGCGGAATTCTTCGACAACCCTCTGACCTGCGGGTTCACGGCCCCACGCGACGCCCCGACCATTGACAGCGGATAATTACGGTGGTGTAATTATCCGCCGCATGTCGTGGTCGGCCCTATAGCGACCGCAACATGTTGTGGTACAAAGATCGTCGAGCAGACAGGGGGACGAGCCGAATGGCCATGGCGCCGGAGCAGATGGGGATCGGGATCCGTCGGCACTTCACCGAGCGGGGGACCCATCCGTACGACACGCTCGAGTGGGAGCGCCGCGACGCCCGGATCCCGAACTACAAGGACGGCACCGACGCCTTCTTCCAGCCCGGCGTCGAGTTCCCCGTCAGCTGGTCGCAGAACGCCACGAACATCGTTGCCCAGAAGTACTTCCGGGGCACGCTCGGCACCCCGGAGCGTGAGTCGTCCCTGCGGCAGGTGATCGACCGCGTCGCCGACACCATCTCCGACTGGGGGATCCGGGACGGCTACTTCGTGGACGACGACGAAGCGGAGACATTCCGCGACGAGCTCAAGTACGTCCTCGTGCACCAGCGCGCCGCGTTCAACTCCCCGGTCTGGTTCAACATCGGTGTGCACGGCGTACCCCAGCAGGCGAGTGCCTGTCAGCCGTATGACGCCCTCGTGAGCACGCCTGAGGGCTTCGTCCCGATCGGCAAGCTCGTCGACGATCGCGCGGTCGGCACCAAGGTGCTCGACGCGTTCGGTCTCACCAAGATCGTCGCCGTCAAGCACAACGGTCGGAAAAACGTCGTGCGCGTGCACACCAACACCGGTGTGATCCTCGACGTCACGGCCGATCATCTCGTGTGGTGCGCGGTCGATGAAGTTGACGGCGGCTTCGTCGAAGCCGGCTCACTACGGGCCGGCGACAATCTCGAGCGCCACGCCGACGACAGTCTCGAGCTCCTCCACATCGATCGGATCGAACCGCTCGGCGAGATGGACGTCTACGACATCCAGACCGACAGCGGCGAGTACCTCAGCAACGACATCCGGGTGCACAACTGCTTCATCCTGGCCGTCGAGGACACGATGGACGCGATCCTCAACTGGTACCGGGAAGAGGGGATCATCTTCAAGGGTGGCTCCGGATCGGGGATCAATCTCTCAGGGCTTCGTTCGTCGCGAGAGGGTCTGCAGGGTGGCGGCACCGCGAGCGGGCCGGTGAGCTTCATGCGCGGCGCGGACGCGTCGGCGGGGACCATCAAGTCAGGCGGAAAGACGCGGCGCGCCGCCAAGATGGTCATCCTCAACGCCGACCATCCCGACGTCGAGGAGTTCATCTGGTGCAAGGCCATCGAGGAGCGCAAGGCGCGTGCACTCGGCGAGGCCGGCTTCGACATGGACCTCGACGGCAAGGACAGCCACTCGATCCAGTACCAGAACGCCAACAACTCGGTGCGCGTGACCGACGAGTTCATGCAGGCCGTGCTGGACGACGGCGACTGGCAGCTGAATTCCGTCACCACCGGCGAGGTTGCCAAGACGATGAAGGCCCGGGAGCTGATGCGTCAGATCTCGGAGGCGACCTGGGAGTGCGCCGACCCGGGCATGCAGTTCGACACCACGATCAACCGGTGGCACACCGCGCCGAACACGGGCCGCATCAACGCGAGCAACCCTTGTTCGGAATATATGCACTTGGACAACTCGGCGTGCAACCTCGCCAGCATCAACTTGCTGAAGTACCTGCGAGAGGACGACGAGTTCGACGTCGAGGGGTTCGAGCACACGGTCGAGGTCGTGTTCACCGCGCAGGAGATCCTCGTCGGGAACGCCGACTATCCAACCGAGAAGATCGCCGAGACCAGCCGGGCGTTCCGGCAGCTCGGCCTCGGCTACGCCAACCTCGGCGCGCTCCTGATGGCGCGCGGCTTGCCCTACGACTCGCCCGAGGGTCGGGCGTGGGCCGGCGCGATCACGTCACTGATGACTGGCCACGCTTACGCGACGAGCGCGCGGACGGCGGGACGGATGGGCCCGTTCTCCGGCTTCGCCGACAATGCCGACGCCATGCTGAATGTGTTGCGGATGCATCGCGAGGAGGCGGCGAAGATCCCGGACGAGCTCGTCGACACCAACCTGCTCGCTGCGGCGCGCCACGCCTGGGACGACGCCGTCGAGGTCGCCGATGCGCACGGCGTGCGCAACTCCCAAGCGTCGGTCCTCGCGCCGACCGGTTGCCTGGTCGGCGGCACGTTAGTTCCGACCGAGCGCGGGATTGTCCGGCTCGGGTCGCTCGGCGACCCGGCCGGAGATCAATGGCAGCCGCTCGGCGTCGACGTGCAGACCGACGAGGGGCCGCAACCCGCCGCCCAGTTCTACGTGAACGGCGTCGAACCCGTCGTCGAGGTGCGGACAAGCCTCGGGTACCGGATTCGCGGTACTGCCAAGCACCGCGTGAAGGTCGTGGATGACTCCGGCGCTTGGGAATGGCGACGGTTGGCTGATCTGCGTCCCGGCGATCGGGTGCCGCTGGCGCTCGATCAGCTCTTCAGCGACCCGCGGGACGTCCGACTTCCTCCGGTGCCCGAGGCGTACTGGACCGGGGAGCACCACGCCCGGGCTCCTCGGCAGATGACAGCGGAACTGGCGGAGCTCGTCGGCTACTTCATGGGCGATGGCTCGCTGCACTCGCGTGGCATCCGGCTCTGTGTGGCGAGTGACGACTTCGACGTGGTCGAACGGCTCGAGCAGCTCGGCAAGGAATGCTTCGGCCTTGAAGCCCACGTCGCCGCGAAGTCCGGTTACACGGAGGTCGCGTTCCACTCGGTTCGGCTCACCGAGTGGTGGGAGGCATGCGGCTTCGCCAAGCGCGAGCCGAAGAGCGGGCATTCAGGCAAGGGCTGGCTGCCGCACATCCCCGACGCAGTGCTGCACAGCAACGATCGGGAGGTGTACTCAGCGTTTCTGCGCGGGCTGTTCGAGGCCGACGGCACTGTCACCGTGGGGATCCCGCACTGGTCTACGTCGTCGCTCGATTTCTCGTATGACGTGCAGAGCCTGCTGCTCGCGCTCGGGTACCCGACGACGCGGAAGATGGACCGCTCGGGTTGGGGTGACTCATCGCTCGCCGTGCTGCGCCTCCTGAACACCTCGTACCACTCGCGGTGGCTCGAGGAGATCGGCTTCATCGGCAGTCGCAAACAGGCCGCCGTCCTCCAGAGCGAGGGTCGACAGGCGGCCCGGCAGGATCACATTCCGCTGACGCAGGCGCTGGTGGATCGGCTCGCGCCCGTGAACGATCGGCTCCGGAAGATGCTGCTCATGGAGGTCAAGCGGGGTCGCGTCTCACGTCGGGCGGCGATCGAGCTCTACCAGCGCACGGGTGACGCCCAGCTCGGCCGGCTGCTCGGGTTCTTCTACGACACGGTCGCTTCGGCGGAGCTCGGTGAGGACGAGCTGACATACGACCTCTCCGTGCCAAGCAACGTCACGTACGTCGCGAACGGGTTCGTGAGCCACAACACGATCGGCCTCATGATGGATTGCGACACCACCGGTATCGAGCCCGACCTTGCGCTCATGAAGGCCAAGAAGCTCGTCGGCGGTGGGACGATGCTGATCGTCAACCAGACGGTGCCGCGGGCGCTGCGGCGTCTCGGCTACGCCGACGAGCAGGTCGATCAGATCGTCGCCTACATCAACGAACACAAGTCGATCATCGGGGCGCCCGGCTTCAACCCCGACCACCTGCCGGTCTTTGCCTGCTCGATGGGTGACAACACGATCCACTACATGGGCCACGTCACGATGATGGGAGCGGTCCAGCCGTTCATCTCCGGCGCGATTTCGAAGACCGTGAACACTCCCGAGGACGTCAGTGTGGAGGACGTCGAGCAGCTGCACATCGACGCCTGGAAGCTCGGTCTCAAGGCGGTCGCGATCTACCGCGACAACTGCAAGGTCGCGCAGCCGCTGGCGTCGCAGAAGGAGACCAAGTCCGAGACGGTCACGGTCGCCGAGGGCGAGGGTGACGAGCTCGTCCGCGAGGTCGAGCGCGTCGTCGAGCACGTGATCACGGTCAAGGAGCCCGTCCGCCAGAAGCTGCCGAAGCGGCGCATCTCGAAAACGTTCTCGTTCCGGGTCGCCGACTGCCACGGCTACGTCACGGTGGGCGAGTTCGAGGACGGGCGGCCGGGTGAGTTGTTCCTGAAGGTCGCGAAGCAGGGATCGACGCTGGCCGGGATCATGGACGGCTTTGCGATCGCGGTGTCGCTCGGCCTCCAGTTCGGCGTGCCGCTGCGAACGTTCGTCGAGAAGTTCACGAACGTCCGCTTCGAGCCGGCTGGGATGACCGACGACCGCGAGATCCGGTTCGCGACGAGCCTGCTCGACTACATCTTCCGTCGCCTCGCCGTCGAGTACCTGCCCGCCGACGAGCGCCGGGACATCGGGGTTCTCACCGTCGACGAACGGCTCCAGCCCACGCTGCCCGGGGTCGAGGAGGCGAGCACAGAGAGTCACCCCGGCCTCGACACGCTCCCGGTCGAGGAGCAGGCGCGCGAAGCGACGCAGCCGTCCGAGGCCGCGAGCACGATGTCGTCGACGATCGAAGGTGAGACCGTGATCTGCCACATTTGCGGCGACATCATGCAGCGCGCCGGCAGCTGCTACGCCTGCCCCAGCTGCGGCACCACCAGCGGGTGTTCGTGACGCCCGGAGCTACGCGCGGGTCAGTGAGAAGACTTCGACGGGGGTGGCGAAGCCCTTGAGCGCGCGGCGGCCGGCAGGTTCGAAGACGAAGGCGTCGTCGACGTCGTTCTTCTCGGCCAGACGCTTCGTGTCGGCCGAGACGAGGATCTCTTCGGGGACGGCGATGTCGGCGAGGCGGGCGGCGAGGTTCACCTCGACACCGTAGTAGTCGCCCTCGCGGGTGAGCAGGTCGCCGGTGGCGAGGCCACTGCGAGGCGTGATGGTCGCCTCCGGCTTGCGGAACGCATCGACGAGCGAGAGCGCGATCTCACACGCCGCGTCGGCCTCGAGCACCACGAACATGATCTCATCGCCGATGTGCTTGACGAGGTGCCCGCCATGCTCGGCGACGGTCTCGAACGCGCGGTCCTCGAAATCGTCGAGGAGTCGCCACAGGCCGGAAGGCGTGAGCTCTTGCGCAAGTGTGCTGAAGCCCACGAGGTCTACGAACCCCACCGCGAGTCGCGCCGTCGTGTAGTCGCCGGTCTGGAGCCGGGCCGTGCGTCCCGTACGGATGACATCGCGGAGGTGTCGCGCGAAAACACGAGGAAAGCCTTCGGCCATCCGGCGCACGCCCTCGATGGACAGCGCTTGGGCCTGGGCGTGAGCCAGCACCGTCGCGTCCGCGTCGACGAGCGGCTTCTCGACGACGGCGATGTAGGCGGCGACGGACGCCTCGGCGATACGGCGGATCGAGCTCCCGACGACGCGCATTAGCCGCAGCGCCTCTTCCTCGTTGTTGAAGAGCTTGACCATCGCCGCCCCGGCCGTGGCGATCAGGACGTCCTCCGTGGAGCACGAGTCCTCGCTGAGGCCGAGTGCTCGTAGGACGCGGCCGAGCTGCTCCGGAGTGAGCCCGGCGCGAGCCGCGAGGTCGTCGATGGTGAGGTCGTCGCGCGTGGCGAGGAGGGACTCGGTAGTGACCTCCCACAAGGAATCCTCCCGGATGGCCTCCGCGATGCTGTACGGGTCGACGCCCTTCTCCTCGAGAAAGGCGACGAGCGCGCGCTGAGTCTCCGGGTCGATGGGTGGGAACAAGGGAGAGCTGCTCTCCACGCGGCCTCCTTCGACCTCTCAATTGTCACGGCCGCCGGTACCAAGCGCAATGTGCCGTCGGGCACCTCGGTAGGGTCGGCGTGTGCTGAACGAAAAAGACGTGGAGCGGGCGCTCGTGATCACCACCCATCCCGACGACGTCGACTTCGGCGCCGCCGGGACCGTGGCCACGTGGACCGACGCCGGCATCGAGGTCGCGTACTGCGTCGTCACCGACGGCGAGGCCGGGGGGTTCGACCCGAGCGTGCCACGTGACGAGATTCGACGCATCCGCCGGGCCGAGCAGACTGCGGCGGCCAAGGCGGTGGACGTTACCGATCTCACGTTCCTCGGCTATCCCGACGGCCGCCTCGTCGCGACACTCGAGCTGCGGCGCGACCTTTGCCGTGCGATCCGGCAAGTCCGACCACAGCGAGTGCTGTGCCCCTCGCCCGAGCGGAACTGGCAGCGCATCTACGCCAGCCACCCCGACCACCTCGCGGCCGGCGATGCGTCGCTCGCCGCCGTGTACCCCGATGCCCGCAACCCGTTCGCGCACCGGGAGCTGCTCGACGAGGGCTACGAGCCGTGGACCGTCCCAGAGGTCTGGATGTTCGCGGCGCCGTCATCGAACCGGTGGGTCGATATCACCGACACGCTCGTGCGCAAGCTCGACGCGCTGCGCAGCCACGTGAGCCAGAACACCGACGCCCACGGAATGCTCGAAGACCGAATGCGCGGTTGGGGCGCGTTCGTCGCCAAGGAAGCCGGACTTCCCGAAGGCCGGTTGGCCGAGGCGTTCTTCGCGATCGACAGCGCCGGCTGACGTCCAGCGCGTCAGACGATGACGCTGCGGATCACCTCGCCCGCCTTCATGGCGGTGAAGGCGTCGTTGACCTCGTCCAGCTTGATGTGGCGCGACACCATCGAGCCCAGGTCCAGGCGCCCGTGCTCGACCAGGCTGATGAACCGCGGGAAGTCCCGCCGGACCTGCGCCGAGCCGTAGACGCACCCGAGCAACCGCTTCTCCTCGTAGAACATGGCGAAGCCCGGCAGCGTCACCATCGAGTCCATGCGCGGCATCCCGACGACGACGGCGGTGCCCCCGCGGCGCGCCGACGAGAACGCCTGCGTGATCGTCTCCGGCAGTCCGATGACCTCGAAGGCGTAGTCGGCGCCCCGGCCGCCCGTCAGGGTCTGCACCTGCGCGACCGGATCGCCCTCGGCGGGGTCGACAGTGTCGGTGGCGCCGAGCTTCCTGGCTGCCTCGCGCTTCATGTGGACGGGGTCCACGGCGATGATCCGTCCCGCGCCCGCGATCCGCGCGCCTTGGATCACGGCCTGGCCGACCCCGCCACAGCCGATGACCGCGACGCTCGATCCCGGCTCGATCTGCGCCGTGTTGAGCGCGGCGCCGACGCCGGTCGTGACGCCGCAGCCGATGAGCGCGAGCTGGTCGTCAGGGAGGTCGGTCTCGACCTTCACCGCTTGCGACTGGGAGATCGTCATCGTGTCGGAGAAAGTGCCGAGGCCCGTGAAGCCGGGCACCGGTGTCCCGTCCCCGCGCTTCGCCCTGGGCACCATCATCACTTCGCCGGTCTTCTCGCACAGGTTCGAACGGCCCTGTACGCAGTACCAGCAGGCACCGCAGGCCGGGACGAACGTGGCGACGACCCGGTCACCCTTCTTCACCCCGGTGACGTCGGACCCCGTCCAGTCGACGATGCCCACACCCTCGTGGCCGAGGATCGTGGGCGGCGGGAGTGGCAACGTCCCGTTCGTAGCCGACAGGTCCGAGTGGCACACGCCACTCGCGCCGATCTGCACCACGACGTCGCCGGACCCGGGGTCGAGGGGCGTCATCTCCTCGACGATCAGAGGCTGATCCTGCTCGACGTACACCGCTGCTCTCATGCCAGTCCCCCTCTGAGGTGATGCCCGACGCTACCTACACGCGCATCTCGCGCGCCTCTTGGTCCCGGAGCCGGTGGAACCATTCACGCACCTCGCGGCGGCGGCCCCGGTCGTTGGCGAGGTTCACGAGCTCGTACGGATCATCCTGAAGGTCGTACAGCTCGTGCTCCTGGTCCTCGCAGTCTGCGTCCACGTCGACCTGCTTGGGTTCCTTCGCGGGCTGGCCGACACGGTCGAAGCTGCCACCGACGCCGTAATACCGGGCGTACTTGTAGCGACCGTCGAAGATGGCGCGCATCGCGTATCGCAGCGGGATGCAGGTTTCGTACCAGGCCGAGTCCTGCGCCAGGAGGACGGTCTCACGGCCTGGTGCGGCCGGATCGCGCAACAGTGGCATCAGGTCGGCACCGACGAGCGACGGGTCGTCGGCACCAGCCAGCGACACGATCGTCCGGGCGAGGTCGACGTGCGTGCTGAGCGCGTCGGTCGTCGAGCCCGGTTTCGTGACCCCCGGGGCGCGGATGTACAAGGGGACGCGCATGATCTCGTCGTACACGAACGGCCCCTTGCTCCGCAGGCCGTGGGAGCCGCACATGTCGCCGTGGTCGGACGTGAAGACGACGGCCGTGTCGTCGGCGCGCCCCGAACCGTCGAGGGCGTCGAGGATGGCGCCCAGGTTCTCGTCGCCCTCCTGGTGCAGGCGCCAGTAATAGTCGAGGTGACGCAACCACGCCCACTTGTCGTCGCGATCGATCTTCCCGTACAGCGTATGTTGCTGCTCGTAGAGCCACTGACGGTGCACCGCGGGTTTCGTGGACAGGTTGTCGTCGAAGTTCGCCGGGAGTTCGTCGAACACCTCGTCGTACGGCGCGGTGAACGCCGGGAGCGGATCGTCTTCCTTCCAGGCGGCGGCAGTCAGGAAGGACCGGCTCAGCTCGAACTCCTCCCGGTTGGCCTGCTGGTACCAGGGCTGGTCGATCGGGAACCACATGACGTCGTGCGGGTTGACGAGCGCGACCACGAGGAACCAGGGCTGCTCGGTTGCGGCCGCGTTGGCGCGCAGCCACTCGACCCCCTGGTCGGCGATGATCGGGTCGTATTGCCAGCCGGTGCCCGCCCAGCCCATGAAGTGGCGGTCATTGCCGCGCCAGTCTGAGAAGCCGTACGCCTCGAGGTCAGGTTCCACGGCGTGCGACAAGTGCCACTTGCCGACGTACGACGTGCGGTATCCGGTGGCGCGCAGGATCGAGCCCAGCGTCGGGATCGCCGGATCGAGCTCGCGGTGTGCGGGGAAGATCACGTTGTCGACCACGCCGTGCTGCGGGAGGTATCGACCGGTGAACAGGCTCGCTCTCGATGGCGAACACGGCGACGAATGCGTGTAGTGGCGCGTGAACTCGAGACCGTCGTCGATGAGCCGCTGACGGTTGGGGAGCGTGAGGCCGTCCGGAATCCAGCCGCGCTGGCGTTCCTGATCCGACACGACGAGCAGAATGTTCGGTCGACCTGCCATCGGTCGCTGATCTTAAGCTGTCCTCGCCCATGATCCGGCTCCTGATCGTCCGGCACGGCGAGTCCACGTGGAACGCGCAGTCGCGCTGGCAGGGTCAGGCCGACCCGCCGCTGTCGCCGCTCGGCGAGCGCCAAGCGCAGGAAGCGGCCGAACGGCTCGTGGAGCACGCGTCCATCACCGCGGTCTGGACGTCGGACCTCGTTCGAGCCCGGCGTACGGCAGAGCTCATCGCGTCACAACTCGGTGTGCAGCGCGTGCACGCAGAGCCCCGACTCCGCGAGCGGGACGTCGGATCGTGGAGCGGTCTCACGCGCGACGAGATCGAGGACCGCTGGCCCGGTTACCTCGCGGCGCGGCGCGCACCCCCCGACTTCGAAGGCGATGCCGAGCTGCTGGCCCGGACGACGGCGGCACTCGCCGCGGCCGTCGACGGGAGCACGTCGGGCGACGTGCTCGTCGTGACCCACGGTGGCGTGGTGCGCACCATCGAGCGTTCGCTCGGCGCGACGCCCGGCCGGCTCCCCAACCTCGCCGGACGCTGGCTGCTGGCGGCCACGCCGAGCCGGCTCACGCTCGGCGAGCGCGTCGTGCTCGTCGAGCCCGAGGACGTGACCGTGCCGCGCGAGCAGTCCGAGCAGGATCCTGTCCGGAGGGAGACGACCTAGGGCGCAGTAGACTGCAAGGTCCCCCTCATGGAGTCGCACGTGCCCGACGAGTCTCTCGACGGCGATCGAGAACGCCGCGCCCACCCCGAGCTGGCGGCCGAGCAGGAGTACCTCGACCGGGCCTACGACCGCCTCGACGAGATGCGCGCCGCCGCCAGCCGGGTCGCCGAGGGCTACGCCGAGGTGCAGCGGGGCGGGACCCACCAGGCGCGCCTCGAGCGGGATGCCGCTGCCGCCCACACCCGCCGGCGGCTGGCGGCGCTGAACATCGGGGACGCCCCGCTCTCGTTCGGCCGCATCGACCTCGAGCCGGCGCCCGGGGAGGAGCAGCCCGACGGCGACCGCTTCTACATCGGTCGCATCTCGGTCACCGAAGCCGACCAGACCCCTCTCGTCGTCGACTGGAGGGCGCCGGTCGCCGAACCCTTCTACCGGGCGACCGCCGTCGAGCCCATGGGGGTCGTGCGGCGCCGACACTTCCAGACTCGAGGCCGGGAGCTGCTTGGGATCGACGACGAGGTCTTCGACGCCGACGCCGCCGACGAAGCTGGGTTCACGATCGTCGGCGAGGCCGCGTTGCTCGCCGCGCTGGGACGGCACCGGACCGGCCGCATGGGCGACATCGTCGCCACCATCCAGGCCGAGCAGGACGAAGCGGTGCGCGCCGGTCTGCCCGGCATCCTCGTGGTCGAGGGTGGTCCCGGCACCGGCAAGACGGCCGTCGCACTCCACCGGGCTGCGTACCTGCTGTACACGCACCGCCAGCGCCTGGCGTCACGGGGCGTGCTCCTCGTCGGCCCGAGCCCGATCTTCCTGCGGTACATCGACGAGGTGCTGCCGTCCCTCGGCGAGGAGGACGTGCAGCTCACGACGGTGACGGGGATCAAGCCCCAGCTTCGGATCCGCGGGTCCGAGCCTTCCGACGTCGCAATCGTCAAGGGCGATGCTCGCATGGCGCAGGTCGTGGCGCGGGCGCTTCGTGATCGAGAGCGCCCGTTGCGGCGCGATCTCGTCATCGTGCTCGACGGACACGTGCTGCGCTTGCGGCGTACAGATTCGGCGCGCATCGTCGAGCGCGCCCGCCGGCGCCGCGGGACGCACAACGAGCGCCGGTCGCTTGTCACCCGGCTCGTGCTCGACCACCTCGCCGAGCAGTATCGGCGAGCGCTCGTGGCGGCGTACGAGCGGGACGCGCGGCGCATCGACCCCGATGCGTCCGTGCCCGCGCCGTCGGCCGGCGACGAGCTCCTCGACGTACCGGTTGCCGCCGCCCTTGCCCGCGGCGAACGCGCGCCCGACGACTGGGACCAGGAGCTCCGGGCGCGGCTTCGGCGCGTGCCCGAAGTGCGTGCAGCGCAGGAGCGCATGTGGCCGGTGCTGAGCGGGGCCGAGCTCGTGCACGACCTGTTCAGCTTCCCGGCGCTCATCCGGTCGGCGGCCGATGGTGTGCTCACGCACGACGAGCAGCAGGGCCTTGCGCGACCGCGCTCTGCCCGTGTGCGCGATGTTCCGTGGACGGAGGCGGATGTCGCGCTCGTCGACGAGGCGGACGCGCTCTTGGGTCCGCCCGAGGCGGGTCGGCCGCGGCGCCGGCGCCGGCGGGGGCGGGCGCCGGACGGCGCGCTCGAGGACGCAGCCCGGGTCGTCGAGGAGCTCGGCGTCGGCAGCTATACGACCGCCGCCGAGGTCCTCCAGCGCTACGAGGGCGGCGCAACGCCGAGCGAGGACGGCGTCGGCGAGCCACGCACGTTCGGTCACGTCCTGGTGGACGAAGCCCAGGATCTGAGCGCGATGCAGTGGCGGATGATCGGACGGCGCTGCCCATCGGGCTCGATGACGCTCGTGGGCGACTTCGGGCAGTCGAGCCGCCCCGGCGCGCTGCGCGACTGGGACGCCGTGCGTTCCCAGCTCCCGGGGGACGAGCCTGCGCGCGTAGTGACGCTGACGGTGAACTACCGGACGCCGGCCGAGGTCATGGCCGTGGCCGACCGGTGTGTCGCGGCTGCCGCACCCGGCGTCGAGCCCTCGCGATCGGTGCGCAGCACCGGACGCCCGCCGCGGTTCGTGCGCGCCGATGATTCCGATGACCTCGTCGCTGCCGCGGTGCGGGCAATCCGCGAGGAGTACGAGGACGAACGGACCACCGCCGTGATCGCGCCGCGCGCTCTGCACGACCGCATCGTCGCGGCGCTTGCTGACATCGGCGCGCGCGCCGGGTCGGCCGAGGCGATCGACGCGCCGATCGCGGTGCTCGACGCACCCGAAGCCAAAGGCCTCGAGTTCGACCATGTCGTCGTCCTCGAGCCGGCCCGCCTCGTGACGGCCGGCGCCCCCGGCATGCGGCTTCTGTACACCGTGCTCACCCGCGCGACACAGACCCTCACGGTTGTGCACGCCGTGCCGCTCCCGGAATCGCTCCAGCCCGCCACCACCTCGTACGCCTCGTAGGCTCGTCGACGATGCCAGCGACGACCGAGACGGACCTCACTGCCGCCGACGTCACCTGGGATCTCGAGCCGCTGGTCGACGGCAAGGGCGAGGCCGGCGTCGACGAGCTCCTCGACGCTGCCGATCAGGTCGCGGCGTCGGTCGCGGAGCGGCGCGGCGCCGTGGCGCAGCTCGACGCCGGTGGGCTCGCCGAAGTCATGCACGAGCTGGCGACGATCGCCGACCTCGTCGGCCGCGCGTCGTCGTACGCGAGCTTGCGGTTCTCTGCCGATACCACCGATCCCACCCGCGGCGCGCTGCTACAGCGGACCGAGGAGCGTGCCACCGCCGTCAGGACGAAGGTCCTCTTCTTCGACCTCGAATGGGCGGCGTTGCCCGAGGAGCGCGCGGCAGAACTGCTTGCCGACGAGCGACTGGCCTTCTGCCGTCACCATCTGAGCGCGGCGCGCCGGTACCGGCCCCATTTGCTCACCGAGCCGGAGGAGCTCGTGATGACGGAGAAGGCGGTCACCGGGCGTAGCGCCTGGGGCCGGCTGTTCAGCGAGCAGACCTCGACGATCACCGTCGATCTCGACGGGGAGAACGTGAGCCTCGAGGAGGCCCTGTCCCGGCTCAGCTCTCCCGATCGTGACCAGCGACGACGCGCCGCCGAGTCGGTGACGCAGGCGCTCGAGCCCGGCCTGCGTACGAGGGCGTTCGTGTTCAACACACTCCTGGCCGACAAGGCGATCGACGACCGGCTACGCCACTACCCGCACTGGCTCGCGGGGATGAACCTCGACAACGAGGTCAGCGACGATTCGGTCCGAGCGCTCGTCACGGCGGTGCAGGCCCGGTACGACATCCCGCAGCGCTGGTACGCGCTCAAGGCCCGGCTTCTCGGAATCGACCGGCTTGCGGACTACGACCGCATGGCCTCTGTGACCAGGGAGGAGCCCGAGTTCGGCTGGCGCGAGGCAGGCGAGCTCGTTCTCGACGCGTACGCGTCGTTCTCGCCCGAGCTGGCGGGGGATGCGCGCCGGTTCTTCGACGAGCCGTGGATCGACGCGCCCGTCCGACCCGGTAAGCGACCGGGCGCGTTCTGCGCCTACACGGTGCCGTCGCAGCATCCGTACCTGTTGCTGAACTGGACGGGTCGGCGCCGTGACGTCCTGACCCTCGCCCACGAGCTCGGCCACGGGTTGCACGCCTATCTGGCGCGCGGTCAAGGCATCTTCCACCAGGCCACGCCGCTGACGCTGGCCGAGACTGCGTCCGTCTTCGGTGAGACCGTCACGTTCGGCCGGCTGCTCGACGAGACGACGGACCCCGCGGCGCGCTTGGCGCTCGTGGCCGAGAGCATCGAAGGGCAGATCGCGACGGTGTTCCGCCAGACGGCGATGAACCGGTTCGAGGACCGGGTGCACATCGAGCGCCGAGAACGCGGGGAGTTGAGCGTCGACCGGTTCGGGGAGCTCTGGGGCGAGACGCAGGCGGACCTCCTCGGCGACACGGTCGAGATCACCGACGGTTACCGCACGTGGTGGTCCTACATCCCGCATTTCATCGCCGTGCCCGGCTACGTGTACGCGTACGCGTACGGGCAGCTGCTGGCGCTGTCCGTATACCGGAAATACGAGGAGCGGGGCGCCGACTTCGTGCCGCAGTACCTGGAGCTGCTGCGCAGCGGGGGGTCTCGTTCGCCCGACGAGCTCGGTCGCATCGTCGGCGTCGATCTCGATGACCCGGGCTTCTGGGACGGCGGTCTGGCCATCGTCGAGCAGCAGCTCGAGGCGGCCGAGGCGGCCGCGGTGGAGGCCGGCCGCGTGCCGGCCTCGTAGCAGCTCCTGTGCCCACCCCGGACGTATCGCTGCTGACAGGGAAGGTCGCGGTCGTGACCGGCGGTGGGGGCGGCATCGGCCGTGGGATCTCGGAGACCTATGCCGCTTACGGCGCCAAGGTCGTCGTCGCCGAGATCGACGCCGACCGCGCCGCCGAGACCGTCGCCGCGATCCGCGATGCAGGTGGCGACGCTCTCGCGCAGGTCACCGACGTGCGCGAGCGCGACCAGGTCGACGCGCTCACCGAGGTGACAATCGCGGAGTACGGCCGGGTCGACGTGCTCGTCAACAACGTCGGCCACTATCTCTACCGGGGCACGCCGTTCCTGGACACCGACGAGGAGCAGTGGAACGCGTTGTACGACGTGAACCTGCGTCATATGTTCCTGTGCACCAAGGCGCTCGCACCCACGATGGTCGAGCAAGGCGACGGCGGAAGCATCATCAACGTCTCGACGGTGGAGGCGTTCCGCGGGATGCCACTGATGGCGGTGTACTCGGCGTTCAAGGCAGGCGTGACCCAGTTCACGAAGAGCCTGGCGCTCGAGTTCGGCAACGACGGAATCCGCGTGAACGCGATCGCACCCGATCTGACCCAGTCGATCCAGGTGGACTACGACCGATGGGTGCCCGTCGAGCAAGAGCACCTGATCCCGACGTGGGTGCCAGTGGGTCGCTTCGGCACGCCCGCGGACATCGCCGGCGTCGCGCTGTTCCTTGCCTCGGACCTGTCGGCGTTCGTCACCGGCACCACCGTGCACGCCGACGGCGGCAGCCTCGCCGCCGGCGGATGGTTCCGCACCGAACGCGGCGGCTGGACGAACCGCCCGCTCAACCCATGATGCGTTCCTCGAGCATCACTATGTTGCTTCAGGAACGCATCTATCCCAGGCCGGCCATCGCCGCGAACGCCCGCAGCTCGCGCGGGATGTCGGGGCCCATGGGGGCGTAGAGGATCTCGGTACCGCCGGAAGCCTCGAGGGCGTCGAGCCGCTCGCGCAGCTGGCCGGCCGGGCCCGTCCACGTGAACGAAGCCAGCGCGTCGCCGTCGAGCAGAGGCATGTCGCGTTCACACACGCGCACGAGGTGGTCCTCGTGCACCGCGAGGTGACGAGACGCCTCGGGCACGCGCTCGATGGCGGCGCGCCATTCGGCCCCTCCGGGTAACAGGTCCACCGCCGCCGGGTCGACCTCGTACGTGCCGTGGTACACGACGGTCAGCGCCGGGCCTGCTGCCGCCAACGCGCGCGCCGATGACGGTGCCTCACCGTCGTCGAGGACGGTCCCGAATGCGAGGACCGCGCACCAGTCGAAGTCGGGTTGCCCGGAGCCGACTGTCATCACGCCGTCGCCGAGCTCCTTCGCGACCTGCAAGCCCTTGGGGCCGTTGGCTGCGACGAGTATGGGCACCGTGATGGGCGGCGCGGGCAGAAACCTCGCGGGCGGGATCATCTGGACGACCGAGTCGTCGACCGTGACCTGCTCGCCGCGCAGGAGCGCGCGCAGGCTTTGCACGTACGACTCGACGTCGCGCCACGGCAGCGGCCTCTGACCCAACGCCATGCGGCCGGTGAACCCGGTGCCGATAGCGGCGACGGAGCGCCCGGGCGCGAGGCCCTCGAGGGTCGCGATGGCAGTCGCCTGTGTGAGCACGTGACGCAGACTCGGGACGAGGACGGCGGGCCCGAGCCCGATTCGGTGGGTGCGCTCGGCGATGCGCGCCAGCGTGACCCACACGTCCGGGTACAGCGCGGGGGAGTCGTACACCCAGACCCGCTGGAAACCGAGGGACTCGGCGAGCACGGCCTGCTCGACGACGTCGGGCCCCGGTGGGAACGCGCACGAGATGTCCACCGCGATTACGCGTTCGCCAGCTCGCGCTGGAGCTGATCGAGGCCCAGTGGACCCAGGTTCAGGGACCGAGCGTGGAATGCCTTGAGGTCGAATTCGGCGCCGACACGTCGCTTCGCGTCTTCGCGCGCTCCCAGCCACACCCGCTCGCCGATCTTGTAGCTGATCGCTTGGCCCGGCCAGCCGAGGTAGCGGTCGACCTCACTGGCCATGAAATCCTCCGGCATCTTGCTGCGCTCGATCGCGAACGGCAGCGCCAGCTCGGGCGTCCATGTCTCGCCCGGGTGGTAACGCTCGTCCTTGGGGATCGCGAGCTCGAGGTGCAGGCCGATGTCGACGACGACGCGCATGGCGCGCATAGCCTGCGCCCGCAGCATCCCGAGCTCGTAGGCGGGATCGTCGAGGTAGCCGAGCTCGCCCATCAGCCGCTCCGCGTACAGCGCCCACCCCTCGGCGTGCCCGGACCAGCCCGCGAGCGTCCGCTGGAAGCGGCTGAGCTCGCCGGCGAGGTAGCGCACCTGCCCGATCTGGAGGTGATGGCCGGGGACGCCTTCGTGGTAGCAGATCGACACCTCGCCCCACAGTGGGAACCGGGTCTTGCCGAGCGTCGGGTACCACGTGCGGCCGGGACGGCTGAAGTCCTCCGACGGGCCCGAGTAGTACATCGCGGCGGCGCCGCCCGGCGGTGCGATCATCGCTTCGACGCGCTTCACCGGGCCGGGGATGTCGAAGTGCACCCCGTCGAGCTCGGCGATCGTCGTGTCGAGCAGGTTCTGCAACCACTGGCGAAACTCTTCGACCCCTTCGATGGCGCGGTTGGGATCGGTCTCGAGGTGCTCGACTACCGCGTCCACGGATTCGCCGGGCAGGATGCGCTCCGCGACCTCCCCCATGGCCTGCTCGATCCGGTGCAGCTCGTCCCAGCCCCATTGGTACGCCTCGTCGAGGTCGAGCTGCATGCCGTTGAACACGCGCGCCAAGCGCGAGTACCGGTCGGGTCCGACAGCGTCGCGGTCGGTTGCGTGCGGCGAGTACTCGTCCGAAAGGAAGCGGGCGAGGCTCGCGTACGCCCTCGTCGCCCGGTCGGCGTGATCAACGAGCGTGTCACGCAACACGCCGTTGTCGATGCCGCTCTGGTCGAACCGGTCGACCAGCGTCAGGAAGAACGCACGGGTCTGACCGTCAAGGCCGCCCCACGTTTCCGCCTGGCGCATGCACTGAACGGCCTGCCGGCGGGCGGCGACGAGACCCTGACGCACTCCTTCGCTGAGGCTCTCCTGGTACGACGACAGGCCTTCAGGAACGCGTCCCAGGCGCGCCGCGATCACCGCCCAATCGTCCTCGGTCTCGGCCGGCATCATGTCGAAGCACATCCGCACGTACTGAACGGGGCTGGCGATGATGTTCAGCGTGCGAAGGTGCTCGCCCGTGTCGTACAGCTCGATGCTGGTCTCAAGCATCTCGCGAAGCACGTCGGCGGCGATGCGATCACGATCACCTTCGATCGAAGCCTTCGCGAGCGCGAGCAGCGTCGCGCGGTCGTGTTCGTTGCGCTCTTCGTAGCCGTCGGGCGAGGAGTCGGTCATCTCGTCGTCGTGACCGGTCAAGCCCTCGAGCGTCGCCGCGACAGGATCGAGGGCGGCGTAGCGCTCGACATAGCGATCGGACAGGTCGTAGATCTCCGACACCGCCGCACTGTCTACTACGTGCGAGGTCGACGACCCTCCGGTGAGTCCCGCGCCGCGGTGCGGCGGTACGGTCAAAGAATGACTGACGAGCAAACGCGGCAGGAGTCCGACAGCCTCGGTGCCGTCGACGTGCCCGCGCACCGGTACTGGGGCGCCCAGACCCAGAGGTCACTGCATCATTTCTCGATCGGCGACGACCGCATGCCGAAGGCCGTGATCCGCGGCATGGCGATCCTCAAGAAGGCGGCCGCGCTGACGAACAAAGACCTCGGCAAGCTCTCCGCCGAGGAGGCGAAGCTCCTCCTGCAGGCGGCCGACGAGATCATCGACGGAAAGCTCGACGACGACTTTCCCCTGTACGTCTGGCAGACCGGCAGCGGCACGCAGACGAACATGAACGTCAACGAGGTCATTGCCAACCGTGCCATCGAGCTCGCCGGCGGTGAGCGAGGAAGCAAGGCGCCGATCCACCCCAACGATCACGTGAACATGTCGCAGTCGTCCAACGACACGTTCCCGACCGCGATGCACATCGCCGCCGCCGAAGAGCTCGTACATCGCCTCATCCCGTCGGTCACGGCACTGCGCGACGCGTTGGCGGTGAAGGCGGAGCAGTTCAGGGACATCGTCAAGATCGGGCGCACGCATCTGCAGGACGCGGTGCCGCTCACGCTCGGCCAGGAGTTCAGCGGCTACGTCGCTCAGCTCGACGACGACCTCGAACGCATCCAGCTCGCCCTCCCCGGGCTGTACGAGCTCGCCATCGGGGGTACCGCGGTGGGGACCGGCCTCAACGCTCCTCCCGAGTTCGCCGAGCGCTGCGCGGCCAAGATCGCCGAGCTCACGGGCCTGCCCTTCGTGTCGGCGCGCAACAAGTTCGCAGCCCTCGCCGCCCACGACGCCGTCGTGTTCGCCGGGGGAGCGGTCAAGACACTCGCCGTGTCGCTGATGAAGATCGCCAACGACATCCGATGGCTCGCGTCCGGACCGCGCGCCGGGCTCGGTGAGCTGATCCTCCCGGAGAACGAGCCCGGATCGTCGATCATGCCCGGGAAGGTCAACCCGACCCAGAGCGAGGCCATGACGATGGTGTGTACGCAGGTGCTCGGCAACGACGCTGCAATCGGCTTCGCAGGTGCACAGGGCAACTTCGAGCTCAACGTCTTCAAGCCGGTAATCATCTTCAACTTCCTGCACTCCGTCGACCTGCTTACCGACGCCTGTCGCACGTTCCGGGAGTTCGCCGTCGAAGGACTGGAGGCCGATGTCGAGCGCATCACCGAGCATCTCAACGATTCGTTGATGCTCGTCACGGCCCTCACGCCGTACATCGGTTACGACAAAGCCGCCGAGATCGCGAAGCATGCGCACAAGCACGGAAAGCGCCTGCGGGACGCCGCCGTCGAGCTCGGCCATCTGACCCGTGACGAGTTCGACCGTCTGATCCGTCCCGAGAAGATGGCGCGGCCCGAGGGCTGACTGAGCCGAAGAGTGGCGCTAACTCGCCGCCGGTTCGGGCGCAAACTCGTCGGCGCGGGCGGCGAAGTCGAGCTTCTCACCCTCGGCCAACGGGAAGTGGCAGGCGGCGAAGTGACCGGGGCGCACCTCCTCGATCACGGGCTCCACCTCGGCGCAGATCTTCTGCGCCTTTGGGCAGCGCGTCCGGAACCGGCAGCCGCTCGGCGGGAACACCGGCGACGGGATCTCGCCGACGAGCGCCTCGCGCTCACTGGGGCGGATCGCGGGATCGGGTTCGGGGATCGCGGCCAGCAACGCCGCTGTGTAGGGGTGCACCGGGTGCTCGTACAGCTCATCGGGCTGGGCGACCTCGCAGAGCTTCCCGAGGTACATCACGGCGACCCGGTCGCTCACGTTCTTCACCACCGCGAGGTCGTGGGCGATGAACACCAGGGTCAGGCCGAAGCGCGCCTTCATTTCCTGCAACAGGTTCAGGATCTGCGCCTGGACCGAGACGTCGAGCGCGGAGACCGGCTCGTCGCAAAGGATCAGCTTGGGCTCGGTCACAACGGCCCGCGCGATCGAGATGCGCTGACACTGTCCGCCTGAGAACTCGTGCGGACGCCGGCCCCTGACCTGCTCGGGATCGAGGCCGACGGCGTCGAGGACCTCGTCGACACGCTTGTCGCGCGCCGCCTTGTCACCCATCTTCCAGATGACGAGACCCTCGGCAACCAAGTCGCCGATGTTGCGGCGCGGGTTCAGCGACGAGATCGGGTCCTGGAAGATCATCTGCATCCGGGGGCGGACCTTGCGCAACGCTTCGCGCCGAAGCTGCGTCAAGTCTTGGCCCTCGAACACGACTCGGCCGGACGTCGGCGGTGGCAATTGGATCATCGCTCGGGCCGCCGTGGACTTTCCACAGCCGGATTCGCCGACGAGGCCGAGCGTTTCGCCTTCGAGCAAGTCGAGGCTCACGTCCGAGACGGCGTGGACCTTGAGCCCGGAGCGCCCGACTGGAAATTCGACGGTCACGCGCTCGGCATGCAGGAGCGCCTGACCGTTGGGTCGAAGGTGAGCGGTCCCACTCCCGGCCACGTCAGGTCTCCGTCGCCGCCTGGACCGGCGAGGTCACCTCGCCGTTCCCACCGACCGCCGCGGGCACTCCGGCGGCGCGGTTGCGCGCCAGCGCCTCCCGCCCCTCGGGCGTTCCCACCGGGAACCAGCACGCGAACTGATGACCGGGGACGTCGCTCTCACGGAGCGGCGGCTCCTCGCGCACGCACTTCTCCTGCGCGTACGGGCAGCGCGGAGCGAACCGGCAGCCGACGGGTGGGTTCACGAGCTGCGGGGGTCGGCCCGCGATGACTCGCAGTCGAGTGTGGCTCTTGTCGGCGAGCTTCGGGATCGACTGCACGAGCGCTTCGGTGTAAGGCATCTTCATATTGCCGAAGAGCACCGATGTCGGCGCCTTCTCGACGATCTTCCCGGCGTACATCACCGCGATCTCGTCGGTTCGCCCGGCGACGACACCGAGGTCGTGGGTCACCAGGATCATCGCCATGAACCGCTCGCGCTGCTGCTGCTGCAGCAGGTCGAGGATCTGCGCCTGGACGGTGACGTCGAGTGCTGTCGTCGGCTCGTCCGCGAACAGCAGCTTGGGACCACAGGCCAACGCGATGGCGATCATCACCCGCTGGCGAAGTCCGCCCGACAGCTGATGCGGGTACTCGTTGAGCCTCCGCTTCGGCTCGGGAATTCCGACGGACGTGAACAAGGCCTCGGCCAGCTCGGAGGCGTAGTTCCGGGAGATGTCGAGGTGGTACAGGAGGGATTCGGTGACCTGCTTGCCAACCTTCATGACGGGGTTCAGCGAGGTCATCGGGTCTTGGAACACCATCGCCATCTGCGAGCCCCAGATGTGGCGCATCTCGTCGGGCCCCAGGGTCCCGATCTCGCGGCCCTCGAACTTGATCGATCCACTCCGGATCACGCGCTTCTTCGGCAGCAGCCCCATGATCGAGCGCGCGAGCACGGTCTTGCCGGAGCCCGACTCGCCGACGACGCCCAAGGTGCGCCCCCGATCGAGGGTGAACGACACGCCGTCGACCGCATGCACCACACCTCTGGGCGAGTCGAAGTAGGTCTTGACGTCCCGTACCTCGAGCAGTGGCCCCTCGAGCGGTTCGGTGGGGAAGCGGTCGGCGTCCTCGAGGCTCTCGCGCCGGCGACGAGGGCTCATATCGCAGCCTCCCGCACATCGAATCGGGAGCGGACGGTGTCACCGAGATAGTTCAGCGAGAGCACGGTCAAGAAGATGAAGCCGGATCCGACGAAGACGACATGAGGCGTGATGCCTTCGACGAGGAAGGACCGGCCATCGTTGATGATGCTGCCCCAGCTCGGGTCGGTGATCGACAGGCCGATGCCGAGGAGCCGTAGCGCCGCTTCGGCCACGATCACGACCGCGACGCCGAGCAGCGCGATCGAGAACATCGCCGGCAACACGTTCGGTAAGACCTCGCGGATCATGATGCGCCCGTTCTTGGCGCCTTGTGCGCGGGCAGCCGTGACGAACTCGCGTTGCGACCATACGAGCGTGTTGGCGCGGGTGATCCTGCCGAGGATAGGGATGGAGATGATGCCGAGGGCGATCACGAGGATCAACAAGTCGTCGACGCGACCGCGCAGGACTGCGGTGAGCGCGAGCGCGAGGACGAGGGCCGGGATCGCCAGCATGATGTCGAGGAAGGCCACGATCACGGTGTCGGTTCTCCCGCGGTAATAGCCGGCGACCAGCCCGAGTAGCCCACCGACAGCGATGCCAATGGCGATCGCGCCGAAACCGACTATCAGCGAATTACGCGCGCCGTAGATGGCTCGGGAGAGGAGATCATGCCCGTTGCGGTCCCCACCCAGAAGGTGGCCTTCCGCGAAGGGCGTGGAGGTGCCGCCCCCGGGCGTCTCGATCGTCGCGAAAGGCGCCTGGGCGCGCTGGATCTCGGTGAACGTCTCGTTGGGATCGGGGAGCCCCGGGATGATCGGTGCCGCGATCGCGGAGAGGAGCAGCCCGACGAGCCAGGCGATGGCGAGCCAGGCGCCGATGCCGAGACGCTTCTTGCGCGCCGGCTCGACGCCGGCAACGACGCCCGCGACTTCTTCGGTGACGGCGTCGACCGGGAGGCCGGTGACCTCTTCCTCGGTGACCAGCGCGGTCCCGGCGGACTCAGGTAGCGGTTCGGGCATGGCGGATCCTCGGGTCGAGGACGGTGTACAGCGTGTCGACGAACGCGTTGAACAATACGTACGCGATCGCGATGAGAGCGACGTACGCCTGGACCGCGATGTACTGGCGCGTGCTAACCGCGGTAACCAGTCCCAGGCCCATACCCGGGAGTTGGAACACGAACTCGATCACAACCGCACTCCCGATCAGAGCCCCGAAGTTCAGGGCCGCCGCCGTGAGCAGGGTGAAGCTCGACGGCCGCAGGGCGTGGCGCCAGAGGATGCGTCGGTTGGTGAGGCCTTTGGACTTCGCCATGGTGATGAAATCCTCTTGCAGCGTCTGGATCATGTCGCTGCGCAGCAGCCGCATGTAGATCGCGATCTCCGGGATGGCCAAGCTCAAGGCGGGCAGGAACATGTGCTTGAAGTGCTCAGACGGGTCCGTGCCGAACGCGACGTACTGCTGGGTCGGGAACCACCCCGCTTCTACTGCCAAGTAATAGATCAGCAGGAACGCGAACACGAAGCCCGGAATAGCGATCAGGCCGAACGCGCCCGCGTTCATGATCTTGTCGATCCACGTCCCCGCCTTGTACGCGGCAAAGACACCGAGAGGTATGGCGACCAACAGCGCCAGGATCTGCGCGTAGAACACGAGCTGCAGCGACACGCCGAGCTCCTTGCGGATCTGGTCAACGACCGGACGCCTCGACTCATAGGACTCGTAGAAGTTCCCGAAATCGCCGCGCACGAAGTCCGAGAGCCAGTCGCGGTACTGCTCGAAGAACGGCTTGTCGAGCCCGATGTCGTGTCGGATCTCCTCGATCTGTTGATCGGTAGCGAAGGGAACGGCGGTGCGCGCCGGATCGCCCGGCGTGAGGTGGAGCAGCGAGAACGAGAAGAACGTGACGACGAGCAGGACCACGATCAGTCGGATCACCTTGGTGGCGACCGTGCGCATCGTCGTCCTCGTTCTCCTCGTCCCCGGTCAGCTACTGCCCGTTACACCGGTCCCTTCGTTGTCGTGCTAGCTACCGGCTGACCCACAGGCCGATGACCGGCTCGACGCTCGCGATCGGCACGCCGCGCGAGCCGCCATCGCCGGCCGCGTTCGGCCCCGGCAGATCGGGGCCCGTGAGGCCATTGAGGCTCGTCTTGGCCGGGAACGCCCAGAGCGTTAGCCACCCCCAGATGTTGTAGGCGTTCTTCGCGAACTCCTTGCCGATGTCCTCGTAGAGCGCCTTGCGCTTCGCCTGGTCGGTCTCGGAACGGGCCTCGGTGAGGTCCTGGTCGATCTTCGGGTTGTTGATCCGGCCGAAGTTGATGGTGTTGCGGGTCAGCTCGCCTTGCGCGTTCGGCAATTGGCTCTTCCACCACACGGTCAGCGTGTCGGGGTCGCCGCCGGGGAAGTTGCGCCACAGGATCGCCTCGAAGTCACCGCCGATCGCCAGGTTGATGTACTGGCTCTGCTCCGTCGGCGGCGCGACATCCACGCTGATGCCGGGGACCTTCTCGGCCTGGTCCTTCACCGCCGCAGCCAGCTGCTGAGTGCTCGGGTCGGGCGTCGAACGCAGGACGAAGCGCAGCTCGCTCTGGCCGGTCTCCTGCTTGTACTTGTTGACGAACTCTTCGGCCTTCTTCGGATCCTGCTTCGGGAACCCGGGGTCCTTCTGGTAGCCGAGCGTCTCGGGCGCATACGGCTGGTCCCAGGTGGGCGTGACCTGGTTGTTCGACAACAAGTTGAGTGCGTTGCGGTCGCTGGCGTACGCGACCGCCAGCCGCGCGTTCAGGTTGTCGAAGGGCGGCTTCCCCGCGTTCAACATCGTGTGCGCGACCTCGGCGGCCCGGTCTGTCTCCAGCATCTTGATGGACCCGCTTTTGGCCTGATCGCGCAGCCTGCTGATTTGCTGGCCGTCGTCCGTGTGGATGATGTCGAGGTCGCCGGCCGAGAGCCCGTTCACGCGCTGCGACTCATCCGGCTGTGGCCGGAACGTGATCTGGTCGAGGTACGGGAGCTGATTGCCGAACTTGTCCTTCTGCCAGTAGTTCGGGTTCTTCACTGTGGTGAGGTGATCGTTCGGCGTCCACTCCTGGAACTTGAACGGCCCGGTGCCGATGGGGTTCTGCGCGCACGTGCTCTCGTTGTTGAGCTGCTCAGGTGCCGCCATTCCGAGACGACCTGTTGACCACAGGAACGCCGGGAACGCCACCCACGGCACGCGCGTCGTCACTCTCACGGTCATCGGGTCGACAACCGCCACGTCGGAGACGTCGGGGAACACGAACTGGAAGAGCACGCCCCTCCGGAAGCGGTCGAGGTTGAGCTTCACCGCGTCGGCGTTTAGCGGCGAGCCGTTGTGGAACGTGATGCCATCGCGCAAGACGATCGTCCACTGCGTGTAGTCGGCGTTGTGCTCGACCGACTTCGCAAGGTACGGGACGTACTCACCCTTGTCGTTGGGCACCGTGAGCGTGTCGTACAGCGCCTGGAACACTTGGATGCCGCCCGCTGCCAGCTGGGCGGTGGGCGGGCAGAAGCCGCCGAGGGTCTCGGCCTCGAGGCCGTACGTGACCGATCCGCCGAGGACGGGCTTGCCCTTGTCCTGGGGCACCCCCCGCTGGGCGCCCTTACCACCGGCGCTGCCGCCGCCGCCGCCGCACGCGGCGACGAACAGGGCCAATCCGGCCCCCAACGCCACGAACCGAAGCCACCGCTTGCGCGTCACGTGCCGGTGCGATTCGCGCACGTCTCGTCCCCCCGCATCCATCGGGGCGCAGGCCCCGCCTGGTCGGCAAAGCCCCAGCCCGGCTTGACCAGCCAGTCCAGTGTGACGGCCGCCACTCTAGAAGAGGCCTGGACGATGTCAACCGCGGTCGTGCGCTGACCAGGGCATTCGAATCATCTCTCCGGGCGTCCGGGTACCGTGCCCGCGCGTGCGATGGCTCCGCGTGACCGGGACGTGCGCGATCCCGGTCGACGAGCTCGAGTGGCGCTTCTCCGCCAGCGGCGGCCCGGGCGGCCAGCACGCCAACACGGCGAACACCCGGGTGGAGCTGCTGTTCGACGTCGCGCGGTCGCCGTCGCTGGGACCGCGTGAGCGCGCCCTCCTACTGGAGCGCCT